>CBFHQG010000073.1:0-11500 GCA_965657825.1 Actinomycetes bacterium | reverse complement strand
CTCGCCAGGGGTGACTCCCCCGAGTGGCAGCCACTTCCGGGAGCGATCCGTATCTGGCAGCCACTACCGGGAGTGATCCTCACCGGCGCGGCGTTGCCAGGAGAACTCGCCTGACTTATCGAAGCTGATCCGTGAGATGCCGTAGCGGTAGCTGGTGTGTCCGGGGAGTGTGAACCACGGGTTCACAATGGCGTCTGGTGGGGTTAGGAGGTCGGCAGCCACGCGGTGACGTTCGTGCCCTGGCCCGGGCTCGACCGCGCCTGCCAATCCCCACCGAGCAGCCGCGCCCACACTTCACTGATCGCGAAGCCGCCCCCATCGACCACATCGCCGGGCTCGAACCCGACACCGTCATCGCTGACATACAACCGGATGCCGTCGACCCCGTCGCGTGACTGACTCGACACTGACACCTGCACCTGGCGGGCCTGGCCGTGGGCGGCAGCATTCAACAGGGCCTGCTCGATGATGCGATACGACCCCACCGCAAGATCCGGGTTCGCGGATGCCTGCTGGGTTAGCGCATCGATCCCAGGATCCACATCGAGGCTCACCTGCATCGCATCACGCCACCGTTGCGCCAGCGTCGTAAGCGCTGACGTCAATCCCGTCGACTGCACCAATGGGCTGAGCATCCGGCTGGTGTCGCGCACCTCCGATACTCGCACCGATTCGACGACTTCGGTGATCGATGCGATCTGGCTGGCGATCTCAGGGGTTGCTGACTCACCGACGCGACGCAACTCGATCGCGATTACGAGCAGGTCAGCCTGCACGCGATCATGGAGAAACTCTGCGGCGATACGTCGAGCGCGTTCCTCGGAGGCGACGAAGCGGCGCTCCTGCGCGCTGAGTTTCGCCAACGCCTCCTCGGCTCGGGCAGCCGAGTTGGACATCCGCGAACCGATCACCCCGATCGAGGTGTGCACGATGACCAGCAGAATCAGATAGTGGAAAGTCATACCGACAAGGACCGTCACCGGCACGTCTTCGCCATTGAGGACGGCGAATCCACCGAGAACACCTGATGCGACAAGCGCACCAATAACAATCATCGCAATATAGGTGGGGAATGACTGAGTGTTACGTCTCGCCGTTGACAGTCGATAGAAGCCCCACTGCGCTGCCACAACCACAACGGCCATCAGGATCGAGAAGCCGAATCTGGCCAAGCCACCACCAAGAAAGGTCACATTCCCAGCTGTAATGGTGTCGGGCAGTCTCTGGACCAGGAATCCCTCGTTGACCCCGTAATTCTGCACGGTGGCGATGAGAACGAACTGCCACAGTGGTCGCAGTGGCCAGGGCCCGATCCACGATCGCACCTTCACAATGAGTCCGCGGTCATGGCGCATCTGGTCGATGACCGTGAGCGGCCCGTAGATAGGCCAGCACTGCAGACGTGCGCAGATCTGTGCCGGGAGTCGGATCAGGGACAAGCACGGCATAGGCCTTCGACAATTCTTGGCGCACCGTGCCGGCAGTGAGGTTCAACTCCGTGGCGATCGCCGTTGCATCCCGTCCCGCTGAGGCCAGCGCCATGATCTCGCGCTGGCGTGGAGTCAGTGACGAGACAGGGTCGGCCGCTGCTGACTTTCGAGCCGCAAGGATCTCCGGATCGACGATGTTCAGTCCGCGCGAAGTGGCAATGAGGATCTCGGTTAATCGGGGCAGACGCAGGTCGCTGCGTTTGGCGATGAATGACCAGCCCTCGCGATACCTGTCCGGAAGTTGCGTGATGTAGTCGGGAACGACGTGCTGGCTGAGTAGCACAATACCGGTGTCCGGGCGAAGTTCGCGGATACGGATGCCTAGTTCGATGCCCGTGATCTCACCTTCGCCGAGGGCGAGATCGAGCAGTGCAACATCGATGCGATGCTCACGTGCGATGGCTAACGCCTCGGCTGGTGTTGCGACGCTACCGACAACCTCGAGTTCCGATGAGGTACGCAACATGTCGGTGAGGATGCCGCGCAGCGTCGGATCATCCTCGACATAGAGGACCGAGCGCCGGGTCACCTGCACCACCCCACCGTAGACGTCACCGATGGCCGGGTGGAGGGCAACGAGCAGGTGTCTGCTCACAGAGATGACAGGTGTTCGGTGAATCCCCGAGGACGGCCTGGTGAATCTAGCCTCAGCACATGCTCACCCCCCGGAGCCTCACCAGTCCTCAGTCCACGCTGGGTTCTGTGCGCATCATCGCAGTGTTCACCGCCGTGATGGCACTCGTCCTGGCCTTCATGGTCACGCCGGCTCGAGCCGATGGCCTGAGCTCGTTGGCGCTTGTCGATGGTAATGCGACAGGTGGGAACGTCTCGTTGAACGCTTCGGCGACACCGTTCCTATTCACTGGTATCGCTAATGCTGCCGATGACACGATCAATATCAACGCTGTGTTCGCCTCTGGCACCACTACTGCGACGGTTGCCCTGGGTGCGGCAAGTCCCTCAACTCCGGTGACCGTCACCTCTGGGGTGAATACTCCCGTCCCGATTTCCTCGGGTATGAACGAGATCGCCGTCACTCACACCGATGGACCGACCACCACGACCTATACCCTGCGTATCACCCGCTCCTGGCCCATCAGCGGGTACGAAATCATCAACGCTGACGATTCCACGGTGTTGGCTAGCAAGACTGGCGCCGGATTCGATCCCGCCGACCAGGACGACACTCTTGTGGTCGGTCACGCCACCGACCGCATCCGGGTCCGCATGTTCTACACCGACCCCACTGAAGCCACCGCCCTACCCACCAACGCCACGATCTGGTGGGGCTGCGGCGTCGGCTGTCAAGGACCCGCCACCGTCACCAGCGGTGAGTGGAGCAACCCGATCACCCTCAGAGTCGGTGCCCAAACCCTCGGCCTGTATGCCTCCATCCCTAATGGAGGTACGAGCTGGAACATCCGCACGACCCGCGCAGCAGCTTTCACCCCCGACACCGTGTCCGCGCTGACGCTCGTCGATGGGAATGCGACGGGCGAGTCGGTGGCGTTGAATGCGTCGGCGACACCTTTCCTATTCACCGGTATCGCTAATGCTGCCGATGACACGATCAACATCAACGCGGTGTTTGCTTCAGGTTCTACAACCGCCACGGTTGCCTTCGGATCGGCCAGTCCTTCGGCTCCGATCACGGTCCTTTCCGCTGTCAACACTCCCGTCCCGATCTCCGCGGGTATGAACGAGATCGTCGTCACTCACACTGACGGACCCACCACAACGACCTACACCCTGCGCTTCGTTCGTTCCTGGCCCATTAGCGGTTATGAGATCATCAACGCTGACGATTCCACGGTGTTGGCAAGCAAAACCGGAGCCGCATTCAACCCCGCCGACCAAGATGACACCCTCGTGGTCGGTCACGCTACCGACCGCATCCGGGTCCGCATGTTTTATACCGACCCCACCGAGCCCAGCGCCCTACCCACCAACGCCACCATCTGGTGGGGCTGCGGCGTCGGCTGCTCTGGACCCGCCACAGTTACCAGCGGTGAGTGGACCGCCCCCATCACCCTCAACGTCGGTGCCCAAACCCTCGGCCTGTATGCCTCCATCACCAACTGGTACCCCTACGAAGGCACCCGCTGGAACATCCGCACCACCCGAGCGAGCGCCTTCGCTGCGATCACCTCGGTGACACTGCCGGGTGTGCCGGCGGCGGGCACTCCTGTTCCTGCAGGTTCTGCGATCTCGGTGACTCCATCAGGTGTGACCGGTGAGCCAACCCCGACGGTGACCTATGACTGGGAGGCCGCTGACGATACGACGTTCACCACGACGACGGTGGTGGCCACGACGACGACGCCGAGTTGGACACCGGACAACTCCGTCGCTGACAAGTTCGTGCGCGTTACCGCAACCGCGGACAACGGTATCTCGACTCCGACTACGGTCACCTCGAGTGCGTTTGGCCCGATTGCGGCGGTGAATGCCGCCCCGACGATCACCTCAGCGACCATCACCGGGACAGCCCAGGTCGGTGTCACATTGTCCGCCGGTGTCACCGGGTTGACCGGTTATCCCGCACCCACCGTGACCTACCAGTGGGAATCAGCCCCTGACGGTTCATCGCCGTTCACTGTGGTAGGAACCGGTGCCACCTACACCCTCTCGAGCGCAGATCTGGGTTCGCTGATCCGGGTGGTGGCTACCGCCGATAACGGAATCGGTTCGGCGGCTGTGGCGACGTCCAGTGCGACTGCCGCTGTCATCACCGGCTCCGGCTCGGGAGGATCATCGGATGCGCCAGCCGCACCCGTTCCCCCTGACGTTCCGTCCAATGTGCAGGTCATCGCCGGTGATGAATCGGTGACGGTGTCCTGGGATGCGCCAGCGAACACCGGTGCCTTTCCCGTGTCGACCTATCAGGTGATGACGGAAGAGGGCAGCGAACAGTGCCTGACCGAGGACACCATCTGCGTGATCGACGGTTTGACCAATGGCAGCGAATACTCCTTCCGCGTGCGGGCGCTCAGCGGATCCGGATGGAGCAACTGGTCCGCCGCATCACAGGTGGCTGTTCCGGGCACACCGTCGATCATGATCACCGGAACGCGCGCTGAGGTGCGCGGACGTCCCGGCATCATCGTCAGCGGGGTTGCACAGGGCCTCGCACCTGGATCCATTGTGTACCCGTGGTTCAAACTCCCCGGCCACAACAGTTACCGCGAGGGTATTTCACGGATCAGCATCGATGAGTCAGGCGAGCTCACCTGGCAGCGGCGCACCGGGAAGAAGATCTACATCTCGTTGCGCAGCGCCGACGGTCAGCCACTCTCGAATCGCCTCATCATGGGCAGCCGCTGATGTGCGCGTTCGGGGCAGCGTCGTGTCATCTAGCTGCTGCACTTGGAGCCGTCTGATGGCCCCCCACGCACGGCTCATCGCCGTTTCCCTCGCTGGGCTCCTCGCCCTCTCCCTTGCGCCCACGACCTTCGGTCAAGCGGCATCCCCGGTGCTGGAGGTCTCATCGTCTGTGGGATCAGCACGGCTGACGGTCTGAACTCCTCCACGTCGGTGGGTGGCGCATCGATCGGAGTTGTGGCTCACGCTTCTGGGGGCACGAATTGGACGACACGCTCAGCACCTAGCGCCTTCTGGTCTGGTGTGGCCTACGGTGCAAATACATTCGTCGCCGTCTCAGCTAACAAGGTGATCACGTCACCTGATGGGATCGCGTGGATTGAGCAAGCCGTCACTGGCGGTTGGACCTCGGTCGCCTACACGGGGACTCAATTCGTGGCTGTTGGCAGTAGCGGAACCGATCGTGACATCAACCGATGGACTGACCTGGACCCTTCAATCAGGTCTAAGCACCGCTGGATATCAAGCGGTGACCCATAGTGACGACACCTATGTCGCCGTTGGCCAACAGTGGGCGGCCCATTCCAACGATGGGGTCACGTGGACTGAGGTGAACATCGATCCGGTCGATGCTAATCAGTGGCGGTCTGTCGCCCACGGAGATGACACTTTCGTAGCCTTGAATTACAACACAGGTACTTCGATACCGGTGATGACGTCTAATGACGGTGTCACCTGGACTCAACGAACTTCAGGAATCAATGTCGAGCAGTGGAATGGCATCACTTATGCAGTGGGCGTCTTCGTTGCTGTGGGCAGCTCGGGTGCCCAACGGGTTATGACTTCTTCCGACGGAGTGAACTGGACAGGCCAGACAGCGCCAGGGAGTGAGGTCTGGCGAGCGGTGACGTACGCCGACGGGCAGTTTGTAGCGGTTGGCCACAGTGGCGCTGTTATGACCTCTCCAGATGGGATGACCTGGACTGGCCAAATAAGCGGGAATAGCGGGATATGGCGGTCGGTTATCAGCGGGCCACAACTTGTTGCGGTTGGTCAGACCAACGGGCTTCCCGTCATGACCTCGTTCACGAGAGCTGCGCCTGCGATCGTATCCGTTACACCCGCCACCGGAGCAACTCTCGGTGGTGAGGTTCTCACCTTCACAGGAACGGGTTTCGTCGCTGGAGCTGTGGTCGACATCGGGGTTTGGCGTGCACAGGCGTTACGGTCGTGAGTGGGACTCAGATGACCTGCACTTCGCCGGGGGGCCAAGACGGCCCCACTAGCGTCACAGTGACGAATCCTGATTCCCAAGCCGACACATCCGTCGGGATCTTCGGCTACGTCACTCCAACGCCAGAGCCTGTTCCGGCAGTGCCGGCTGGTCCGCCGACTGCTGTGATCGGTATCGCCGGGGATGCTTCGGCGTCGGTGCGTTGGGCTGCCCCTGCATCGACGGGTTCGTTCCCGGTGACCACCTATCAGGTGATGTCGTCACCATCTGGGGCATCGTGCTTGACCACGGTGTTGACCTGCGAGGTGACCGGGTTGACCAATGGCACGGATTACACCTTCACCGTGCGTGCCCTCACAGGTGCCGGGTGGAGTTCCTGGTCGCAACCCTCGGCCGTGGTGACACCAAAACGCCCCGTGGATCCGTCGATCATGATCAACGGTTCGCGCGGTGAGGTGCGGGGCAGCTCGGGCATCATCGTTAACGGCACATCAACGGGGATGGGTATGGGTGCGGTGCTGGCACCTTGGATGCGTTTCGATGACCAGTCGAGTTCCTCTGAAGGCAAGGCGCGCATCCTGGTCGACGAGTCAGGGACGTTCACCTGGCAGCGGCGCACCCAGAAGACCATCCACGTGCAACTGCGCACCCCCGACGGCTCGATGACGTCGAACACCATCACGATCAGCCGCCGCTGACCGCGCCACCACTTTCCGCGGAAAGCGCCGTGCCTTCGTGGCTGCCGCTGACCGAATCACCGACTACTTCGGGTCGCTGATCAGCACCCGATCGAAGTCCTCATCGCGCAATGTCAACACCGTTCCCGGCCGGTGGCCATACACCGCATTGAAGTCCTTGTGCCACACACCGTCAATGCGGAAGCGGGTGGTGCCGAGCATGATCACGCCAGGCATCCCGGTGCCCGGTGCGCGCATGCCACGAAGGCGACTCCACAGATCGGGCACATGATCGCGGTGCGTCACATGGTCGATCGGGATACGCAGATCACCGTTCAGCGCCCCGGCTTTCTCCCATCGGCTCAACCGGATCTCGATGAACCCGGGGACCTCGACAATCTGCGCCATGTGATGAGCCTAGGTGTCAGCGAACTCGCGGGGGAATCCGACGGTACGGCGTACTTTCGAACCCATGATGTGCGCTGTTTGATCGTCGATGCGCCCAGCGCGACTGATGTCGGGTAATGGCACTCACCGCTCGGGGAACGATCCGATGTAGACGATGCGGGCGATGTCACCTTCGGGTCGCCAGAACACCACCCAGGAATGGCGCGGGTCGCGCACGGCGACCTTGAACCACGAGCTGCCGTCGCGACCGGACACCACATCGCGTCGAGCGGGCGCATCATCGCCGTGGTCGAGGATGAGGTCGATGGCATCAGCCACGGCGTCGAGCAGCCGCGGGTCGGTGCCTGCCTCAAGTTCATCGAGGGCCCGGTCGGCCTGCGCCGAATATTCCGGTGTGCGGCTCATGCCTGCGGTTCAGTCGTGCGAGCTGCGACGAGGACGCCCACGTCGGCTGGCCTTGGCTGGTTTTGCTGCCATCTCATCCATCAGGTCCAGGATGTCGGGTCGGTCGAGCAGATCGCGTTGTGTCTGCGTCATGACGACCGCCGGGCGCAGGATCACGGTGCCATCGGTTTCGCGACTTGCCAGATAAGGCCCCTCGGGTGGATGAAGCCGTCCGAGCCCGACGCGACCTCGTCCATCGATGTCGACCAGGATCATCTCGCCATCAGCCATATTGCCAAAATACCAAAATGCCGGAACTTCATGGAGAGGTTGAGCGGCTGAGCCGGTCGAAGTGACGTC
Organism: Actinomycetes bacterium; assembly: GCA_965657825.1. Classification (GTDB taxonomy): domain Bacteria; phylum Actinomycetota; class Actinomycetes; order S36-B12; family S36-B12; genus M55B157. Next base: position 3,626 of record CBFHQG010000073.1, on the reverse strand, counting down.
GTGGGGTGATTCCATGGGTTCGAAGTCTGGGTGTCCTGAGGAACATGCGCCCTGGCAGCCGGACATGCTGGGCAAGACGGGACCAGGGTTGTTCTGAGGACGACACATTGCACGCCACTCAGGCCGGCCAGTCGATGATCCTCGCGCCTCCCCCGTCCTCATCCGGCCCACCTTGCCCACCGGTCTCCCCATCGGTCTGCGCATCAGCATCGCCGGTGAACATCGTCCCGGCGCGAGCAGCGGTGCGTTCGTCATCGCCGGGGATGAGATGCGCATACGTCGTCAGTGTTTGATACGGCGTGCCGTGGCCAGCGCGAGCTGAGACGTGCGCGATCGGTTCGCCCTCGCGCAGCAGATGTGACAGGTGCGTGTGCCGGATGTCATGCAGTCGCATCCGCGGCAGACCCGTGCGTTTCACGGCAGCCCGCCACGCGTCGGACACCACACAGGGCAGCATCGGGTCACCCGCAGCGGTGGTGAAGATCGAATCCGTCGACGTGAACGACTCACCACGCTTATCGAACTCCGCATTCTGCTGTGCCCGCCAACGGCCCAACTGCTCGAGCGTCCCCCGATCGATGCTGATGGTGCGTCGCGACCGCGGAGTCTTCGGCGGCCCATAGTGGTAGGCACCCGATCGCGAATGCGACTGCAGCGACCGACGCACAGTCACCGTGCCACGTGTGACATCGAGATCTGCCCACGTTAACCCGAGTGCTTCGCCGCGACGCAGACCCGTTGCGAACAGCACTCGCCACAACGTGGCGTAGCGCGTATGCGCGGTGGCGTCGAGAAATGTGCGCACCTGCTCGCCTGTCCACACGCACACCGGTTCGCTGATGTCGCGGGGCAGCCGGATGCCCTTGGTCGCGTTGACCGGGACGAGCCCATCGAGCATCGCCAGCCGCAACGCCGCACCGAGGGTGTTGAGCAACGCGTCCAGGGTTGCGCGTTTGGGAATGTTGCCCGAGGTGGCGAACGGGGTGATCGCCCGCCACCCCACCCAGCGTTCGAGTTCGGCCAGGCTCAGATCAACGACGGGTCGGTGGCCGAGGTCGGGGATGAGCACGCTGTCGATCGCCCAGGATCGGAACGCGCGCGTGCCCTCAGCCCAGCCCGGGGTTTTGCGTGGCAGGTAGTGGTGGTGCAGATAGTCGGCGAGGTTGATCCGCGGATCGGGGGGATCCGGGGGTGCGGGAGCCACACTCATAACGGATCAGGCTGCGCTCGCGGGGGTGTTTCACCTACAGGCATAGCGCCGGTTGTGGACAGGGGGCAGCGGCGAGTAGGCCTGGGGATCAGTTCAGGGAGTGAAGAATGCAGACATAAAGGCTGTAGAAACGAACACCGCAGAACTCATGCATCAGGGGAGGAACGCGCCTGCGCGTTGATGGCATCCCAGCGCTGGGAGGTCTCAGCCTGGCGCGGCCCGCAACTGGCGAGGAAGTCCATCATCGCGGTGGCATCGCGCTCGGCGTGAAATTGCGTCATCAGGGAGTTGAACTCTTCCCGTGACTGGGCGGGGATCAACACGGCCTCGATCCCGGCGGACATGAGTACACCGTTCATCATCGACCGCCCGGTGCGCTTGTTGCCGTCGAAATAGAACTGGTTGTCGGCGGCGAAAAGGAAATAGGCACTGGCCCGCTCGAAGGGATGGTCGATCTGGTCGAGCGCCGTCAAGCCACGATCGAAGATCTCGCGCAGGTTGGCACCACCGGGCTGGGTGGGCGCGGGTGTATGAGTCCCCCGTGCTCCGAGATTGACGCTGACATTGGCCACCTCGTCACCCTCGCCGCGGAAGTGCCCGGACTCGAGTGCTTCGTTGCGGGCGAGCACCGCGTGGATGGCATCACTGGTGGGCTTGTTGAGAACGAATTGCTCGTCGGTCACCAGATCGCTCAGCAGGACGTAGGCGTCGCGCAGCCGCAGGATCTGGTCGGCATCGGACACTTTGCGGCCGCCCACGGTGATGCCCTCGAGCAGGGTCTGGACCTCGGGGTAGGTGAACGGATTACCTTCGAGCACCGCTGCCGCCCACACGTGCCCGGCCATCGCTCGGTCGAAGGAGGCGACGGCGGCGCGCACGCTCGAGGAATCGACGTCGCGCTGGGCGGACCCACGGTCCCAGCTGAAGCCGAGGTGAGCGAACAGTTCGTCATCGGTCATGACGGCGGCCTCCTACCCGGTGGTTCGAGTCGATCATGCCGGATACCTCAGACATTGGAGCAGCGGTTCAAGCTCCGTCTGGATCACATTCGCTGGTGGATCTCACCGATCTTCCACTCGTGCGTTGCCCGAAGGTCGGAGACTTTCCGCGGAAAGTCCCCGGGCTCGGCGTTTCCGCGGAAAGGGGGGTTCGGCGACACGCCCGAATGCGTTATGTCGCCCGGTGAACTTTTCGTAACGCGCGAACCATCCACAACGTCAGTCACAGGGTGTGGATAACCGATAGTGTGATCGAGTCGTATGAGGGAATCCGGCGGTGTTCCCTCACGGGTGAGGTGCGTCTGTGGGCTATTGAGGTGCGGGATATCAACAGCTCGACATCGATGCGGACGCCGCCGAAGCAAGTTTCCGGGCGGGTGAGGTTTCTCCTCTATATATGCGTAGATTCGGGCACGGTTCGCGAAATTCCCCGGGACACGGGGCCGCGGCCCACGACGGACTCCGGGAGAACGCTCGCGCGATCATGACCAGACTGCATGGGGAACAAGCGTGATGGAACGTACGAATCATGCAAATAGGACATTCACTACATTTCGCGGACCACGTTATGTCACCGCGAGGACGATGTGCTTGTGGATAAGTCCGGATTTTGTCCGACGACCTCAAAGTTGTTCTCCCCAGACCATTCTCAGTTGGTTGGGAAATCCCTGAGAGATGGCGCCCCCTTGCATGATCTTGGCTGTGCAACCTGCTTAGATGTACGCGGTGGCATCGCCCTACTGATGTCATCGATCCGGATCAGCGTGTTCGGAGTTCGTTCGGCCGGGGATCACCGAAATGGATCCTTCGGCCCCGGGCGAGCCAGCGAAGAACACGCCTTAACGAAAGGAAAGGCATTGTCTAACGCAATGCGCATGGGCAAGCGAACGCTTGCCGGCGTTGCCGCGGGTGCCTTGGGCCTGGCGTTGGTTCCCTTCGTGGGCGCGACTTCCGCGTCTGCAGCGGGCGACACGGTGGCTGCCACCGTATCCCCGGTTCGGTCAGGTGCGGTGAACACGATTCCCGCCGCCTACATGACCTTCAAGGCAACCAGCGTTCCCGATATCGGCAACGACGACACCCTCGTCATGGTGTTGTCGACGGCGCCCACGGCTGACGCACGCGTCTACATCGATGACTCGACCGGCACGACGCTGGACGACTCGGTTTCTCTCAACGACAACAGCCAGGACGTGGGTGGTGTTGGCAGGGGCTTGATCGGCGCCGCTACCACCGCTGATGACTCCTTCATTCGCCTCGCCGTCGACACGGCGGGCGGCTATGCGGGTGCCCTGGGCAACGGTGAGGACACCGTCACGTTCAGCTTCACGACGACCGGTACCCCCACTTCCATGGAGTTGACCCCGGCCACCCAGACCGTTCTGGTCGGTGCGACCGGAACCCTGCAGGTCACGCTG
>CBFHQG010000072.1:0-11661 GCA_965657825.1 Actinomycetes bacterium | reverse complement strand
GGCGACGTAGTTGATATATCCGGAGCCGGTGGGCGAGAAGAGCGCGAATGCCTTGCGCTGCAATGCGTTGGTCCGATCGATCTCGCGCAGGAGCACCTCCGCACGGCCCGATTCGGTATCGGCGATCTCGATCGAGGAATACACGCGAATGGGCTGCTTGGAGTCGGTGGTGCCCATCACGGAGTCGATCGTGTCGGGCGGAAGCGTCATGCTCAGCCATCGTGCGCCCTCGCGGGTCTGCTTGTCCCACGGCAGGCCCGATGCGGGTGAGCCGGTGATCTCCGGTGCGGCCGGCGCAGTCGCGTGACCCGGCTCGATCGCATCACCACCCTTGGTCAACATCGCCGACACGCGGTTGAGGGCAAGCACCGCGACACCGAGCGAGATGCCGGTCGCGGTGAGACGCCCGAGGGTCCGGTGATCTTGGGGCTCGCCTCCGATGATGAAGGTCGCCGCTCGCGACGAGGCGTGGGTCAGCGCCGACTCCACCCGCGCGAGACCGTATGTCGCGATGCCGACACCGGCGGCGATGGCCACCGTCATGGCGGGCTTCACCTCACGAACGTCGTCCTCGTAGAAGTGCTGCTCACCATGGACGCGGCTATGGAGAGCGACGTCGAGATCCTCCGGGAGCAGCGATCCCGGAGCCGCCTTCCACGGGCGGGTGACTGCCCAGGACAGCGCACCGATCGCACCGGCGACCGCGAACGCCGCACGACGGCCCTCACTTCGTCGTCCGGTCATCGTTGAAGCGATGCTCGCCACGCTCGCGGCAGCGAGTGCTTGGCCCACCAGCCGCCCGACAGCGCGACCCCGAGGTTCGTGCTCACGCCAGGACAGCACGCTGGACGCCACAGCCCCCGCGGCACCGATGGTCGCTGCAACGGCGAGCCGGCTCGCCGGCTCAGGGTGCTCCTGGCGTGAAATGCGCGAGGCGATGGAGTTGATCAGCGAGTCTGCCGAGGCGTAGATGCCGTACCCACCCGCCGAGCTCGCGCCGGTGATGATCGCCTGATCCATCGTGTTGCGGGTGAGCAGATTGGGCTGGAAGGAGCGGCCGACGACGAAGGCGGCCCCGATGAGCCCGGTACGGGCGGGATGGTCCATGCCAGGAAGGCTAGTCGTCCCCCGATGGACACGGTGGGCTGATCGGTGGAGAACCGGGCCTATCCTTAGTCGACGTGCGCCTGACCGGTCGAACCGACTACGCCCTGAGAGCAGCCCTCGAGCTCGCTGCCTCGGGTGAAGAACTCGTGCGCACCGAGGATCTGGCCGAGCGACAGGGGATCGCCAGCACCTACCTGTCGGCCATACTCGCCGATCTGCGCAGGGCCGGAATCGTCCGTGCGCGGCGCGGCCCCGAGGGCGGCTGGTCGCTGGCGCGCGCTGCTGGCGAGATCACTCTGGCCGATGTCATCCGTGCGATCGATGGAGCACTCACCGACGTCGCGGGGACCCGACCGGAGAACCTGCACTATGCGGGTCCCGCCACCGGACTGCAGTCGGTGCTCGTGGCTCTGCGAGCCGCGGAGCGCCAGATCCTGGAGTCGGTGTCGCTGGCTGATGTGGTCAACGAGCACTATCCGGCGCGCGTGCGTCGCCTACTCGACGACCCCGACGCCTGGCATTGATTCCCACCCGCGTGGATCGACTACCTCACACCGCGATGTGCTCGGTTTCCGCTGACCGTCCGCGTTCAACGCTTCGTACCTGCCACCACGCTCGCACCACCGCGGTCAGTACGGCGAGCCAGGTCACCACGAGCACGGTGTAGGTCGCCCACCACAGCGAAGGTGCTGCATCGATCGCGGAGAGCAGGATCCGCGCGTTGAGCAGACAGATCGCTCCACCGACGACGACACCGAGCAGACGAGGATTGAGGTGGCGCACGACGGCGGCGGCCAGTGGGGCAGCGATCGCCCCACCGATCAGCAACGCCGCGACGAAGCCGAGGTCCAATCCACTCAGGCCCAACCCGAGGAGGAAGCCGGCCGTGGCGGATACCGCGACGATGAACTCCGCCGTGCTGACGGTGCCGATGACCCGACGGGGGTCGAGTCGCCCGTCGGCGAGCAGCGCCGGGGTCGTCACGGGCCCCCATCCACCACCACCGGTCGCGTCGATGAACCCACCGGTCAGACCTAGCGGAACGAGCAGTCGATGGCGCGGACGCCCGCCGCGCTGCTTGATGTGTCGGGTGCGAGCGAAGCGGAACACGACGTAGGCACCCAACACGAAGAGCAGGCTGCCTGCGACCGGTCGGGCCACCGCCGTGCTGATCGACGACAGGAACGTCGCTCCGGCGAATGAGCCCACAGCCCCGGGGATCGCGATGCGGCGGACGGTCCTCCAGTCGACGTTGCCGAACCGGTGGTGGGCTGCTCCCGACACCGCCGCGGTTCCGATCTTGGCCATCTGCACCGACGCCGACGCCACAGCCGGTGACAGACCGAGGGCGATGAGCAGGGTCGAGGAGGTAACCCCGTATCCCATCCCCAGCGCACCATCGACGAACTGCGCCCCGAAGCCAGCGATGGCGATGAGCAGCAGTGTGGGCACGATCTTCCTCTCCGGGGTGGTGGTGTATCCGGCTGGCCGCTGCGGCCGAGCTACCTATAGTTACTAATCTCACTATAAATGATTGTGAATACCGTCATCAAGGGGGGTTGGGCGGGAGGGTGATCGGTCAGGGACATCCCCCGCCCCTACAGCGGAGCCGAGAACGTCACCGGATCGCCGGCGTGAACGCGCTAGACGGTCTGATTCGACACGGCGATGGCGTGGGCGTTCCAGATGATCCACTCCGCCACACCCTCTGGCTCCCCACTGGCATAACCGCGCAGAGCCTTGACATAGGCCGAACGGCCAGCCGCGAGCATCCCGACCTCGGGGCAACCGAGCAGATCCGGATCGACGCCGCGTGCGGCGAGCACGCATCGCACCATCGCTCGCGCCACCAACCCCGATCCCCAGGCGAAGGGTCGCAGCGCCAGCACCTCTCCGTGGGCGATGGCGGCCACGAGCACCGCCGGTGCCTGGGTCGGCCGCGTCAGGACACCGGCGAGCGCATCGAGCCGTGGTGCGATGTCGGCCACCGCGGGTAGCGCACCGATATGGAGAGGGTCGACGACGTCGTCGGTGGCCCGCGGCCGACCTCGCTCGTCCTCGGTGGCGAATCCCCGGGTGGCCAGGACGTGCAGGTGAGCGATGACCTGCAGCGGGGCGCGACCGAAGGCGTCGACCTGGCGGGGTACTGCCGCCGTCACCGAGATCGCGGCTGTCACTGCTCGCCCCAGCGGCGAATCCTCCTCGGCGATCCCCGACCGCATCGCGGCGAGCGAAACCTCCGCTCCCTCCAGCGCCGCACTGGCCCGGGCTCCCTGCAGGCGCGACTCCGCTGCGATCTCACCTGCCTTGGCCCGCACCTCGCGGCTCCACAGCATGCGGTCGACCTCATCGCGTGCGGCCAAACAGGCCGGTGTCACGCCGGGTAGCTGCGCCAGCGCCGCGAGTGGGTCGCGGCGGGAATCGACGGGCACGACGCCCAGCATGCCCGACGACGCGACGAGAGCTGAAATCCGCAACTCCCTAGGGGCGACAACGAGCTAAAAGTTGCGGATTTGGGTTAGTAGATCTGGGTGCCTCGGGCTTGGAGTTCGGCGAGCACCGCTGGGTCTTGAGCCTCGAGCCACTGGGCGAGCTGATCATTGGTCACGAACCGCACGTCGGGCATCGTCGCCGACACGTCACGCACGAACTGGTTCGTCGCGTCGATGAAGGCCCCGCAGGCATAGGGGCTCCAGTGCATGCCCCAGATCAACGGTGCCCGCGTGCCGTTGTACGCGGCCTTCGTCGCGTTCATCAACGTGTCGTAGGAGATCCGCTCGATCTCCGCACATCCGGCCGGGTCGGTGATATTCGTCTGCCCGTTGGAGGCCTGGTAGTAGATGTTGTAGTCCATCGCGATCGCCGAGCGACCGGTGTCGCCGACCTTCAGCGTGGGCAGCGGGAAGTCCCACAGGCCATAGGAGTTCTTCACCGGCCACTGGAAGAACCCGGTGTTGGAGGAGTCGTACGTGAATCCGTGATCGACGAACGCGGAGTACATCGCATCCCGATCACCTTCGAGGCAGGGTGTGCGTCCGCCCTTGTAGACGGTGCCGTTGAACGGCAGCGGTGTCGCTGCGGTGGTGCCGGTATTCGCCGCCCAGTCGTCGATGAACCGCTCAGCCTGGGAGACCTCGGAATCCCAATCGGCCTGCGAGTAGTCCATCACCGATCCGGTGTTGTTCTGGCAGTAGTGGCCGCCGAAGTGGGTGCCGATCTCGTGGCCCTTCTCATAGGCCTCGCGGTAGTTCTCCACCCGGCCGGCGACGTCGGCCGCCGTGCCCCCGAAGCCGATTCCTGATTCACCAGCCGATCGACCCGGGTTGGTGTACTCGAACCGCTTGTCATCGGGCAGCAGGTAGACGCTGGAGACGAAGTAGGTGAACTTCGCTCCCGTCGCATCCGCGGTATCCATGAAGCGGTGGAACACCGCGTCGTTGCCGGCACCGTCGAAGGAGATGACGACGAACTGAGGCGGGGTCTCACCCGGCTTGAGTTTCTCGATGGGGAACTCCGGCTGGGGCAGGTTCACGGCCGAGGCGCCACCGCCGACACCGATCACCTCACCAACCTGAGGTGCAGCAGGTTCGGTGGGGTCAGCAGCTGGCTCGGTGGGGTCCGCCGGGTCCGCCGGGTCGGCCGGGTCAGCCGGTGCCGGCGTGACATCAGCCGCTGTGGGGGTACTCGATGAACCGGGCAGCACTGCACCCACGATGAGCCCGAGTGCCGCCGCCAGAGCAAACAGCAGGGGCACCACTACCCGTGGTCGCACGATTCGTTCCTCCCAGTCACCACACGTACCGCAACCCCGTCTTCTCCCATCCTGACGCATCAGGAGCCTGTTTCGTTCCTTTCGACGCGCCTATCCCCTCAGGCGGCTAGCGTGTGAGCACACCTGATCCGCCTGCCCCGAGCGAAGCCGGTCTGAGCCGGGGCGCCGCCTGTGAGGAGTCGCACCGTGTCCGATCCGGATGCCGCCCTGTCCAATCTGCTGACTGAGAACCGCGTGTTCCCCCCCAGCCCGGCCTTCGCCGACCAGGCCAACGCCACCGAGGAGATGTACACCGACGCTGCGGCTGACCGGCTGGCGTTCTGGGAGGCCCAGGCTGCCCGGCTGTCCTGGGCGAGCGAGTGGGATCAGACCCTGGATTGGTCGAAGGCGCCGTTCGCGAAGTGGTTCGTCGGGGGCACCCTCAACGTGGCCTACAACTGCGTCGACCGGCACGTCGAATCCGGTCACGGAGATCAGGTCGCCCTGTACTTCGAGGGCGAGCCCGGCGATACCCGGGCGCTGACCTACGCCGACCTGCACCGCGAGGTGTCCAAAGCCGCCAACGCCCTCACCGAGCTCGGCGTCACCGCCGGTGACCGCGTGGCCATCTACCTGCCGATGATCCCCGAGGCGGTGATCGCGATGCTGGCGTGCGCACGCATCGGCGCTCCCCACTCGGTGGTGTTCGCCGGATTCTCAGCCGAGGCGCTGCGCTCCCGGATCGACGACGCGCAGGCCACCCTCGTCATCACCGCCGACGGGCAGAACCGCCGCGGGTCCGCGATGGCCCTGAAGCCTGCCGTCGACGAGGCCGTCGCCGACACCCCCTCGGTGCGCCATGTCCTCGTCGTGCAGCGCACCGGCTCCGATGTCGAGATGGCCGACGGCCGTGACGTGTGGTGGCACGACATCGTCGAGCGTCAGTCCGATACCCACACGCCCGAAGCCTTCGACTCCGAGCACCCCCTGTTCATCCTCTACACCTCCGGCACGACGGGTAAGCCGAAGGGGATCCTGCACACGAGCGGCGGCTACCTCACCCAGGCGGCGTATACGCATGCCAATGTCTTCGACGTGAAACCCGACACCGATGTGTACTGGTGCACCGCGGATGTCGGCTGGGTGACCGGTCACTCCTACATCGTCTACGGCCCACTGGCCAACCGCGTGACCCAGGTGATCTACGAGGGCACCCCGGACACCCCGCACCAGGGCCGATGGTGGGAGATCGTGGAGAAGTACGGCGTCACCCTCCTGTACACCGCACCCACCGCGATCCGCACGTTCATGAAGTGGGGCGCGGACATCCCCGCGAGGCACGATCTGTCCAGTCTGCGTCTGCTCGGTAGCGTCGGTGAACCGATCAACCCCGAGGCGTGGATGTGGTACCGCGAGGTCATCGGTGGCGATCGCTGCCCGATCGTGGATACCTGGTGGCAGACCGAGACCGGAGCGATGATGATCGCCCCGCTTCCCGGCGTCACCGCTTGCAAACCGGGCTCAGCGATGGGGGCCCTACCCGGCATCGGTGCAGCCGTGGTCGACGACGAGGGCACACCGGTCAGCAACGGCGGTGGCGGGTACCTGGTCCTCACCGAGCCGTGGCCGTCGATGCTGCGCGGGATCTGGGGTGATGACCAGCGTTACGTCGACACCTACTGGTCGCGCTGGCCGCAGTACTACTTCGCCGGGGACGGCGCGAAACTCGACGACGATGGGGCTATCTGGCTGCTCGGTCGCGTCGACGACGTGATGAATGTCTCCGGCCACCGCATCTCGACCACGGAGGTGGAGTCGGCACTCGTGTCACACCCGGCCGTGGCCGAGGCAGCAGTGGTCGGCGCGGCCGACGACACCACCGGGCAGGGCATCGTCGCCTTCGTCATCCTGCGCGGAGGAGTCGAATCCGGTGCCGATGGCAGTGAGCTGATCAGTCAACTGCGCAACCACGTCGCCAAGGAAATCGGCCCGATCGCCAAGCCCCGACAGGTCATGGTGGTCCCCGAACTACCCAAGACCCGGTCGGGCAAGATCATGCGCCGCCTGCTGCGTGACGTCGCCGAGCACCGCACCCTCGGGGATGCCACGACGCTCGCTGATCCTGCCGTCATGGGCCTCATCGAAGCCGGCCTCAACTCCGGTGATTCCGCGGACTGATCAGCACCCGGAGAGCTTCCCTCCCGCTGCCATCCCGGCTGCGCCCGCACGGACCGGTACTCACCGAGGCGATAGTCTCGGAAGGGACCCCACGCCCCTCGCTGAGGAGACCGCCACCGATGCCCGCCACCGATCACGAGATCTTCCTGCGCCCACCGCTGGCCGAGCGGGTCTGGCTGCTGCGGGCCCTGCGTGGGGAGACCATCGGCGGGGTCCTGCTCCTCATCGCCGCCGTCATCGCCTTGATCTGGGCGAACTCCCGGTGGGGTGATGCCTACTTCGATCTCGGAGCGGTCACCGTCGGCCCTGACATCGTGCTGGGGCCGATCACCCTCGACCTCAACCTGAGCCTGTCCACCTGGGCGGCTGACGGCCTCCTGGCGATCTTCTTCTTCATCGCCGGCTTGGAGTTGAAGCACGAGTTGACCCACGGCTCGCTGAGCAAGCCCGCCCAGGCAGCCGTCCCGATCGCCGCGGCGATCGGTGGAATGGTCGTGCCCGCCCTGGTCTTCGTCGTCATCGCCGCGCGGTCCACAGATCCGGATGCTCTGGCCGGTTGGGGCATCCCGATGGCCACCGACATCGCCTTCGCCCTGGCGGTCCTCGCCGTGGTCGGTCGCGGATTGCCCGTGGCCCTGCGCGCGTTCCTGCTCACCCTGGCCGTCGTCGATGATCTCGGCGCGATCATGGTGATCGCCATCTTCTACTCCAAGGGCTTCGGGCCCTGGTACCTCGTCGCAGCGATCGCCGGCCTGGCCCTGTACTGGTGGCTGCAGCGACGCCGGGTGCGTTCCCCACTCATCTACATCCCGCTGGTGCTCGTCATCTGGGCACTGACCCATGAAAGCGGCATCCACGCGACCGTGGCGGGCGTCGCGCTCGCGCTGCTGACCCGCTCCACCACCGACCCCGGCGAGGCTGAATCCCCCGCCGACCGGCTGCAGCGGATGATCCTGCCGTTCAGTGCGGGCGTCGCTGTCCCGCTGTTCGCCTTCTTCGCCGCCGGAGTCGATCTGCGCAGCACCGGGATCATCGAGCCCCTCTCCAACCCGGTCGCTCTCGGACTCATCGCCGGCCTGTTCATCGGCAAGCCCATCGGGATCCTGGTGACCGCCGCGTTGATGGCGAGGTTCACCCGAGCGACCCTCCCCTCGACGATCAGTTGGATCGACGTCGTCGCCGTCGGAATGCTCGCCGGAATCGGCTTCACCGTCTCCCTGCTCATCACCAAGTTGGGCTACTCCGATGCTCCGCTCCTCCTCGATTCGGCGAAGGTGGCGGTGCTCAGCGCCTCCGTGGCCGCCGCCCTGGCCGCCAGCGTGCTCCTGCTCACCCGCAACCGCCACTACCGCAAGGTGGCCGCCATCGAGGAGGCCGACCTCGACGGGGATGGCATTCCCGACGTCTACCAGACCGATCCCCCGGACTCCCACCCCCGCTGAGGCCCACCCGATAGCCTGGCGTGCGGACGGTTCGATTGCGGACGACGCGCTGCGGTCGACGGCAGGCACGACGAAGGGATCCACACATGTCCGACGTCAAGGCGCCCGGATCAGGGGAGGACGTCCCCCTGAAGAAGTTGCTGACCTCGGCGATCACCGACATGCAGCGGCTGATCAAGGCCCAGGTCGAACTCGCCAAGCTCGAGATCGCCGGCAGCGCCCAGGCGGCAGCCAAGACCGGTGGCCTCATCACCGGAGCCCTGGTGATGGCGGGCACCGGTGGGTTGTTCCTGCTCGTCACCATCGCGTACGTGCTTGTTGCCCTGGGTCTGCCCGTCTGGGCTGGATTCGGGATCGTGACCGCCTTCTTGTTCCTCGTCGCCGTCGTCCTCGGCCTGCTTGGTCGTAGCGCGGCGAAGAAGATCAAGGGGCCTGAGCGCACGATCGCAGAGATCGAGAAGACGAAGGCCGCACTCACAGGTGGCGGTGCAGCAGCGCCGGCGAACGGCACCCTGCCGGCGTCGGCCCGCGACTGAGCGGCGCCTCCTCGCTGGGCGACCCTGCCGGCGAGTCCTGCCTCCTCGATCCGGAGGAGGTCATCTACCTCCCCGGGCCCTGGGAGCATCGCGATATCGCGGCGAACGGCTCCCGCTTCCACATCGTCGAGGCCGGTGTTGGCCCGACCGTCGTTCTCCTGCATGGATTTCCGACGTTCTGGTGGTCGTGGCGCGACCACATCACACGGCTCGCCGAAGCCGGTTATCGGGTGATCGCGATGGACCTGCGCGGCTATGCCGGCTCCGACCACACCCCGCACGGCTATGACCCGACGACTTTGGCCAACGACGTCGCCGGCGTAATCCGCAGTCTCGGTGAGGAGTCGGCGACCATCATCGGCCACGGGTGGGGTGGCCTGATCGCGTGGACCATGCCGGTATTGACCCCGGATGTCGTGCGCGCCATCGTGCCGGTGTCGATGCCGCATCCGCGCCGGCTACGTCGTGCGCTGCTCTCCGATGGTCTGCAGCGTGGCCGGTCGATGTACGCGATCGGCTTCCAGTGGCCGTTCCTACCCGAACGTTCGCTGATGGCTGATGACTGTGTGCGCGTTGCGGAGTTGATCACGGAGTGGTCGGCGACACCGGGGTTCCCCGATGCGCACACCGCGCGGACCTACCGTTCGGCTTTCTCACTGTGGCCGACAGCGCACTGCGCGGTGGAATACCACCGCTGGGCGTTCCGGTCCTTTCTGCGCACCGACGGCCGTCGCTATGCGCGCCGGATGGAATCAGCGATCGAGGTGCCGGTGCTGCAGATCCACGGCGCCGACGACATGTCCGTCCTGCCACGGGTCGCGGAAGGGTCAGCGGAGTGGGCGACAGCAGACTACGAGTTCGCGGTCGTGCCGGGAACCGGGCATTTCCCGCATGAGGAGGACCCGGAGGCGTTCGCAGGAATACTGATGCCATGGCTGGCCCAACATCGGACGGCGTGACCCCCGACGGCGGATCACCTGCTCAGCCACCTGTCCGGCGACTGAGCAACACCCGTCCCCGAGATGAGCTCGGTCGGCCATTGCCGTGGGGTGCGCCGGGTGAGGACATGGTCCCCGAGCGCGAGTGGATCGATGCCTCCGATGCGATCGACGAGGCGGTGGCGTATCTGCAGTCGGGTCGACCATTCCACGCCCACGAGGTGCTCGAGCAGCGATGGCGGTGTGCACCCGAGGATGAACGTGAGTGGTGGCGGGCGTTGGCTCAGGCTGCGGCCGGGGTGACGCAGGCGGCGCGCGGTAACCAGGTGGGGGCGCAACGTCTGCGCGAGCGCGCACGAGCACGCCTCGAATCGTTAGCCGTCCCTATCCCTGTCACTCGATCCGTCGCCGGTGAGCAACTCGACTCTCTGTAACGATCGCTCGGTTGAATCAGCGGGTGCGGCAGGGGCCCGTCTCTGCGGGGGAGGTAGCGATCTCACCGAACATCGCGATCGCCTCCGCCTGTGCCGCGGTGATCGCGTAACCCGTGTCAGCGTCGTCGAGCCCGGCGGCGAAGACGACTCCATAGACGCGACCGTCAGGCGCCAGCAGCGGCCCACCGGAGTTGCCCGGGCGAACCTCTCCGCGGAAGGAATACACCTCGCGCATCACCCCCGCCCGGCCGTAGATGTCCTCACCGCGGGCATCGATCTCAGCGCGGATGCGCGCGGGAGTCGCGACGAGTTCACCACCGCCGGGGAACCCCGCGACGACTGCCGGGTCACCGGTGGTCGCGGGTTCGTTGGCGAAGTCCAGCGGTGCAGCGGGCAGACCGGGTACGGCGAGTACCGCAAGGTCGACATCGGAGTCGAAGGCCACGACGGTGGCCTCATAGGACTGCGCGTCTCCAGGGATGCGCACGCGTGGATTGTCGACTCCGGCGACGACGTGCGCGTTGGTCAGGATGCGGTCGGCTGCGTACACGAACCCTGATCCGGAGACTCCCGTGCCGCATCCGGTGGTGGTGATGCGGGCCAGCGATGGCCATGAGGCGCGCACTGCGGGGTCGCGTAGGAGCGCGCGGTCGGGTGCCGGCACCTGCGGCCCCGCGTCGTAGCCGATCCCGGCGAACACTCGCGGTAGTGGCGAGTCGGCGACGGCATCGCGCAAACCGACGAAGAAGTCGCGTGCAGCGTCAGGGACGATCCGGTCGATGCCGAGGATCAGCGTCGAGCCGCGCACCTGGCGCACGAGCGACTGCTCGGGAAGCACCGTGACAGCGGAGGCCACCACCCACAGGACGACTGCGAGCGCGGTGACGTTGAGCACCGCACCGCCGAGGTTGTCCACCGCGCGTGCCGGTGACCAGGTGATGGCGCCGCGCAATCGTCTGCCGATGATGGAGGTGAGTGTCTGACCGAGCAGAGCGGCGGCGAGGATCCCGGTGGCCAGCAGCAGCGCACCACCGAAGTCGGGTAGGTCGAGCGCCTCGACCAGGGTGGGCAGGGTGAGTGCGGCGGCCAGTCCCCCGCCGAGGAACCCGGCGAAGGAGGCCAGGCCGGCGACGAAGCCCTGTCGCCAGCCGGTCCAGGCGAAGACGACGATGGCTCCGAGGATGACAAGATCGACGATGTTCATCGAGTCGATCCAAAGGAACTGTCGACGACGTTCATCGAGTCGATCCATAGGAACTGTCGACGACGTTCATC
>CBFHQG010000071.1:0-11667 GCA_965657825.1 Actinomycetes bacterium | reverse complement strand
CTGAATCGATCGAGCCGTACACCTCGTCGGTGCCGATGTGCACCACTCGCGGTGTGTCATGGCGCAGGCAGGCATCGAACAACGTCTGCGCACCGACCACATTGGTGAGGATGAAATCAGCGGGGCCGTGGATGGAACGGTCGACATGGGTCTCGGCAGCGAAATTCACCACCACGTCGGTATCGGGAAGCACCTGATCGAGCACATCCGCGTCGCAGATATCGCCGACGACGATCTGCAGTCGGGGGTCGGAGTCGACGGGGGCCAGATTGGTCAGGTTGCCCGCGTAGGTGAGCTTGTCGAGGACGACAACCTGATCAGGACGTAGGTCGCTGGCACCGGTCAACAGGCGCCGCACGTAGTGGGAGCCGATGAATCCGGCTCCCCCCGTGACCACGATGCGCATCACGGCATCGTAGGGGCTCAGCCGGCGAGCAGACCCATCTGCCCGGCAGCCTCGCGCAGACCGGCGCGGGCATCGGGGTGCGCTGCCGCATCAATGATGGCGCGGGCCTGCTGGTGTTCGCTGTGCCCGAACGCGGGGGCGACCCCCTGCTCGGTGACCACTGCGCTGTGCTGGAACGACGTCACCGGCTCAGTGATGCGCGGCACGATGGTCGACACATCGGCCTTGGCGTGCCAGGACGGAAGCGCGATATAGGCCGCACCGCCACGTGAGTGCAGGGCACCCTCGATGAAATCGACCGACCCCCCGAACCCGGAGAAGATCCGACCGCGGATGCGACTCGCATTGGCCTGATCGAACAGATCGACCTGCAACGCGGAGTTGACACTGGTCATCTGACGCTGCCGGGCGATGCGGCCGGGATCATTGGTGTTTTCCGTGCGCAGCATGCGCACCCGGCGGTTGAGATGCACGAAGTCATACAGGTCCTGGCTACCGAATAGGAACGATGCGGTAAGCGGGATATCAGGATCGAGGCAGCCGGCCGCATCGAGAGCCAGCACACCATCGGAGAACATCTCCGTCCAAATGCGCAGGCCGCGATGTCGAGTCAGGCGACCGAGTACCGCATCCGGGATCGCCCCGATACCCAATTGCAGGGTGGCACCATCGGCGACCAGGTGCGCGATGCGATCCCCGATCGACTGGGCGACGTCATCGGGCGCACCGGGGGAATGGGTGGCAATCGGCTCGTCGACCTCGACCAGATAGTCGATCTCGTGGTCGTACACCTGCGCATCTCCGTAGGTGTAGGGCATGCGCTCATTAGCCTGCGCGATCACGATCGCACCATGCTCACGAGCCACCTCGATCGCGGCAGGCAGGACGTTGACCTCGATACCCAGGCTCACGGTGTCGTAGCGCGGAGCGGAGGTGTGCACGAGCACGACGTCGGGTCGATGCTCGTCACGGAACAGGATCGGGCCGAGACTCAACCGGCACGGGGTGTATTCCAGGCGTGGACTGTCTCGCACCCCGGGGCCGACGAAGATCGTCTCCTGGGTGATGCCGTCACGATCGGGAACACCCGGCTGCGCATTGAGCATCGTCAGCCGGAAACGAGGCACCACTTCATCGATGAGGCCGAGTAAGGTCCTCGGCATCGCGAAGTTGCCCGAGCACACGATGCGCGGATTGTCGGGCAGATCCTCCAGGATGCCGCGCAACTGCTCGATCGTGATCGTCTTCACGCCACCCATCCTGGCATCGTGGGTACACAGCGTTAAGACACGTCGAACTAGACCAGATCGACGATGACCTTGCCGACGGTGTTGGCCTCGACAGCATCTTGCGCGGCGGCAACCTCTTCGAGGGTGAAGCGAGTGGTCGGCAGTCCCCGGTAGACACCCTCGGTGAGACCGGCGGTGATGTCGTCAACCCCTGCTGCGAGCATCGCGGG
This sequence comes from Actinomycetes bacterium, assembly GCA_965657825.1. Lineage (GTDB taxonomy): Bacteria > Actinomycetota > Actinomycetes > S36-B12 > S36-B12 > M55B157. The sequence goes on along the minus strand of CBFHQG010000071.1, from coordinate 9,802 downwards.
GGTGAATCCATAGAGGATCATGAAGCGGAGATTGACGTTGAGGGTCATCAGAGCGCGAACGGGGATCGTCGGATCACTGGGCTCTGAGGCGTACGTGACGATCGAACCGTGCGGGGCGACCACCGACAGGTCCAGATCGAGATTGGCACCCAATGCAACCTCGATCACCCGATCCACCCCGGCACGAGCCGCGGAGCGGATTGCGGCTGCTGCATCGTCGGTGCGGTAGTTGACGATCACGTGCGCACCCGCGGCGGCGGCGAGCTCGCCTTTCTCCGGCGAACTCACCGTCGTGATGACATGAGCTCCTGCGCGCACCGCGATCTGGATCGCGGCATTGCCCACCGCGCCCGCGCCACCGGCGATGAGGATCGTCGTGCCGTCGATGGGGCCATCGGCGAACAGACAGGAGTACGCGGTGAGGTAGGGAACTCCGAGTCCGGCGGCCTGGTCGAATTCGATCTGCGCGGGCAGGGTGATGGCCTGGCGCGACGGCACGACGGTGTATTCCGCACAGGTGCCCCACTGACGCTGATGGGCTGCGAGGTACACCCAGACGCGCTCGCCGATGCGCGCAGGATCGACTCCGGTACCGACCGCCTCGATCACGCCGCCGCCGTCGTGGCAGGGCACCTGGTAGTCGTAGGGCAGGGCGGGGCCGGTGCGGCGGACCTTCCAGTCGGTGGGGTTCACCCCGGCGGTGGTCAATCGCACGCGAACTTCACCGGGGCCGGGGCCGGGGGTGGGGATCTCGGCGACCTCGATCACCGAGGAATCACCCTGCTGTCGATAGAACGCGGCCCGCATGGAGGGCCAGCCTAGACCCGTGGGTTCACCGAGCGCGAACGGTTACCGCAGATGATCGTTGGCTACCCAGGGCATTGGCCACCTTGGCTCGGCAGGAGTACTCCTCGCCGCGCCGCAGATCGGTCACCGTGGCGATGCCTTGGGTACTGATATCCGCCGTTCGCTTGGGCAGGGAACCATCACGTGGTCGGCAGGCCACGAGGCGCTTGGTGAGCGGTGAGCCGTTGGACACCATCCGGTCCACCCCGAATACCGCGATCCCCCCACGGGTCACCTCGGCATAGACGATCCGCGGTCGGGCCGGCTTGTCGACGGGTTTCACTGAGATTGAGGTGGAGGGTTCGGAGTTCACCGAACCGGTGAGGGCGACGGCGGTGACGGTGTAGCGACGTGCGGTGCGCAACCCCTCCAGGGTGCACTGTGCGGGTGTGCCATCGACGGTGGCCGGCATCGTGCAGGTGCGCAGCCTCCCCTCGCGATCGCGGGCGCTGACACGAAATGACGTCGGCTCAGGGCCGGTCAGGGCGGGCGCGACGGTGATGGACGCACTCGTGGGCGCGACGGTCGACTCGAGGATGCGTGGCGGCTGCGGAGCGTCAGGGGGAGTCGGTGCGAACGGCACGCCCTGCTCGCGCAGGAAGGCCGTGTAGGCCGAGACGCGGGCGTACACACCGGGGTACTGGCTCGCACATCGTTGCGGGCCCCAGCTCACCACACCGATGAGGCGGGCGGACTCCCTTCGTCCAGCGATGAGCGGACCGCCGGAATCACCGATGCAACTGTCCACGATGCGATCGGAGCGCACTCCCTCGGCACACACCACCAGCGCAGGGTCGACCTCGTTGCCGTACCCACGGAAGACCACGCCGTCGATCGTGTAATCAGCACCGCCACCGCAGGCTTCCTCGGGGAACACCACGAGGTCGCCGGTGCGGAACCGATCAGGGAATTCCCGACCGGCGGGAGTGGTGGCGCCCCATCCGGCGACGCGCACGGTGGCACCGGCAGGGGCCAGCGCAGCGTCCTCCGCGGGGAGCGCGGGCAGCATCGGGGTCACCGCCTCGAGACGGGTGGACAGTCGAAGCACGGCGATGTCGCCATCCTGGGTGCGCTCGTCATAGTCGGGGTTGACCTCGATGGCGGTGACTCGCACGACCTGCGCATCCGGATCGCTGAGCACTCCCGAGGGGGTATGGGCGATGACGATCTGACCCGGCGTGGTCTGTGTGCCCTGGTCGACCACGCAGTGTGCGGCGGTGATGATGATCCGGCGGGTGACTGCGGTGCCTCCGCATACCTGTGCGTCGTACAGACCGCGCGCTCGATAGATATCCCGATCGGCGAGGACCACGAGGGCACCGAAGGAGTCGGCGTTGCCGGGTGTGCCATTGACGACCTGGGGGCCGACGGTGGCCGCCTGGGTCGGGATGGTCAACGCCCCCAGAGCCACGAATGCGGCCACAAATGCGGCCACGAATGCGGCCATGCTGGTGGCGGGTGCGCCGAGGAGCGCGCGTATCGATCGACGGGGCACGTACTCACGGTACGTCAGGGGGTGGGACGGTAGCCCGGCCCGATCCGCAGAATTGCCGGGGAGAACAGGAGGCGATGGACATGGCACGAGCATTGGTGACCGGCGCGACGGCCGGAATCGGGGCGGGATTCGTCGAGGCGCTCGCTGCCCGCGGGGATCAGCTGATCCTCGTCGCGCGGGATTCGGATCGACTCCAGCGCAGTGCAGCACGGTTGCGCTCGGCTGGTCGCGATGTCGAAGTCCTGCCCGCCGATCTGTCGAGGCGCGCGGGTATGGCGGTCGTCGAGGAGCGACTGTCCGATACCGACCGCCCTGTTGATGTGCTGGTCAACAATGCCGGGTTCGGCCTGGCCGACTCCTTCGTCGGTGGTGACCTGGCTGCTGAGCAGGCGATGCTCGATGTCCTGGTCACGGCGGTGCTGCGACTGACGCATGCGGCAGTACCAGGCATGGTGGCGCGCGGTCACGGATCAGTCCTCAACGTCAGCAGCGTCGCCGGCTGGATACCCGGGGGCACCTACTCGGCGGCGAAGGCCTGGGTCACCTCCTTCAGCGAGGGGTTGGCTCAGGAGGTGAGCGGGCAGGGAGTGAAGGTGACCGCGGTATGCCCGGGGTATACGCGCACTGAGTTCCATGATCGGGCGAGCATGAACATGTCCGGGGTCCCGTCGTGGATGTGGCAGAGCGTCGATGATGTGGTCGGTGCGGCGCTGCGCGATAACGCGCGCGGTCGTGCGGTCAGCGTGGCCGGTCCGCTGTACTCGACGGTGGGTGTGGTGACACGCCACCTGCCGCGCCGGGTGCTTGCGCGGGCGCTCAGGGGCGGGCGGCCAGGTCGGCGATGATGCGGGACGGGTCCCCGACGAGGACCTCCCATCCGCGCAGGTGCGCATCCCGTGCCCGGGGATCCTCCGCGTGGGTGAGCACCACGGTGACGGGTGCGTCGGGCCAGTCGCTGACGGCTCCGGGCCGGGGCAGTTCGGGATCGACAAGGACGTAGCCGCGCACCGCGCGTCGAGCGGCTCGCTGGGCGAAGCCGAGTTGCGGGGCATGACGGGCGCTGGATTCGGCGAGGACGAGCAGCAGCGGCGGGCCCGCGACCTGGTCCTGACATGCCTGGGTGATCGCCAGTGCGGTGCGCGCAACCCAGGTGTCGTCATCGTCGAACGGGGGCACCGTGAATGCCCCGGGCACGGCTGAGCCCATGGCAGGAGGGATGCTGCCGATCAGCACCACCGAGGTCGCATCCATGTGCTGCACCCTAGGGTGGGCCTATGCCGATGGAATCCCCTGCCTGGAGCGCACTGCGCGAGGAGATCCTCGATAAAGCGGTCGTCCATGGCACCGTCACCCTGTCCAGTGGCGCACAGGCCGAGTACTACATCGATCTGCGCCGCATCACCCTCGATTCGGTGGCTGCACCGTTGGTGGGGCGTGTGATGCTCGACCTGACTGAGGACTGGGCCTTCGATGCGGTGGGTGGACTGACGCTGGGCGCGGATCCGGTGGCGACCGCAATGCTGCATGCTTCGGCTGCCTCCCACGGGCGGCCACTCGATGCGTTCGTGGTGCGCAAGGAGGGCAAGGCGCACGGATTGCAGCGGCGGATCGAGGGCCCGGATGTCGCGGGACGTCGGGTGCTCGCTGTCGAGGACACCTCGACGACCGGCTCATCGGTGCTGACGGCGGTGGAGGCGCTGCGCGAGGTGGGTGCGCAGGTCGTCGGGGTGGCGGTCATCGTCGATCGCGGTGCCCGCGAGGCGGTCGAGGCGGCAGGGCTGGAGTACGCCGCCGCCTACTCCCTCGCCGACCTCGGCCTGTAGCCGTTCTTCGGGCGAATCGCGCCCTATATGGGCCTCGTTCGCCCGAAGAAGCGCTCGAAAATGGCGTTAGCGGACCAGATCGGCGTCGGCTTCGCTCGCTGCGAAGCGCCGCTCGAGTGCGACCAGTCCGAGGACGACCGCGGCACTGAGTATCGCGAGGACGACGACGAGCAGCACATCGCCACTCGGTGCCAGCAGGCCGCGATCCTCGTCCTGCCATGGCCATAGCGCGCGCAGCGAGCCGAGCATGAGTCCGCTCAAGATCACCAGGGTCACGCGCAGGCGGTTGGCCAGCAGCCAGCGCAGCACGGAGACGAAGATGGCGAGTCCGAGGACCGCACCGAGTCCGAACACGGCGAGGTAGGTGATGTTGCGGTCGTTGACGGCGGCGATGGTCGGCGCGTAGAGGCCGACCGATAGCAGCAAGAACGACCCGGATACGCCGGGCAGCACGAGGGCGCAGACCGCGATCGCCGCGGCGAAGAACACGATCACCAACGACGGATCGGTGATCTCAGTCGGTGGGAGTCCGGTCAGGGCGAATGCTGCACCGGCGGCGATGAGCCCGAGCAGGAACTCCGCCGGACGCCAGCGCCCGAGGCGGGCCACTATGCCGGCGGGCACGACGATGCCCGCTGCGACGAGACCGAAGAACACCGCACGCATCTGCTCGGGGTAGTCATCGAGCAGTGGCTCGATGAACCGTGCGCCGAGGATCACCGCAGCGACCATGCCGAGGCCGACGGGGATGAGTAGGCCCCACGATGCAGCCGCGAAGGTACGACCGGCTGAACGAGTACCGGGCTCGTCACGGGTCAGTCGCAGCAGTCGTCGCGCGGCGAGGACGACAGTCGCGCCGGCATCGATGAGTCGGCCGTAGATGCCCACGATGAGGGCGAGCGTGCCGCCGCTGACACCGGGGATGACCTCGGCGACTCCGATCAGGCCGCCCCTGACGAGGTTGGCGATGACCGACAGCGGTGTCGTAGAGGTCGTCGAAGGCGTTGCCACGCCGCTGAGTCTAGGTGGGGTGAATACGCTGATGGGTCATGCAGGAGGGCGCGCCATCGATTGAACCTGACACAGCAGATCACGTTGCGGGGGTCGGGCCGTGGCCGGGTGGGCCGGCTGCGTGGGCGATCGCACTCGCCGGAGACGATCGGCTGGATCCGGAATTCCTCGAACACGGCGACACCCGCAACGTCGTCGACCGCTATCGCTACTGGAAGCTCGAGGCGATCATCGCCGATCTCGATCGGACCCGGCATGTGCTGCATGTGGGCATCGAGAACTTCGCGCACGATATGAACATCGGGTCGGTGGTCCGCACTGCCAATGCGTTCAACGTGGCCGAGGTGCACATCGTCGGCAAACGTCGGTGGAATCGACGCGGGGCGATGGTGACCGAGAAATACCAGCACGTGCGTCATCACGACAGCATCGACGAACTGCTCGCGTGGTGCGCAGAACAGAAGCTTCCGATCATCGGGATCGACAACCTGCCCGGATCCGTTCCACTGGAGACCTACGCGCTCCCTGAGCGCTGCCTGATGTTGTTCGGCCAGGAAGGGCCAGGGCTTTCCGCGCAGGCGCACGCTGACTGCGAGGCGGTGCTGTCCATCGCGCAGTACGGCTCGACGCGCTCGATCAACGCGGGTGCTGCAGCGGCGATCGCCATGCATGCCTGGATCCGCCGCCACTCCTTCGGTCAGGTCCCCGATTCGATCGATTGAGCGATCGTGGCGATGGCGAGGTCGATCTCCGCGTCGGTGGTGTAGACATGCGGACTCAGTCGCACCATGGAGTCGATCCCACCTCGCGCGAACTCATCGGGGGCGTAGTCGGGTGTCGACAGTGAGGTGTTGATGCTGCGCTCACGTAGCGCACGCACCATCGCCGGCGCACCAGGCGCAGGAACGGTGACCGTCACGATGCCGCTCTTCACCGCACCGCGATCGCGCACGGTCACCCCATCGACCTGTGCCAACCGCGTGCGTAGTCGCGTGGCGAGATGGTTGATGCGCTCGCGGATCGCGTCCAACCCGAGATCCAACGCATTATCGACGGCCGCACCCATCCCCAGCAGTGCGGCATAGGACCGCTCCCAGGTCTCGAATCGGCGCGCACCTTCGGCGACCTGATATCCGGTGCCACCGGTCCAGGTGGCCGAGTGCAGATCGAGTGGATACGGCTCGAGGTCGGTCAGCGCACGATCGGAGGCGATGAGGAATCCGGTGCCTCGAGGACCGCGCAGGAACTTGCGTCCCGTTGCCGAGATGAAGTCCGCGCCGATGCGCGAGGCATCCACCGTCATCTGCCCCACCGACTGGCAGGCATCGACGAGGTACCACGCGGGAGAGCCGGCGAACCGCAAGGCGTCACCGATGGCCACGACATCGTTGACGACACCATTGTGACTCGGTGCATGCGTGATCGACACGATGCGCACATCCTCATCGAGCATCGAGTTGAAGGCCTCGACGTCGATCGATCCGTCCTCACCATCGGGCACCACCTGCACGCTGGCACCGGCTCGAGCAGCGACCTGCAGGAGGGGGAGCACATTGGAGGCGTACTCCGCTGATGCGATGAGGATGCGGTCGCCGGGCTCGAGCGGCTCGGAGTGGATGATCGCCTGCAGCGCCCGATCCCAGGCCACGGTCGCCGATTCCACGAGCGCCACCTGGTCGGGGCGGCAGCCCATCAGTCCTGCAACAGATACCGAAACATCTGCAACACGCTGTGCTGCCTCAGCATGCGCTTCGTAGCCACCGATCTCGGCCTCGCGGCGCAGGTGTGCGATCTGGGTGTCCACCACGACCTGAGGCGGCAAGGCGCTGCCGGCGTTATTCAGGTGGGTGACGTGGGCTGTTCCCGGCGTATCCGAACGCAGGGGCTCGGGGTCGAGGAGTGCTTCGGCTTCCTGCATGGTCATGACCGTATCGGCGTCCTGTCGGGACGGCACCGTCGCGGGATAGGCTGACCGCACCGCGATCGAGACCGGCCCTGTCCACCGACGGGGTTCGCACACTAGAGGGGACCGACCATGTCGAACGACCAGATGCGCACCCAGATGGGAAGCGGCGCCGGATTCATCGCCGCGCTCGATCAAAGCGGGGGCAGCACACCCAAGGCATTGCGCTTGTATGGCATCGAGGAATCGGCGTGGTCCAGCGAGGAGGAGATGTTCGACCTCGTTCACGCGATGCGAGCACGGATCATCACCAACCCGGCCTTCGTGGGTGACAAAGTGGTCGCAGCGATCCTGTTCGAGCAGACGATGGATCGCGCGATCGAGGGCATGCCCACGCCGAGCTACCTGTGGGACGTCAAGCATGTCGTGCCGATCGTGAAGGTCGACAAAGGTCTGGCCGATGAGGTGGATGGCGCACAGGTCATGAAGCCGATGCCCGGTCTCGATGAGTTGCTCGCGCGCGCGGCCGGCCTGGGTGTCTTCGGCACCAAGATGCGTTCGGTGATCAAGGACGCGAACGAGGCCGGAGTCGCCGCGGTGGTGGATCAGCAGTTCGAGGTGGGCCTGCGGATCCTCGGTGCGGGGCTTGTCCCGATCCTCGAACCCGAGGTCGACATCCATTCGCCGACCAAGGCTGCGATCGAGGAGATGCTGCGCGATCGACTGCTGGCGGGCCTCGACGCGGTGCCCGATGGCCAGCAGGTGATGTTCAAGCTCTCCCTGCCCAGTCACAACGACTTCTACGCTCCGCTGATGGAGCACCCGAAGGTGCTGCGCGTGGTGGCGTTGTCCGGTGGATACAGCCGCGATGAGGCCTGCGACATCCTGCGGGCCAACCACGGGATGATCGCGAGCTTCTCCCGCGCCCTGTCGGAGGGCCTGAGCGCCCAGCAGTCTGATGAGGAGTTCACCGCGACCCTGAGCGCGGCGATCGACGAGATCTACGCCGCATCGATCACCTGAGGAGAATCGCGTGAGCTTGCACGAGAACCTGCTCGAGGGTCCACCTCCGACGCTATTGCCCGATGAGGTGGAAGCCCGGATCGAACTCGACGGTGGTGCTGATGCCTATGACGTCGCGCGCCGTCACCCCACCTCGTCACTTGCCTGGGCGGCGCTCGCCGATGCGGCATGGAACGAAGGACGCATCATGGAGTCATACGCGTTCGCACGAGTGGGATATCACCGCGGCCTCGATGCTCTGCGGCGCAATGGATGGAAGGGCCATGGCCCGGTGCCGTGGGCGCACGCACCCAATCGGGGGTTCCTGCGCTGCCTGTTCGCCCTGCAGCGAGCGGCCGCCGCGATCAACGAGACCGATGAGGCCGAGCGGTGCGCGACGTTCCTCACCGACTGCGATCCCGCGGTGCGCGACGCCCTCGCGGGCTGACGCGGTGAGCCGCCGGGTCGCCGTCATCGGCGGTGGGATCTCGGGGATCGCCTGCGCAGGTGCGCTGGCGTCGGCGGGTGTGCCGGTTCGCGTGTTCGATCGCGGTCACCGGATCGGTGGGAGATTGGCTACCCAGACCCTGAGGGGTACTGGCACACCTAGCGATGGTCGCGTCGTCGATGTGGGCGCCGCGTACTTCACCGCGCACGATGAACGGTTCATCCGGGTTGTCGACGGATTGATCGAGCGCGGCATCGCGCGACGGTGGACCGATACCTTCCACGTCGCCGATACCCGGGGGGTGATCGGACCGAAACTCGGGCCGATTCGATACGCAACCCCGCGGGGCCTGCGATCGGTGGTGGAAGACCTCGCGGCTGCGCTCCCCGATGATCTCGTCGACATCCGTCATCCCCTGGACGTCCCCCCGATCCATCGTGACGGGGATCGGATCATCGTGGCCGGCGACGACTATGCGGCCGTGGCGGTCTGCGTGCCCGATCCACAAGCGCTGCCCTTACTTGCTGACGACTCCGTTGCGGATGCCCGAGCACTGCTCGACGGTGGGCCACCCTGGGAGCCGGTGATGTCGATGACTGCGGTCTACGACGATGTGTGCTGGGAGGATTTCGACGGGATGTTCGTCAACGATGAGGCGGTGTTGACCTTCATCGCCAACGATGGCAGCCGTCGTGGTGACGATGCGCCGGTGCTCGTTGCGCATTCCACCGCCACACTCGCTGCCGGCCACCTCAGCGAACCCCTGGGAGCAGCACCGGTGATGCTCGCCTCCCTGGCCGAGGTGCTGCGACCCACGGGGGATCCCACCTGGTTCACCGTGAAGCGGTGGACCCACGCGCGACCGCTGGCAGCTCGCCCAGAGGAGTTCGGTTTCGTCGATGGTGTCGGCCTCGCCGGGGATTCCTGGGCGGGGGGCCCTCGCACGGAATCAGCCTGGCTCAGCGGGAATGCCCTGGGACAGCAGGTGGCCTCGACCCTGGTCCGATAGCCTTCGCGTGCTGTTCGGGGGAACTCCCGACGTACACCGCACGGCCTGGTGCCGATTGACACACCACTGCATGAGAGGTTCGCCATGCCCGCCATCGCACTACTCGGCGCCCAGTGGGGTGATGAAGGAAAAGGCAAGGCCACCGATCTGCTGGGAGAGCGCGTCGACTACGTGGTGCGCTACCAGGGTGGCAATAACGCCGGGCACACCGTTGTCATCGGTGACGCGAGCTACGCATTGCACCTGCTGCCCAGCGGCATCCTCT
>CBFHQG010000070.1:0-11710 GCA_965657825.1 Actinomycetes bacterium | reverse complement strand
CTGGTTTTTAGCGACGCAACCCCCAGCCCGCACCGGTTCCCGCTCCAGGTCCTGCTCGGCACGGAGCCAGCGAACGAGCGGATCCGCGCCGCGTGCGTGAGACACCTGCACGACCTCACGCGCGATGACGTCTACTTCGACGACGAGGAGTTCGCCGCGTTCGCCGCGACCGTCGCGCAACTCCGCATCGTGGACGGTCACGAACTGAGCGGCCAGTCGGTGCAGCTCCTCCCGTGGCAGACCTGGGTCATCGGCTCGATCCTCTGCTGGAAGAAGACCTCGACCGGCGGGCGGCGGTACAAGACCGCGTTTCTTGAGTGCGGCCGCGGCGCCGGGAAGACGACGCTCGCCGCCACCCTCATGCTTCACCTCGCGACGAGGATCGAGGGCGCCGACCTGGTCACCCTCGCGAACACCGTCGTACAGGCCCGGCAGGCCTACAACGCGATCCAGACCTTCGCCCGCGACGCGTGGGGAGACCACCGCGAGGACGAGTCGGCGGACTCGGCCCTGTTCGAGTGCACCGAGCGCGAGATCCGATGCCGGACCACCAAGGCGAAGATCAGGTCCATCGCATCGAAGTCCAACAGCCTCGACGGCCTGAAGGCGCTCGCGTACCTGCTCGACGAGACATCGGAGGCGACCAGCTTCTGGATGCGGAAGATCACCAGTGCGCTCCCCAAGCTCCGGGACGCCTTCATGCTCAGCGTGACCACGCCCGGCGGCATGGACGTCCCAGGCGGGCGGGAAAGCCCCTACTACCAGCTCCGCCGGCTGGCGACCGACGCCCTCGAGGAGGAGAACTGGGACAAGCTGAACACCTTCGCGGCCCTGTTCGGCCTCGACGACGACGACGACCTCCGCGATGCGTCGACCTGGCGGAAGGCGCAGCCGAGCCTCGGCCACGTCATCCCGGTCGATGCCTACGAGTCGATCCTCGCCGAGTACGAGGCGCAGGGCCGCCTCGGAGACTTCGAGCGGTTCCAGTGCTGTCGGTTCTCGACGGCCGACGCCTCGTGGGTCGCCCTCGACCTCTGGCAGACCCTGCAAGATCCTCGGTGCCCTCCGATGCCTTCGGACCCGGCGATCGCGATCTATGCGGCCGTGGACTTCTCCAAGTCCTTCGACATCACCTCGCTCGCGTACGGGTTCTGGGACGCCGATCGGCTGGTCATCAACTGGCACCACTGGGTGATCAACCAGCCGAACGAGCACATCCGGCGGGACTACCAGAAGCACCTCGACACGTGGAGGCAACGCCGGAACGTCACGGTTTGCGATCACTCGGTGCAGTACGAGAGCATCCGCGAGTTCCTGTGGGGCCTGAAGCGGAACGGGAACCTGAAGCACGTCGGGTTCGACGCCCTGGGCGGCATGAAGCTCAACGTCGACGACTGGGGATCCATCGAGGACAGGTACAACCCCCGCACCGATCTCCCGATGGCAGCGATCCCCCAGACCGTGGTCTCGCTGGGACCGGCGACCTACATGCTGGAGAGCATGATCCGGGACCGCACCATCCGGGTCCCGGACGACCCCGTGACCGAGTACGCCCTGGCGAACGTCAAGCTTGAGACCAACGTCAACGGCGACCGGCGACCGAGTAAGATGCGCAGCGGCGGCATCATCGACCCGATCGTGGCGATGATCATGCTCGGGTCGGTCCTGATCAAGGAAAACGCCGCCAAGCCTGGCGCGTACTCCACCGGGGGGGATATCGCGATATGAGCGTCTTTGGACTCGACCTGCGCCGCTTGTTCCCGTGGCCGCGGCGCACCCAGGTCTCGGGCGGCGCCTTCGCCGACTTCCCGTACATGCCACGCACGGCGCCGCTGACGCCGGAGGCCTTCACGGCCGTTCCGTCGGCGGCCCTGCGCCTTCCGCCGGTCTATCGCGCGGTGAACACGATCTGCAACGACATCGCGCGGATGCCGGTCTGCGGTCATGTCTACACCGACAGCTGGGAGCGCATGGACCGTAAGGACTACCTCGACGTCCACGCGGTGCTCAACGAGCAGGCGAACGACTTCCAGACCGCGTTCGATTTCAAGGTCTGGATGGTCGAGCAGTGTCTGATCTGGGGGAACTCGTTCGCCGTGATCAGCCGCCGCGGCGACACGGTGTACCAGCTGATCCCGATGGGCTCCGCGGACGTGCAGCTTCTTCGCGACGACGAGGGCCGATGGATCTACCAGACCTCGGAGTATGGCGAGGTTCCGCCCGAGGACATCATCCACTTCCGGCTCTCCGGGAGCCAGCGTCTCGGCTGGGGCGACTCGCCGGTGGCGACCTGCGCGTCTTCGCTCGTCCTCGCCCGCCTCATCGAGCAGTCCGGGATCGAGCAGTACCGCTCACCGGGCATCGGCAAGGTCGCGATCACCACGGAGGAGGCGGTCGGCGCCGACGCCGTCCGCCAGATGCAGGACGCGTTCAAGAACGCCCACTCGGGATCGGAGGGGATGCTCCGGCCGATCGTCGTGCAGAACGGCGCTTCGGTCGAGCAGATCGGGCAGAGCCTGGTGGACAACGACTGGATCCAAGCTCGCAAGAGCGCGGTGGAGGACGTCGCGAGGATCTTCGGGATCCCGCCCTTTGTGCTGTTCGCCGAGACGGGCAACACCTTCACGATGGAGCAGTCACGGGCGTACACCGACAGCCTCAACCAGTACGCGGCCCGGTTCTCGGCCGAGCTCTCGATGAAGCTGTTCCCAGGCAACCCGGACTACCGGGTGACGTTCGATGCGACTCAGCTCATGCGCGGCACCTTCTCGGAAAGCGTCTCGGCCTACCAGGTCGCGATCCAGACCGGGATCATGGTGCCGAACGAGGCCCGGGCCGAACTCGGACTCCAGCCGCTCGAGGGTGGGGACGAACTGTACGTGGGACCGAACATGCAGTCCGGGGGGACTACCGATGCAGAAGAAGATCGAGATCCGGCGGATGACGATCGGCCGGATGGATCCGACGACCTCGCAGTCTGACGACCTCCAGATATCGGGGACCGCGGTTCCCTTCGACAAGCTTTCGCACCCGATCGAGGGTGAGCGCGGGCGGGCGTTCCGCGAGAAGATCGAGCCGGGTTCTTTGACTTGGGACGATCGCACGGTCCTGCTGGTGCAGCACGATCAGCGCGGGATCCCTCTCGCCCGCATCGGATCAGGTACGATGACCATGGAGAACGGGCCGGACGGTGTGCGCTTTCGTGCTACACTCCCACAGTCCCGATCCGACGTGCGGGAGGCCCTCGAACGCGGGGACCTTTCGGGGGACGTTTCCATCGGTTTCATCGTCGAAGATGACCGATGGTTGCATGGTAAGACCGGCTCCGTTCGGACTGTGACATCGGGTCACGTGGTCGAGCTGAGCATTGTCTCGAACGGCGCCTACCCAGACGCCGCCATTTCCGGGGGGGCCTGATGGCCGATCTGATCAGCATGCGCGCCGACGCTATGGCCGCGCGGAAGAGGATCGACGCGATCCTCAGCATCGACGGGGAGCTGACGGCCGAGAACGAGCGCGAGCTCGAGCAGGCCGACACCCAGCTCCGGGGCCTGACCGAGCAGATCAAGAAGGCGGAACTCCGCGAGAGCGCATCCGAAGCGCTTGCGCTTCCGACCTATGACGCCCGCTCGGCTCGCCGCCCGATCGCCGAGCCTCGGCTTGACAGTCGGCAGCAGTTCATCGCGAACCTGAAGCGGGCGATCCGAAACGGCGGACACTCTGAGGAGCGGGCCTACTCGGCTCCGATCAACTCGGCGAACGAGGCCGCGGGCCTGATGCCCATCGATCTTCAGGACGAGATGATCCGACTCCTGTCGAACGTCTCGGCCGTCCGCCAGGCGGCGACCATCCGGTCCTACGGGAACGACGTCGAGATCCCCGCGGTGAGCGCCCGCGCCACGATCACGGCGACCACCGCCGAAGGGGCCACGTATGACCCGATCGGACCGGAGTTCGACAAGCTGCGGATCCGGTCGTACAAGAGCTCCGCGGAAACTCGGATCACCGAGGAGGTCCTCAACGACTCCCGCGGCGGTGTGGTCCAGGAAGTCCTCCAGCAGCACGCCGAGGCCCACGGGTACTTCTGGGAGACCTTGTTCCTCGGAACCGCGGCCGCACAGAACGCGACCGCGCCCGACGGCATCCTGGCCAGCTCCTTCACCAACGTCCCCGGCGCGCCGACCGACAAGACCGCCAGCGGGAACCTGTTCTCGGAGGTCACGTACGACGACCTCGTGGAAACGGCCTACGGCATGCCCGCCGCGTACTGGGGGACTCCCAAGTCGTGGATCGTCGGACCCGCGATGTACCGGGCGTTGCTCGCGCTGAGCGACACCACCGGGCGGCCGATCCTGATGCCCCAGGCCACCGGCACCGCACAGGACCCCCGCTTGACCTGGAACCTGCTCGGCTACCCGGTGCTCGTGTCCGACGCGATGCCCGCGCAGGCAAACAGCGCCTTTGCTGCGGTCCTCCTGAGCCGCGAGTCGTACGTGGTGGCAGACCGCGTCGGACCCGGCGTTGCATCCCAGGTCGACCCGTACACCTACGGGTCGGCTGGCCAGACCGCGTACCGGACGATGCTCAGATGCGACGGTCGCTGGCTCCGTCCGACCAGCTCGGCTCGCCTGAAGCTCGCCGCGAGCTGATCCGGAAAAGACTCCAGACAGCCGGGCCCGGATCCTTCGGGAGCCGGGCCCGGTTTTAGTAGGGGGGTTCCATGCTTGAGATCGTCAGCCAGTCCGATCACGCCTACCAGCTGTCGGAGTTCCGAGATCACTGTCGCATCCCCTGGACTGACGACGACCCCGCGATCCAACGGTCCCTCGACGCCGCGGTGCTGTCGTGGGAGCGGATGACGAACCACTACATCCGCGCGACGACGATCGACTGCAACCTGCGGCCCGGCGAGATGATCCCGTTCGGGCCTGACCCGACGCTCGTCTCGGTGACCCAGACCGATCTCGACACCGACGCCGAAACGACCGTGACCTCCCAGTGGGCGGTCCGACGGCAGTGGGGCTCGGCTGTGATGACCCTCCGCTCCGATGGCGACTGGTTCCCCGCCGAGTACGCCTACACCTTCCGACTCTCGACGACCGGCAGCACCGACGCCATGATCAAGGCGGCGATCTTTGGGATTGGTGAACACTTCTTTCAGCACCGGGGCGTGGTCGATCCTGGCACCGTCACCCAGATCCCCTACACCGTTCGGGCGATCCTCAGCAACTACCAGAAGGGCTCGGCATGAGCGCCGGAGGATCGCGGCACTACGTCGCGTTCTACAGCCCCGTCGCGACGACTGACTCGGCGGGCCAGAAGTCCCTCGGGTTCGTCTTGCAGTTCTCAGCGTCGGTCGACTTCCTGGTGCTGAGCAGCCGGAAGTCGATGGACGGCGACATCCAGCCCAGCGGCTCAGACGTCGCCCAGATCCGCATGCCCTTCACGACCCGCGTGAAGGTGGACTGGCGGGTCCGGTACGACGGCACCGACTGGGACGTGAGGACCATCCGCGATCCCAACGGACGGCGGCGCGACCTTGAGCTGACCGTCGAGAGGGTGGAACAGTAGATGGGCTTCGGTAGCCTCGATCCTCGCGAACTGAGACGCCTCCGCCGAGAGCAGGCCAAGGCCGCCCAGACCACCGCCCGCATCTTGCGACGGCAGTCGATCTCGAACCTTGCGAGGTACGACGATAAGCAATGGCGGAAGATCACCCGCGAAGTCTTCGAGGGGGAGAAAGATCGTAAGCGGGCGGTCCGCGCAGCGCACCGGATCAGCCTCGAGGAACTCAACAATGAGGGGCGCAAGCGCCTCATGCGGTTTCCGTTTCGTGGCGAAGGCCGGACGGTCGCAAGGCGCCGCGGCAAGACTGGCGCGACGACCTGGACGTACAAGAAGCGCGAACGCAAGATCACCGGCTTTCGGAGGGGCATCAACAAGCCGAGCTCTTTCTCATACAACACTCGGTTTTTGAAAGACGGCGTGGAAACGCGGTCATGGCTCAACAAGAGCCAGTACTACAACTTCGCCGGACACTTCTTCGAGGGCGGCTTCAGGCCCGGAAGGGGAACGAAGTACCAGGGCAGCCGAGTCCCGGGCCTGAACTGGAGGTACGATCCGGTTCGCCGCCCAGATACAGACGTGAAGGTTCGGGCCCGGATGCTGAAGGCCATGGAGATCCAGATCATCAGCGGTCGTACAATGACCCCCACGGAGCTACGCCGTGCCTTTTGAGACCGCCGATCAGCACATCTACGACGCTCTCACCAACGAGGCCAACGGCGTCGGCGCTGGCATCGCGATCGCCCCCGACGTCCGGAACCGCGAGACCGACGTCCCGGCGATCATTTGGAGCGTGGACGACTCTGGCGGATCGCAGACCAGCACCGGCACGATCGGCCCGTACCATGCTCGGTACACCATGTCGATCATGCACACCACCCGCCTCGCGAGCATGGCGCTCGCGTCCGACGTGATGACGGCGCTGAACGCGTCGACCAACTTCGACACTCGAGAGAACAGCCACCGAGGCGAGGCGATCGCCCGCGGCTCAGAGTCCACGCCCCTTTACCTGGTCGAGCTCGACCTGACCCTCACTTTCGGAGCTTGAGATGCCCGCCACTTCCTTCAATGGCACTACCGCCACCATCGGCGGCGCCGGAGTCCTCGTCCAGTCGATCTCAATCGCGGGCGGCGATACTGCTCTCGTCGACGTCACCGCAAGCAACTCGACCCGCCGGCTTCAGATCGCGGGCTTCAACGAGCCCCGCACCATCACCATCACTGGACTCGCTGAGACCATCGGCTGGTCTGCTGGCACCAGCACGAACGTCGTCATCGCGGCGAACACGCCGATGGCGGCGACCTACACCGGCTGGCTTTGCACCTCGCTGGAGGTGACTGGTAACATCGACGAGGCGAACACCTTCACGACCACCTTCATCGAGGACGCCGATGCCACCTGAGTACAAGCGGGACTTGACGGTCCGTGACTGGGAGGCCGTAGGGGATCTCCCAGAGAAGCAGCAGAACCTCGAGTACATCGCGCGATGCTACGGTCTGACGCTCGACCAGGTCCGGGACCTCAGCCTCGCGGAGATGATGGCATGCGCGAACGAGGTCGTGACCCGCAACGGACTCGGGTAGTCGTCCAGGTCGCGCTCCGCACCGGCTGGTCGATGGAGCAGGTCCGCGATCTGACTCTGATCGACTTCGACTTGGTCGTCCAAGAGATCAGCGGCAAGCGCCGCATGTCCGAGGCCGAGATCCTCCAGGAGCTGAAACGATGGCAGGTCGGATGCTCTCGATCAAGTTCGGCGCCGATACGTCCCGTCTCGAACGGGCGATGAAGCGTCTCCGCAAAAGCGTCAGCGGCGGCATCGGCGGTGCGATCGGCAAAGTAGGTGTGGGCGCCCGCGCCGCGATCGGCGGCGCGCTTGGTGGGTTCGCTGGCGGCGCCTTCGCCGGCGGCGCTGCTGGCATCGGGTCTCGACTGTTCGGCGAGCTGATGGACATCTCTCCGAAGTTCGCCCAGAGCGTGCTCGAGATCGGCGAGTCTCTCCGACAGTCCCTGGCCCCCGCCATGGAGAAGTTCGCGGCTTCTCTGATTGAGGCCCAGCCCCAGATCGTGGAGTTCGCTCAGACGGCAATCAAGTACGCGAGCGACGTCCTCCAGTCGGCGTTCGGGAAGCGTCGGGAGCAGGATCCCGGCGGCTTTTGGAGCGGGACCGGGATGGGTGGTGGCGCTCGTGCTCTTGCGAACCTCGCTGGTGGCGACATGACGGGCGTCGGGATGTCGGAGAGCATGGGAGATCGCGCGCAGGAGGCGATCGGCTTCGGCATCGGGTACCTGGGCGGACTGTTCCAGGTCCCGCAGGAGTACATCAACGACTTCACAAACGCCGTGCTTCAGACCGGGCGAGCGGGCGCCCGCGTGGCCGAACGGAACGTGGCCCGCGCCGAGCTCATGGTCTCGAGCATGGTGGGATATGAGGGCGTTCCGAGGGGGTCTATCTGATGGCACGCTCGATCAGCTACCAGTGGGGACGCGTCAGTCGAGCGCAGTCGACGATCCGCGAGGAAGAGCAGATTACGACCGACCTCGTGATCGTCGTCACCGATCCAGCAACACCAGCCGCGAGCGGGTCAGAGATCCTGACGCAATCCCGGATCGGCGCGTACGCGATCCTCCGGGCGTTGCGGAACGCCGAGATCCAAGCGCCGATCTCCAGCGGTCCTCTAGTCGTCGCCGAGGGCTCCGTCGTCTACGACGGTGGAGCGGTTTCGATCGACCTGCCACCGGGCATCGTGCAATCAATCGAGGTCACGGAGGAGGCCGAGGCGCCGCAGGGACGCGTCTATCGCGTCACGGTGACCACCTCTCTACACACCGACCGGAGCAGCTTGCAGCCTTCGAGCGTCCAGTACTCGATGCAAGCTGGGAGTGTCTCGGTCGGCGCTTTCCGTGTGAACAGCTCCGACAATCCGCTCTTGGTTCCGACCGACGAGGGCTGGACGCAGATTGGGTCTTCCCTGCTCTACAAGATGACGGCGGGGAACTGGTACTCGACCGCCGAGGGACTCAATGCCTCGGCGACCGTTACCGGGGACCCCGTGTCGCGAGACTCCGCCGGTACTGAAGTCGGGACCGAGCGCCCGGAGGGCGACATCGGCGGCGAGTACGCCGACTGGTCTGGGAAGCCAGTTGAGTTCCCGTTGGCAATCACCACCCACACGGTGTCCGTGGTTCGTAATGCGCCCTTCCTGAGTCTCACCGGATCAGGGCCCGCAGCGTCCTACGATCATGGTGACCAGACGACGATCCAGAACCAGCAGGGGTTCATCGGCGCCCGCAACACGGCAGACATGTTCCGGACCGGAGACGCGGGCCGGATCATGCTCAAGTCGATCGACATGCAGCCGCTCGGAGCCGAGTCCCAGCGCGTCACCTACACCCTCATCGAGCATCCCTGGCGTCACGCCCTGCAAGTGCCTCGGCAGGTCTTTGGGTCTGGCTTCTTCGCGATGAAGTACCTGGGCGACCCACGCCTGATCCAGCACACGGTCGGCGTCTACTGGCAGCAGAACCACCAGTTCGGCGCGGACTTCGCAAGTGATGGCGTGCTTTTCACGGAGGGCGAACTCCGAGTGATTTCCGAGCTCTACGACAACGCGAACCCCTGATGAGCGCGAACCCCTACAACCAGCTTCCGCCGATGACCCTCTTCAAGGTCTCCAGCTCCGAGTCGGCCGGGACCGACGAGGGCCGCTGGGTGTACACCGTCTCGCCGGCGGTGGCCGTCGAGGCCGTCGTGGACTCGTCAGGCGGCTACACCTTCGAGGCGGGGATCGTCGAGAACGGGTCCTACCTCGGGATCAACGTCTACGAGTTCGGAAACGACACGACCGAGCACCAGGGCGTCGTGATCGCCAACTTGCCCGGGACGTTCGCACTTCAGCCGATCCCGGACGATCGGATCGTGCCGGGCATGATGATCGACCCGGAGAACCCGAAGGTCCTCCTGTTCTGGCCGAACCAGTTCGATGGGACTT
Organism: Actinomycetes bacterium; assembly: GCA_965657825.1. Lineage (GTDB taxonomy): Bacteria > Actinomycetota > Actinomycetes > S36-B12 > S36-B12 > M55B157. The sequence goes on along the minus strand of CBFHQG010000070.1, from coordinate 2,155 downwards.
GCTGATGACGGTTCATCGGACCTGTTGTTGCACGGCCACCGCTTGCGACCCCGACACGTTTTCGTGCTCCCAACTGACCGGGCGCGTGAACTGGCGATACAGGTACCAATACGACTACGACCGTCTCATTACGGCAACCCTCGGTGACTGCGGACCGTGGCCGGCGTTCAACGCCAACTGCGACCAGCCGGATGCGGAGCTTCCGGGCGCTTGGGCTGAACAGCGCGGCGAGTGGGCCGGATAACTCCGCCTTCAAACTCCGAGAGTCGACGATGTCGAGAACATCGTCGACATGCCGCAGGGTCTGACCGTCTCGGACCCGCCGACGGACGTGGAACTGTGCGAGCTCGCGAAGTACGAGATGGCGGCCTCCAACGGCTCATGCACCCCGGCGACTCACACGCTCGGCGTCACTTGCACCCTGAACTACGAAGGCGAGACCCGATACCAGTACGAGACGCCGCCAGACTTCACGGCGGTCGGGTGGTACGGGTTCAACGGAAAGGTGTCCGCAACGATCGAGGCTAGGCTGGTCTCCCAGCCGGACATGACGTTCGACGCCACGATCCGGCAACAAGTGCCGGCGTACTACGATTGTGACGATCCGGATCCGCTGAACGCCATCTGCTCGGACGATGTCTGCTACCTCGATGCCGTGTACCGGATCGGTCTGTACGAGAAGCTCCAGATCCGATGCCTGATGACCTGGCAGGCCTTCGACCCCACCGACCTGACGCAGGGGACGCCCGTGGAGGAGTACGAACATACCGGCGAGTGGCTTGATGTTCTGGGCGACTTGGAGGACCGGCGTCTCTATCAGGGCATCGTGAAGTGCGACGATCCGACCGTCCCTCCGTTCGTTCATCCAATGCGGCCCAACGACGAGTTCGAGTCGGTGTCGGGCTTCACCAATGAGCTACGCAGGGTTCTGAACAACGCGATCATCGCAGCGTGGGTCGATGTGGGTTCCAACACGTTCGCAGCCCTGTTCATGGACCAGAAGTACGCTCCGATCAAGACCGCCGCGAACGTGTCGGACATGCTGATGCGGGTCGACTCATCCGCAGGGTGGTACGTCGGCGACGACGATCAGGAGATGGGGTCGATCAACCAGGTGAACCGCGGCGACTTTTCTCCGATCCTTGGCTGCGGCATGAGGATCTACTACCAGGGCCGGATGAAACCGATCAACGACCATGTCCGTACGGTGAACGTGGACATTGACTGGGATCTAGACGACTGCGGGTCGCCGTGCAACTCTGTAACGAACGATGGACCGGCCACGGAGTCGCTTTCGTATGGGTTTTCCAGCGATCCGACGCTCATCTCGATCGCGGCGGAGGATTGCACGTGATCATGCGCAGGCCGACCCGGGGCCTCGGCGACGTCGTCGAGGCCGTCACGACCGCGACCGGCATCAAGGCGGGCGTCAAGGCGCTCGCCAAGGCGACCGGCCGCGAGTGTGGGTGCGCCCGCCGCCGTGATAAACTAAACCGACTGATACCGTTCAAGGGGGGCACCGATGGCGTGCAACGCGACGAGGATCGAGCTCAGCAACTCGGCGACGACCACGGTTCAGGTCACGATCTCGACCTGGGAGAGCGGTGATCCCGAGCTGTCGGTGACGCTGGAGGTCGATGGCCTCAGCATCGACGAGACCGCGACCACCTCGAGCGGTGTCGCGACCCTCACGATCGCCGCGGTGTCGGCGGTGAACAATGCGATCTACGACGCGACCCTCCAGGTCGGCGCCAACCGGCCAGCGGTCGCCGAAGTGCTGGTGACCGAGACGAACGTCGATCCGACGGTTGGGCTCGCGATCGACGACACCGACGTGACGTACTGCGCCCCGACGGCGGGCGGTGGCGGATCAGGCACCGTGACGAGCGTAGACGTATCCGGAGGAACCGGCCTGACGTCAAGCGGCGGGCCGATCACGTCATCAGGCACCATCACGGTAGACCTCGACGATACGGCCGTGACGCCTGGATCGTATACGCTCTCATCGATCACGGTCGATCAGCAGGGCCGGATCACGGCGGCGTCAACGGGAGCTCCGGATCTTGATGATCTCGGCGATGTCACCTATTCCCTTCCGCTCGTCGGGAAGCAGGTGCTGCAATACACCGGATCGATTTGGCGGAACGCATCGCTC
>CBFHQG010000069.1:0-11826 GCA_965657825.1 Actinomycetes bacterium | reverse complement strand
TGGCCGCTTCGGTGCCGGCCCGTCCAAGGTGCGGCGCGAACAGGTCACCGGCCTGCTCGATGTGGCGACCACCTACCTGGGCACCTCCCACCGACAGAAGACGGTGAAATCGCAGGTCGGGCGTCTGCGTGAAGGGCTGGCCTCGCTGTTCTCCCTGCCCGAGGGCTACGAGGTGATCCTCGGCAACGGTGGCTCCACTGCGTTCTGGGATATCGCAACGTTCGGGCTGATCCGCGATCGCGCGCAGTTCCTGTCCTTCGGTGAATTCGGTGCCACGTTCGCCTCCGGTGCGAAGGCTGCCCCCCACCTCGGTGATCCGAGCATCATCAAGGCCGAGCCGGGAGATGCTCCTGCCTTCGCCCCCGAATCAGGTATCGACGCCTACTGCACTCCTCACAATGAGACCTCGACCGGCGTCGCCCTCACCCCTCGGCGCCCTGTCGGTGCCGATGCTGACGCGCTGCATCTGGTCGATGCGACCTCCGGCGCCGGAGGCCTGGCAGTCGATATGGCCGAGGTCGACACCTACTACTTCGCTCCGCAGAAGAGCTTCGGTTCCGATGGTGGACTGTGGTTCGCCCTGATGTCACCCGCTGCGATCGAGCGGGTCGCTTCAATCCACGAATCCGGCCGTTGGACCCCGGCGTTCCTCGATCTGCAGATCGCGATGGACAACTCACGTCAGGACCAGACCTACAACACCCCCGCGCTCGCCACGATCTACCTGATGGCTGAGCAGGTGGACTGGTTCAACGCCCAGGGTGGTCTGGAGTGGTGTGTTGCGCGGACGAGCGAATCCTCCGGTGTGCTCTACGACTGGGCCGAGACCCGCGATTTCGCCACCCCGTACGTCGCCGACCCGGACAAGCGTTCCGGGGTTGTGGCCACCATCGATCTCGACGACGCAATCGATGCCACAGCGGTGACGAAGGCGCTGCGCTCGAACGGCATCGTCGACACCGAGCCCTACCGCAAGCTCGGCCGCAACCAGCTGCGCATCGCAGTGTTCCCGGCAGTCGAGCCTGACGACGTGCGCGCCCTCACGCGGTGCATCGACCACGTCATCGAACACCTTCCTCAGCAGAGCTGAGGATGCCCTGACCACGCACCTGCACGCGGCGCTGGCGCCGATCCGGGATCGGCGCACCTATTTGTCCTACGTGCAGATGGGGCTGTTCGGCTGGTTCCTCTACACGATCGGGCCTTCCCTGGCTCTGCTGCGTGACGAGACCGGGATGAGCCGCACCCTGTCGACCCTCTACACCCTCAGCGCCTCCATCGGGGGCATCATCGCCGGACTTCTCGTCGCACGCATCGTGCGCCGCTTCGGACGCGGGTGGATCCTGCGCGCAGGGTCGCTCTCCCTCGCCCTCGGCATCGCGCTGTTCATTTCCGGAGGTCCACTCGCGGTGACAGTCGCGGGACCCTTCTTCTCCTCCGCCGCCGGTGCCGGCTGCGTGGTGGGGGTCAGCGCGTTCCTGTCCTCCCAGCAGCGTGCCGCCGGAGACGCCGCGATCACCGAGGCGAACACGGTGGCTGCCGGATTCGGCATCATCGGTCCGCTCGCCCTCGGCGCCGCCGCAACCTGGCTGGGTGGCTGGCGCTTCTCTCTGGCCCTGCTCGTCATCGCCGCCCTCCTTCTTGAGATCGTGCGCGGACGTGACCTGACGCCCTACCGCATCGACGATGTCGTCCCACCGACCGATACCGGTGCCCGGCCGCGCCTGCCACGACTGACCTGGTGGGCGATGCTGACACTGGTGTTCTCCAGCGCCGTCGAGATGGCCTACATCTTCTGGGCGACTGATCTTCTCTCCGCACGCAGCTCCCTGGGGACGGTCGCCGCAGCAACCGCTCTATCGGCGGTGGTGCTCGGCATCCTGGTCGGACGTGCTGCGGGCTCGTGGTTGGTCGAACGCTGGGATGCCGAACGCACTTTGATGGCCGCCCTCCTCGTTCTCTCCGCCGGCTTCATCCTGACGTGGGTGTGGCCGGTAGCGGGAGTGATCGTGATCGGCCTGTTCATTGTCGGCCTCGGAATCAGCGTGCAGTTCCCACTCGGGATGGCTCGCACGATGCGGGCCTCCGCGGGACAGCCGGATAAGGCTGCCGGCTACGCCAGCGCCGGGGTCGGTATCGCCGGAGCCAGCGTGCCCTTCGGCCTCGCCGTGCTGGCCGACACGATCGGCGTGCACGGCGCCTTCCTCATCGTCCCGGTACTCATCGCGGCCGCCATCGTGCTCCTGAGGATCCACCCCGTACCGGCACCAGCGCTCAGCCGCGACTGATCACGGTCGCCACGACCGCGGCGGTCACCAGGCCGATCAGCACTCCCAGGGTGATCACACGACGAACGAGTGGGGACACACTTCGCAGCGTAGGCGGCGCTACGGTGGGAGTTGTGACCGACCACCACCAGCCCACACCTCCGGCTGAGTCGGCGATCGATCGAGTGCGACTCGATCCCCGGTTGCGTACCCGCGACGACAGCGGAATCGCCGCCATCACCGTGGGGACCCTCGCCTGGGCCATCGCCTGGATCGTGCTCACCGTGGCTTCCCCTGAAGGGGCGGACACCGCTCGTGCGGTGTGCCTGGCCGGATTCACCCTCGGCCTGATCGGCTGCGTGCTCGTGGGGTACCGGCGCTGGTCGCGCGCTCGGGCGACGCGTGCGCCTCAGGAATGACCGAGGTCGAGGGCGTCGAAGGCGATCTCATCGGTGACCGGGGTGGCGACGGCAGGAACACCGACTACCTCGGTGATCTCCGAGTGCGCCCCGCAGCCGTAGTCCAGGGCGACGACGCGACCGTCGGCCGGGGACATCTCCTGCGCGCACACCCCGAAGCCCTGGCCGAGAGGGCCTCCGATGGTGAGCAGGAACCCGCAGGTCGAGCAGGTCGACTCCACTGATCGGGCCATCGCCGAGCGTGGGCCGTACTCACCGTCGTGCCAGCGGTGTGCGGCCGACTCGAGACCCTCGAGTGACAGCACGCGCGCCCGGCCCAGACCGATCTCCCACTGCGAAGGATGAATGGGTGCCCGCGAGGCCAGGCCTTCCAGGTCGTCCATCCCGGTGAATCCGGGGATCAGGCGAGGGTCGTCAGCCGGGGTCGGCCACACGATGCCGACGACGAGATCGCCGGGCTGGACCCGCTCGCTCCAGGGCACCCACGGTGGGGCTGTGATCGCTGCCTCGCCGGGTAGCAGGACCACCTCATCGATGGTGACGGTCTTCGCACGCGGCGGGCGCGCCACGGTGACCGCCCAGTGCCAGCCGACGTAGCCGGGGTCGCTACACGCGAAGGTGTGCGTGACGACGCGCTCGTCTTCGGCGTGGGCACCCAGGTGCTCACCGACGGTGCCAGCAGGTGCCTCCGCTTCGACTGCAGCCCGCGCCGCATCGACAGCCTTCGCCGCTACCGAATCCAGTTTCACCGCTGTCATGGGTTCACCGCTGTCATGGGTTCACCGCTGTCATGGGTTCACCGCTGTCATCGTCACTCGATTCCCGGTCGCGGCACGAGACGGAAGATCCAGATACCCAAGGTGGTGTCCCCGCTTCCGGCCACGACCTGCAGCGGCAACCCGGTGGCGGGCACCTCCTGCAGGTCCGGGAAGGAGAAGCGGTAGTAGGTCGACGTGGTCGGGGTCTGCAGCAGTCGCTGGGTGCCCACGACCGGGGTCCAGCCCTTCGCCGCCACGCTCGGCTCCACGCTGATCCCGATGGTCTCTCCGGGAACAACCGGGATGGTCTGGACACCTCCACCACGCAGGGCTTCCTCGACGACGTCCTGGGCGCAGGCGGTGGAGTCCAGCGACTGGCCGCTGAACGACCAGCACAGAGCCTGGCTGTTCGCTGAGGTCTGTCCGGAGAACACCGAGACACCCGGGCTGGGCTTCTCGCAGGCACCGAGGACGAACACGCTCGCACCGGCCCCGACAAGGAGCGCGACGCGACGGAAAGACCCGGTAAAGGACGGCATTCTCATAGCCGACACCCTACGCAACGGGTGCGATCAGACATCGAAGTCATCAGCGACAGCCCGCAGGAGGGCAGCGATCTTGCGAGCATGATCATCACCGGGATAGCGACCACGGCGTAGTTGGTTGGAGGTCGCATCGAGAAGTTTGATGAGGTCTTCCACGATCGGCGCCATATCCTCGGTCGGTTTGCGGCCGGACTTCACCACAGACGGCGCCGGCTCCAGCAGGGTGAGGGTGAGCGCCTGCTTGCCACGCTTGCCGTCGACGATGCCGAAGTCGACCCGTGCTCCCTGCTTCAAGCTCGTCACACCGTCGGGGAGCGCCGAGGCGTGGACGAAGACGTCCTCGCCGTCGTCGGTGACGAGGAAGCCGAAGCCCTTCTCCACGTCGTACCACCGGACCTTGCCTGCAGGCATGGCTCACCTCCTACCTCTCGTCGCTCCACTCGGACCTGGTCGATAAGGCTAGCCGTAGTCTGGGCAGGTGAGCACATCGCGGCCCCCTGCCGGAGATCGCCTCCTGCGAGCCGGCGCCGTGGTCACCATCATCGGCCTGGCCTGCACCCTCGTGGCGATGCTGCCCCTGCTGATCCCCAGCCTGTCGCTCCCGCCCGCGATGTGGTTCCTGGCCATGCTCACCGGGATCGGCCTGGCGATGGTCATCGCCGGCTTCGCGGTGAATGCCCGATCCCGCCGACGCTAGGCACCTGCCCTACTCGACCAGATCCCGTACGACCAGATCCGGGTCGACCAGATCCAGCAGGGCGTCGAAGTTCGGGGCCCCCAGGCCGCTGGCCATGTCGTACCCGTCGACCGCCGGGCAGCACGCGGGCTGCTCATCGACCATGTTGTTGCCATCGACGATGTCGTAGAACGCCTCGGCGTAGTGGGTCTGCGCGAGCGAGTACAACCAGGGATTGACGAATCCGAGGCGTCCGGTCTGCGAGGCGATCAGAGCCATGTTGGCGGCGGTGAACGGTGACGATGCACTGGTGCCGCCGATGGGTCCGATCCCCCATTCCGCACCCGGGGGCAGGGCCGGCCACGGGCCGACGCTGTACTGAGCCGGTGTCATCACCACCGGCCAGCCCGGGCTGACCGCGGCGTGCGCGACGACATCGGGGACAAGTCGCCGATCGGCAGAGGACATCGACCGCTGGTACCACGGTGAGGGGTAGGGGCTCGGGGCGCCGCCACCGCCTGCCTGCAGTTGCGGATCCCAGGTCGTGGAGTTCCACACGACCTCGTTCACTCGCCTATTGCCCTCGCCCAGGATGATGCGGGTGCCACCGACCGCCGTCGCCCATGGCGAGGCCGCCGGATAGTCCGCCTGGATACTGGCATCCGTCCCGCCTCCATGCAGGCAGCCGCTGGAGCCGGAGTCTCCGGCCGAGATGAACACGGAGGTCCCGACCACCGCAGCGAACGCGAACAGGTCATCGACGTAGCGCCGGGGCTGCCAGTCACCGCTTTCCTTCAACGCCGATACGCATTCGCCGTAGGACAGGGTCAGCACATCCGGGTTGAGAACCGTCAATGCGGTGGTGTAACCCTGGATCAGGTTCTGCATGAACGACAGGCTGCCGACCGTCTCGACGAACGCGACCGCCGCTGCGTCGGGCAGCACCGCCGTCGATGTCTGGACATCCAGGTTGCTCTCGATACCGGTCTGGGGGCCGGCACTGACCGGCTCATCGCCGATCCCCGCAGCTCCCACGACATCGAGGCGCGGCACCTCGTAGCCGAAGCATTCCCCGGCGACCTCGGCAAGGCCGGGTGAGAAGACCTGCCCGATGCCGATCACCGCGAGCCGAGCGTCTTCTCCGGTGATGCCCATCTCATGCAGTGCGGTGGTGCCATAGGGGACATGCAACTGGTTGGGCGAGTATGTGTAGTCGCGGTTGCCCTCAAGGATGCAGTCCTCGCCCGGACCGAAGGGGGTGCCCTCATTCGTGGGCGGTGTCACGCTGGGGGCGACGGTCGTTGCGGTATCCGGCACCACCACGGTGTCGATCGGGAACACCTTCTTGACGAGTCCGCGCAACAAGGCGGGCACCTCGGGCTCGTAGATGTCGGTGTTGTTGGCAGCCGGTATGTAGGTGGTCACGGCGGAGGGATCAGCGGCAGCGGAGATGAAGTCGCGCCCGTAGATCTCGGTCCAGGTCTGCAGCGGGGCACGTAGCGTCCCGGTCAGCCCGGTCGCATCGAACGACACCGACAGGCCGAGTGCTCGCGCGACCGTCCGGAGTTCCTGACGCGCCTGACGCGTCGCACCGAGCTTGTCCGCGGCCGCCTCGAGGGTGAGGAACTGCCGGAACCGGCCGGCGTCGGGACTGGAGATCTTGCGCGCCACCCGCTGCAGTTTCTGGCGGTCGTAGGGCAGCACGATGGTGAACGACGCCTCATCGGAGGGCCACACAGCCTCCGCCGACGCGACCGGGGTTCCTTCTTCGGCTCCCGACGCGGTCATCGGCACGGTGAGCGAGGCTGCGGCGAGCGCACCGGCAGCGAGAAGCGGCAGGAACCGACGTTGGGGCAGTCTCGACATGGCCTTCAGCCAAGCCGAATCCCGATATGGGTGTCAACCCCTGAATCGGTGAGATCGGGCAGGACGATGTCCGCACCCTCGGCCCATAGCGCCTCGGCGGACGTCGGGCCGGTGGCGACGCCGATGGCACGGGCGGATGCTAGGCGCGCTGCTCGCATGTCTCCGGGGTGATCACCGACGTAGGTTCGCGCTCCGTGATCGAGCAGTACCTGTGCCTTCTGCTCCGCGAAAGCCTCACCGACGACGACATCGGCGTGCAGACCGGCGACCTCGAGCACTCGTTGCGCGATGGGGCCGTGCTTGGCTGTCACGACCAGAATGCGCGCCCCCTCTGCCCGTAGCCGGTCCACGACCTCGACCGCCCCGGGCATCGCGATCGATAGCGGAACCCCGTGCTCCGCGTAGTGCTCGCGATACCCACCGAGCAGCACCTCGTAGGGCTCGTCGGGCAGCCATGTGGGAAACACGCGATCCAGCGGGAGTCCGATCGTTGCGGCGATCTCGTCAGCCTCGACCACAACACCGTAGGAGGCACAGACATGTTGGACCGACGCGATGATCCCGGCGGCGGAATCGACCAGCGTCATATCGAGATCGAAGCCGATCACCGGGTCGCTCACCCTCGGCAGCCTACGGGTAGCGTTCGAAGGATGCGCAGCCTCGCCGACGACCTTCGCCACCGCGATGACGATGCCCTCGCGGAACTGCTGCGCGCCCGACCCGATCTGCTCCACCCCGTCCCGACTGATCTCGGTGCACTGGCCACGCGGGCTGGGTCGGCGACCTCCGTAGCCCGAGCCCTGGACAGTCTGGATCGTTTCACCCTGCAGGTCGCCGAGACGATCGCCGCACTCGACGAACCGGCGACCGGTGAACAGATCCGAGCATGTTTCGATGGAGAACTCGCCGCGCCGGTGGATGCGGCGGTGGACCGTCTCGTGGACCTCGCTCTCGTGTGGGGTGAGGATCCGTATCGGATGGTGCGCACCGCCCGGGATGCCTTCGGTCCCCAACCCGGCGATCTAGGGCCTCCCGCCCTCGACCTTCGACCGCGACTGGCACTGCTCACCGTTGGCTCTCTTCGCGAGACGTTGGCACAGGCACCCGAGAAGGCAGTGGAACTTCTCGAGTCCATGATGTGGGGCCCAGCAGTCGGACAGGTCGATCGCGCCGATCGCGTGGTGACGATCGACACTGCGAGCACGCCGATCGAGTGGCTGCTGGCTCGAGACCTGCTCGTCCCACGGGGGCCGACGACGGTGACGCTGCCACGTGAGGTCGGGCTGGCGCTGCGCGAGATCCATTCGGGTGCACCACGGGTGATCAAGGATGTGGCGTGGCCTGCGCGTGCGCCGCGCGTCATCGCCGAGCGCGACATCAACGAGGTTGATCGTGCCTGCGGAGTGCACGCGCTCGCGGCTGTCGATGCGATCAGCGATCTGCTCGAGTACTGGTCGACCGATGCTCCCTCCGTTCTGCGCAGTGGTGGTCTGGCCGTCCGCGATCTCAGCCTCACCGCCCGCACCCTCGACACCGACGAGGCCACCGCTGCGATCTGGATCGAATGGGCCTATGCCGCCGGGCTCTTGGCCCGCGATGGGGATTTCGATGAGGCGTGGCGCCCGACCGCCGCCTACGACGATTGGCTGGCCGACTCCCCCGCTGAGCGCTGGGTCCACCTGGTCGAATCCTGGTGGCACGGCACCCGCGCCCCGGAACTCATCCGGGGCGAGGCCCAGGCCGATCCGCCACCACGAGCGCTCAGCGACGGCGTCGTCGTCGTCAGCCTCCCCGATCTGCGCGCCGAGGTGTTCGCCGTCCTCGCCGACTGCCCGGTGGGCGCGGCGATCGATCCTGACGACATCGGTGCGGTCCTCGAGGATCGGCACCCGCGGACAAGTTCCCCGGCTCGCATCGGCCATATCCGGGCAGCCTTGAAGCAGGCTGAACTTCTGGGCGTCACCGGTTTCACCGCTCTCGGCACCGCGGGCCGACTCCTCGTCGACCACGCCCCCGCCGGTGATCTCGCCTCCGCGATCGCCCCGCACCTGCCCGAACCGGTCGAGCAGGTGATGATCCAGGGTGATCTGACCGCGATCGCCCCCGGCCCGCTGCGTCTGGAAGCCGCACGGACGATGCGCCTGCTCGCCGATGTCGAGAGCAGCGGAACAGCAACGGTGTACCGATTCACCGAGGCCTCGCTGCGTCGCGGTTTCGATGCCGGTGGAGATGCGGAGGGCATCCTCGACAGCCTCACCGAACTATCCGCGACACCCCTCCCCCAAGCCCTGGAGTACCTCGTCACCGACCTAGGGCGAAAGCACGGCCGCCTACGCGTGGGCATCGCCGGCTGTTATCTGCGTTCAGATGATCCGACCCTGGTACGCGCCGCCCTTGCCGCGGCGGACGGTATCGACCTCGTCGAGATCGCGCCCGGAGTCCTGGTCAGCAGCGAGGCTCCCGACCGGGTGCTGGCCGCACTGCGATCCGCCGGGCTCACCCCGCTGGCCGAGACCCCCGACGGCCGCGTCATCACCGCACCCTCGCGCCCTCAACGAGCTCCTGCCCGACATGTGTCACCGATACCGACGCAGCGTCGCACCCCGCGGTCGGCGCTCGTCGACGCCGCGGTGACGACACTCCGGGCGACAGCACCGATCGCACAAAGCAGCGAGGGCAGCGAGGGCAGCGACGTCGAACCGCCCTCCGGATCCACACGCGAAACCCTCGCCACGTTGCGTGCGGCACTGGCCGAGGGCCAGTCGGTGCGCCTGGGCTATGTCGATACCGAGGGCGAGCGGCGCACGATGCTCGCCACTCCCGTCCGACTTGCTCCCGGCACCTTGACCGCGATGGACCACACCGTCGGACAGGTGCGCGTATTCACCCTCGCCCGCATCACCGGAGCCGTCACCGTTCGATGAGCGCGCTCCACGTGGTCAGCTCCGCGAGGATCTCCGGCACGGGATCCACCCCGATACCCGGTGCGGTCGGGACTCGAAGTCGACCGTCGTCGAGAACGAAAGGCGGAGTGACATCGACCGCGTAGTAGCGGTTCGATGCGCTCGTGTCGCCCGGCAGGGTGAACCCGGGAAGGGCGGCGAGTGCAACATTGGCCGCCCGCCCGATCCCGGTCTCCAGCATCCCTCCGCACCACACGGGGACCCCACGGTCACGGCACATGTCGTGGATCTCCACCGCGGTGAGATAGCCACCGACGCGGCCTGGCTTGATGTTGATGATCGTCGTTGCCTCCACAGCGAGCGCCGTCTGCGCTACCGCAACCGACGTGATCGACTCATCGAGACAAACGGGGGTAGTGATCGCTCGGGCGAGTTCGGCGTGACCGAGCAGATCATCCTCGGGGAGCGGCTGTTCGACGAGCAAGAGGTCATAGGGGTCCATCGCGCCGAGGAGCGCCGCGTCACCTCGCGTGTAGGCCTGATTGGCGTCGGTCTGCAGCAGCATCCCCGGCCATGTCTCGCGCACTGCACGCACCGGCTCGACATCCCATCCGGGTTCGATCTTCAACTTGATCCGCCGGTATCCCGCATCGACGTAACCTGCCACTTCGTCGAGGAGGTCGGACACCGATTCGCTCGTCGGGATACCCACGCTCACCCCGCAGTCGACCTCATCGCGGACGTCACCGGGATAAGCACTCCCGAGGAAGTCGACCAACCTCTCGCCTCGGGTGCGCAGCCAAGCGTCGAGTACCGCGGTCTCCAGCGCCGTCTTGGCCATCGGATGACCCTGTACCCGCGCGAATCGACGGTGCACCTCGTACGGGTCGAGCATTCCGTCACGCAGGACGAGCGGGACGAGATGCTCGGTGAGCACATCGACGCAGCCATCGACGTACTCATAGGAGTAGCCCGGCCACGCCATCGCCACACATTCACCCCAGCCGGATATCCCGTCGTTCGTGATGGCCTCGACCAACAGGATGTCCCGTGCCTGCTGGGTACCGAAGGAGGTACGGAAGGGGCGCACCAGTGGGATGTCGATCCGATGCAGCCGGACACGCTCGATCGCCGCCATGCTGCTCACGCCCCGTCCGTCACTCGGTCCGACTCGCGAGCCGGGTGACGATCATCATGCCCCGGCCGCAGGACATAGGAACCCTGATCGGTGATTCCGTCGATGGCCAGTCCGGAGGCGAAAGCATCCGTCAGCTGCTCGCGCACCAGCAGCCTCCACTCCGCTGCCGCGTGCGGGTCACTGGCACGCAAGGACACGATGTCCGCGGGTGTCGCCACCAGCCCTACCCCATCTTTGATCAACTCAGCCTCCGATTCCGGCCGCAAGCCTCCCTCAGCGGCTCGTCTGGCGCGAGGGGAATCAACCGGCCACCAGGCGACCATCCGATCGGAGGGATCACCGGCGTTGATCGCATCATTCATTGCGCCATAGAAGTTCACGTGGTACCCGCGAACGTCGATGCCGAGCTTGATCAGATTGACGAAGGCGTTGCGTCTGACGAGGGGATCGAAGGTCCACGACACCACCGGCACTCCACGCGCCCCGGCCCAGGCCCGCTGGTGCTGCTTCATCGCGGTGCCGATGTGGCGATTGCGCGCTGACTCGATCACCGCCGACATGTGACTGTGCAGGATGACCGTGCCCTCTTCGGCACGTCCGAGAAAGGCGAGCGTCGCCCCGAGCAGGTCGCGGCTGGAGGAGTCATAGGCCGCTACGCAGTACCCACCGGCGTGGACCAGGGCGCGCAGCAGGTTGGGGCGCACCTGAGTGGCGCCATCCTCCGCCGGCCACACCTCGTCGAAGACCGCCCGCGCATCGGCCTGGGATTCCGGAGTCGTGAGCTCGACGATCTCGATCCCCGCTCGCGCGCACGACTCCTCAGCGATTCGCCATCCGTCAGGGGAGGTCACGGGAGGCACGCTAGTAGACGGGGTGCGAGCATGGTGTCCGTGACCGACGCTCTGCTGCGTGACGAGACGCTGACCGACCGCATGCTCGACTCGCTGCGTCGACTCGTCGAGACCGAATCCCCCAGCGCCGACCCCGCAGCCTGTCGAGCCTGCGCCGAGGTCGCCGTCGACGTCATCGAATCCTGGCTGGGATCCCCCGCAACCCTGCTGGAGCATCGGGGCCGCGCGGCCGTGCGGTGGGGCTCCGCTGAGCCACGGGTCCTGCTCATCGGACACCTCGACACCGTCTGGCCGATCGGCACCCTCGACCGACTGCCGTGGCGAGTCGAGGGTGACCGCGTCCGCGGCCCGGGAGTCTTCGACATGAAGGCCGGCATCATCCAGGGGATCGCCGCTCTCGCCG
>CBFHQG010000068.1:0-11987 GCA_965657825.1 Actinomycetes bacterium | reverse complement strand
CTGGGTACGTCCGCCGGTCGCTGCGGTGTAGAAGGCGGGAATGGGCACCCCACCGTAGGTGACCGTCTGGCCCCTCGTGTCGCGTACGGCTCGAACCCATTGCGCCCCATAGGTTCCGGACTCCACATGCCAGGCGTGGAAGGTCTGGTCGTAGTACGGTCCGCCCCCGTCGTCCATGTGGCACAGGCAGGCCGAACGGGTGCCACCGCGATACTTCGCCATCGCATAGGCCCGCGAAGCGATCACCTGGGCCTGCAGGGCGGGGGCCGGCCAGTTCGCGGGAACCTCGGCGATCCCACGCAGGTAGGAGTCCATGTCCAGCACGTTGACCACCGCCAGACGCTGACCACCGCTGGTCGACACCGGCTCGACCTCGACGATGCCGTAGCGGTAACGGTGGCGCGGTGAGGCGAAGGATTCCCCCGGTCCGATCACATTGAGCAGCGTCGGCGCGGCACCTGCTCCACCGGGATCAGAGGTGCCCGACCAGCGCAGGGTCACGCGGTTGGCGCGGCCGAGGGTCGTCTGCTCCCCACCGAGACTCTGGATGACGCGGACGTATTTGTCACTGGGTTCCAGTCGGTAGTTGGCCCCGGCTGCACCGGAGAAGACGTTGCTGCCGATGGTGATCTCCAGGCCACCCCCGCCGCCGTCGATGGTCTCGGTGCGCACCTGGGCGAAGCTGGCCTGGTGCAGTAGACCGATGCGCAGGTCCTCGGGTTCGGGGAGGGTGTCCACGCTCGTACCCGGGTAGTAGTGGCGCAGGATCTCGGTGGTGGTCCGACCCTCCCGGGCCTGACCCAGCGCCCCCCACTGCGACAGCCCCACACCGTGTCCGTACCCGGTCCCGCTGACCGTGAACTCACTCGGTGGCGAGCAGGGATCGGGGGGTGATCCAGGTGAGGTGATGATGCGGACGTAACCGGTCCAGTCGTACGCCTTCTCCCCACCCACGGTGCCGGCGACGGTGACGTTGTACCGCCCAGGGGGCACCCGCTTGCCCTTGTCGGTCAGGCCATTCCATGACAGTGCCAACGGGCCTGCCGCAGAGTTGCTCGCTGAGATGGTGCGCACCACGTCACCGCAGGCCGAGGCGATCGTCAACCTCAGATCGGCTGCGGCTGTGGTCGTGGGCGTGACGACGATGGGGGTTCCCGAACCCCAGCCCGTGCCGGAACCGGTGACGGTAGGCGCATAGAACGAGCCGCCCTGACGGTCGGCCACCATGCTGCGCAATCCCGGTACGACCGGGCGCAGGAAGGTGCCGGGGCACGATGTGTTGCCGATGTCACCGTGTCCGGCGATGGTCGGCGTCGACACCTTCTCTCCCGGCCAGTACATCGAGGTCCCGCTACCGACCGGTCCGGGGCCGGCGGAGGTGAGCACCGTCGTCGCCTTCGGGTCGACGTGGTGCACCGCGAACTTCCACGCGATGACATCGGCGAAGGCGTTCTCGATCTGTGCCGCCTCCGCCTTCTTGGGATCGAGGGTGTCGGCATTGCCGAGGAACGAGACGGCGAAACTCTGCGAGTTGAAGCCCTGCGTGTGCGCGCCGTTGACCGCTTTGTCGATTCCACCGGCTCGACCCTCGTAGATGTTGCCGAATCGGTCGACGACGAAGTTGTAGCCGAAGTCATTGACACCGACACCCTGGGTGAACCACGAGTAGACGTTGCGCATCTGCTGGGCAGCCTGGGCCTGCGTGTAGTCGTTGCTGGACACCACATGATGGACGAACGCGACCTTCACCTGATCGGAGTACGAGGTCGTACCGCGACGCAGTGACTCGTTCGCGCCCCATTCGGCACGCGAGATGATGCGGGGTTGCGATGCTGCCGCACCAGCGGAATCCACCGGGAGCGATCGGGTGCCCAGCACCGCGTCCTCATCGGTGACCGGGTTATCGATCAGGGTGACCTCGGTGTCGGAGGGAATCGTGCCGTCGGGGGTGTCGATGCGCACCTGCACGCCGTCCGCCCCGGTGGTGACGAGAGGCTCGCTGGCGAACCGTGCGCGCTCTGCCTCATCTGTTCCAGGATCCGGGAAGTGCTCACTGATCGGCAGCTCCGCCCACGGCGTCCACTCCCCGGCTTCGCGGATGCGCACCACGATGCGGGTGTCTGGATCGAAGGGCTCGGCCGCGGTGACACCCATGAGGCCGAAGTCCGCGGTCGCTGTCCGGGCGATGACAGCAGCCGGCGCCAGTGGCGAGTCCTCCTCACGATGGGTGTGCAGGGTCTCACCGGTGGGGTCCCCCGCGATGGGCACCTCCAGCTCAGGCGGCGGAGAATCGGCCAGGCCCTGCGGATCGACCTCGGCGAGGGCCATGCTCGACACGGTGGGGGTGATCGGTTCACGGTCGCCGGGGATCAGCCGGGAGAGGTCCACCACCGGAAGGGCGAGCGTGGCGGGCACGACGAGGACCGCGGTGGACAGGGCGAGGAAGCGACCGAGCCGGCGATTCGGGAGCATTCGGGCAGCACGAGGGCGCCGCTCACCGGCCGAGGCATCCGCCCCGGCGACCCTCCCACGTCGCACCTGACCAATGTCTCCCGCCGCACCCCCCGTGTGTCAAGCCGACTCACTCGTCACAGCAGTCTCTCTGACCACATTCCCAGGAACCCCGATGCGTCCTAGGTCACGGGAGCGGGAACCGAGGGTCGGGGGGCCGGCGTCCTAGGCTTGGACCACCACCCACCCTCAGCACGCCCGCATGACTGCCCGCACCGCGCGGCCGGCCACTGCGACCGACCAGCCCCGGTCCCCAGAGAGGACACCTCGTGAGCGAGCCCAACGTCGCCCCGCGACGAGGTCGTACTGCGCGCATCATCGCCGGGCTGGCCGCTCTCGCCGTGATCGCCACCGCCCTGGTCGGCGCCGGCATGGAGTTCCTCTACGGCCGACTCCAGGGCAACATCACCGCCATCGACATCTCCGGCGTCCTGGGCCGGGCCCCCAACACCACGGTCGTGGACGAAGCGGGCAACTACCAGCCGCTGACCATTCTGCTGATGGGTTCCGATAGCCGCGAGGGCCAACCCGATGCCCGGTACGGCGACCCCGCCATCCACTCCAACGCCCGCTCGGACACCACGATCCTGCTCCACGTGGGCGCCGATCGAAGCTTCGCGACCGCGGTCAGCATTCCTCGCGATACCTGGGTCACGATCCCCGAGTGCCCGCGCTCGGGATCAGGGGAGCTCGCCGGAGGATTCGAGGCGAAGTTCAACACCGCCTTCGAGATCGGTGGACCCGGGTGCACGATGAAGCTGGTCGAGCAGATGACCGGTGTGCAGATCGACCACTTCGCCGTCATCGACTTCATCGGCTTCACCAACGTCGTCGACGCCCTCGGAGGTGTCGAAGTCTGCCTGACCGAGTCGGTCGATGATCCCGACAGTGACCTGGTACTGCCCGCAGGGACGAGCACCGTCGACGGCGAACAGGCCCTCGCCTTCGTTCGCGCACGCAAGACACTGTCTGACGGCTCGGACCTGTCGCGTATCAAGCGCCAGCAGGCGTTCTTGTCCTCCATGGTCCGCGAGGCCACTGCCGCACAGGTGTTCCTCAACCCGATCCGGCTGTATTCGGTTCTCGATGCGGCCACATCTTCGCTGACCACCGATCCCGGTCTTGCTGACCGTGATGTGCTGCAGCAGACCGCGTTGAGCATGCGGGGCGTGCAGCCCAGTGACATCACCTTCCTCACCATGCCGTGGGTCGAGCGCGGAGACGGTGCGAACGTCGTCATGGACACCGAGCGCGCTGCAGGGGTCTGGGCGTCGATCAGCAACGATGTGCCCTGGAAGAAGCCCAAGCGCAGCAGTACCAAGAATGACGACGCATCAGCGGACGGTGCAGCACTCACCGTCTCCCCGTCGAACATCCCGGTGCTCGTGCTCAATGGCAGCGGCGTCGCCGGCCGCGCAGGCGAGACGTCGGCCGTGCTCGCCGAGGCCGGGTTCGTGATCATCGGCGTCGATGACGCCGATCGATCCGACTACGCCCGAACCGAGGTGCGCTACGCCCCCGGCGCCCTGGAGTCAGCCCGCACGGTCGCCGCGGCGCTGCCTGGCTCGACCCTCGTCGAGGACCCCGCAGCCACCAGCGTGACGATCGTGCTCGGCCAGGACTTCACCGGTGTCACCGACGTCACCATCGACACGTCCACCGAAGCGATCACAGATGAGGTCGTAGACGATGTGGTCGACGATGTGATCGATGACGCGATCACCGACTCCACGACCGCTGATACTGTGCGCTGCGACTGAGCACCCCCACCGTCACACGGTGTCGGACTCGCGCGCAAAGGCGAGGATCGCGGCGCCTTTCTCGAAGCCGAGGGTCTCCACCGTCATCGACGGGAAGCGCTGCGACCACTCGGCGATGATCTCCTGCTCGTCGCGGCGGATGAGATCGTCGAGGATCACCACCGCACCGGGCGCTAGCCGATCCCTGAGGATCGGCAGCGCCGGCCACCGCGCCTGCGGTGCACCGGCACCGGGAGGTCCATCGACGCACAGCAGATCGATGCCGTGCAGGTCTTCGAAGACTCCCGGCTCGTACCAGTCGCTGGTCCGGTCAGCGATGGTGACCGAGACCAGGGGAGCATCACGGACCTCCAACCACCGACTCAACCCCTGCTGTTCGGCGAGTTGTCGAGTCTGCTCGGCATACGACGGATCGTGATCGATCGCCACAACCCGGCCGGGGGCGCCGGTCTGGCGCAGGGCGGCGGCCATCCACACACTCGACTGGCCGCTGCCCAGATCCACGATGAGGTGCGGTCTGGTCCGAAGGACTCGGCCGACCAGCCACAGCAGGAGATCCTCCGATGCAGCCCAGGTCCCGGCCCTGGGCATCGGTGCGGGTAGGTCGACCAACCTCTGAAGCTGCAGATAGGCCTCCACCAACGCCGCCCGATCAGCGAGGTGCTGCTTGGTCTCGCGGACCCCTTCACGCTGGCGCTTGATGACATCATCGCGGGCACCGGCGATGGTCTTCGCGGTCTTCGTGAGGGCCACCTGACGCGCCTTGTCCGCATCATCGAGGCTCCGGATCACCCGATCCCGTGCTGCCGCTGTGTCCTCACGGTTCCGCCGGGCCTCGAGGGTGACCACATCGATCGCGCGCAGCGCGTGTATTTCACCGCGGCGTGCGGCTCCAGCGGCAGCGCGAGCCCAGGCTGCGGTCTGTCCGAGGAGGGCGCCGATTGCGGCACCGAGCACCCCGGTGAGGACGATCACGGGGATCGTTGCGCCGGACACTCCCGCGACCGCTGCTGCGAGCAGGGCGATCACTCCCGCCCCGAGCAGGAGCAGGGCACGCTCCTTGAGCCTGGTCATCCTTCGACCTCACCGCCTCGTCCTGCCAGGTGGCCATCCGCGGCCGCCAGTGCGGCAACGCTCCCGTTCGAGGCTACTCTGATCGCTCGTGGCCTCGCAGACCCCGACACGACACGGTCCGGGCGTGTCGGTG
The DNA here is from genome assembly GCA_965657825.1 of Actinomycetes bacterium. Classification (GTDB taxonomy): domain Bacteria; phylum Actinomycetota; class Actinomycetes; order S36-B12; family S36-B12; genus M55B157. The sequence goes on along the minus strand of CBFHQG010000068.1, from coordinate 6,509 downwards.
GTGATACCGGTGCTCAATGAGGAGCGCCACCTCGCCAACGCGGTGGACCATGTCCTGGCCAGCGACTACCCAGGGCCGATCGAGGTCGTGCTCGCGCTCGGTCCCTCCACCGACCAGACCGACGAGGTCGCCACTGAGCTCGCCGGCCGTGACCCGCGCGTGCGGACGATCCCGAACCCCACCGGACGCACCTCTGCTGGGCTCAATGCAGCGATCGCCGCAGCAACCTTCGACATCATCGTCCGCATCGACGGACATGCCCTGATCCCCCGCGACTACCTGACCATCGCCGCGTCGACTCTCGGCGACACCGGTGCCGACAACGTCGGTGGGATCATGGGCGCCGAAGGTGAGACGGATTTCGAGCGCGCCGTTGCCGCCGCGATGACGTCATGGTTCGGAGTCGGGGGTGCGGCCTTTCATATCGGCGGTGAGGCCGGACCGGCGCTGACGGTGTACCTCGGGTGCTTCCGCCGGGCTGCGCTCGACCGCGTCGGGGGATTCGACGAATCGATGGTGAGGGCCCAGGACTGGGAGCTCAACCATCGCATTCGCCAGACCGGTGGAATCGTGTGGTTCACCCCCGATCTGCGAGTGACCTACCGACCTCGCGGCACCGTGCGCGCCCTGGCCACGCAGTACTGGCAGTACGGCCGATGGCGCAGGGAGGTAACCCGACGCCACCAGGGGACGGTCTCGCTTCGCTACCTCGCCGCGCCTGCCACCGTGCTGGCGATCGGGTTGGGTGGTGCGCTCGCCATCGGCGCTGCGATCACCGGGCATCGACGACTCGCCGCGCTGGGCGCATCGGCGCCGCTGGCCTACGCCGCAGGCAATCTCGCCGCCTCGACATGGATAGGTCGCGGCGAGCCGTTAGGAGTGCGCCTTCGCATCCCCGCAGCCTTGGCCACCATGCATCTGGCCTGGGGGGCCGGTTTCCTGCGCGGCGCCTGAGGCGGGTGCCTCCCACCGCGCTCAAGCTCCTGGGCGCCCCAATCCGCGATAGGTGAAGCCAGCGTCTCGCCAGGTTGCCGGATCGAGGGCATTCCGCGCATCGACCACGACCCGGTTGCGCATGGTGGCCGCAACGGAGTTCGGGTCGATATCGAGGTAGTCGCGCCACTCGGTCAGCAGAAGAAGCGCATCGGCACCGGCTAGCGCCTCCTGGGGCGACTGCGCATAGGCCAGATGCGGGAAGGAATCCCGGGCGTTGACCATCGCCCGCGGATCGTGAACGACGACCTCGGCTCCCTCGGTGTAGATCGCCGCGGCGACATCGAGGGCAGGCGAATCGCGCACATCATCGCTATTCGGCTTGAACGCCGCACCCCACACCGCGATCTGACGATCCCGGAACCGACCACCGACCGCCTCGCGGGCCAGATCGACCGTGCGACGGCGGCGGCGCAGATTGATCTCGTCGACCTCACGTAGGAACGTCAAGGCCTGATCGACTCCGAGCTCACCGGCACGCGCCATGAACGCGCGAATGTCCTTCGGCAGGCATCCCCCACCGAAACCGAGGCCCGCCCGCAGGAACTGGTCACCGATCCGCGGATCCATTCCCAGCGCGCGGGACAACGTCACCACGTCGGCACCCGTTGCCTCGCACACCTCCGACATCGCGTTGATGAAGGAGATCTTCGTCGCCAGGAACGCATTCGCCGAGACCTTGACCAACTCCGCAGTCGGCAGATCCATCGACAGCCACGGTGTGCCCTCCGCAAGGAGTGGTGCGTACACCTCACGCAGGAGCGCCTCGTCAGCCGTATCGGTCACACCCACCACCAGGCGATCCGGGCTCAGGGTGTCGGCCACGGCATGCCCCTCCCGCAGGAACTCCGGGTTCCATGCCACGTGGACACCTGCACCCGCGGGCGACGCAGCCTGCAACCTCGCCGTCATCTCCGCCGCCGTTCCCACGGGCACGGTCGACTTACCGACCACCAGCGTCGCCGCCTGCAGGTGCGGAGCCAATGCCTCGACCGACGACCACACCTGGGTGAGATCGGCGCCATACGCACTGGCCTTCTGGGGGGTCCCCACACACACGAAGTGCACCTGTGCGTCCGCAGCCTCCGCCGGATCGGTTGAGAACCGCACTCGGCCGGCGGCAAGCGTGCGCTGTAGAACCTCGGGCAGCCCCGGCTCGAAGAACGGAACCTCCCCGGCATTCAGCGACGCGACCTTGGCCGAATCGGAATCGATGCCGATGACCTCATGACCCAACTCGGCCATGCAGGCCGCATGGGTCGCTCCTAGGTACCCCGTCCCGATCACGCTGATGCGCACACCGGTCAGCGTAGTGGGCGTACGCTGCATCCCCGTGGCCTACACCGTCTACGACCCTGACCTGACCCCGCGATCTCCGGAACACTCACGGGTGACCCTCGCCCGTGTCATGGAGGTCATGGATGCCAATAATCTCGGCAATGTCCACGGCGGTGTCATCATGCGCGCGGTCGACACGACGGCGGGCACCTGTGCGACCCGCCACTGCGGCGGCCCCGCCGTCACCGCGTACATGGACGAGATGGCCTTCCTCGAGCCGGTGCGCATCGGCGACATCCTCACCACCAAGGCCTCGGTGAACTGGACCGGGCGCACATCATTGGAGGTGGGCGTCCGCGTGGAGGCCCTGCGCTACGGCGAGACCGATCCCTCGCACGTCGGATCGGCCTATCTGGTCTTCGTCGCCATCGATGACGACGGCCGCACTCGACGTGTGCGGCCGGTGGACCCTGACACCGCCGAGGATCGACGCCGACACCACGAGGCGGAGATCCGACGGGAGAACCGGTTGGCCCGTCGCGCGGCGATCCGCGAGTACCGGACCACCTGACCGTCGGCCACCTGAATCTTCGTTGGCCTTCGAACCTTCCTCAGTCTTCGGCTCCTCGTCGGTCTTCGTCGGGGATGCTCAGCGCCACTCGATGACGGGACAGGCATCCATCACCATGTCAGCGCCCGCCCCGGTCACCCGTCGCGCGGCTTCCTCATCGACGACACCGAGTTGGAACCACACGGCCTTCGCATCAGCAGCGATCGCCTCATCAGCGAACCTGCCGGCGTGCGACGACCGAACGAAGACATCCACGACGTCAGGAGACCCCACTGCCTCGACCGCCTCGGCGATCGTCCGGTACCCCTGCTCCCCGTGCACGATCTCAGCACGAGGGTGGATCGGGATGATGCGCTTGCCGTGAGCCTGCAGGAACCGCGCAACGCCGAAGGCTGCACGCTCGGGTGAGTTCCCCAGACCGACCACGAACCAGGTGTCGGTCTCCCGCAGCAGCCGCTGACGAGTCTCGTCATCGCCATACAGGCGAGCATCAGTCACGATGGCGGACCCGCTGCCCTTTCGCCTGGGCTGATTCGCGCAGCGATTCGGCGAAATCTGCGAGTCGTTCGGACAGGTCGACATCGGTGATCGCGAGCATCCGTACGGCGAGGAGGCCAGCGTTGCGGGCATTGCCCACCCCGACCGTCGCCACCGGAACCCCGGCCGGCATCTGCACGATCGACAGCAGGGAGTCCATGCCATCAAGTTGCGCCAGGGGCACCGGCACACCGATCACCGGCAGCGTCGTCAGCGACGCCACCATCCCTGGCAGGTGCGCGGCACCGCCCGCGCCCGCGATGATCACACGTAGACCTCGCTCCGCGGCTGTCTCAGCGTAGGCGAGCATCTCCTTCGGCATGCGATGTGCGGACACCACATCGGCTTCATAGCCGACCCCGAACTCCTCGCAGGCTCGTGCTGCCGCCTCCATCACCGGCCAGTCCGAATCGCTGCCCATGATGATGCCGACCCTGGGCGATGCCGCGGTAGCGTCACTCATCGATGACTCCCATCAGATAATCCGCACCATGATGCGCGCGGGCGAGCAATTCGTCTAGGTCATCGCCTACAACGGTCACATGCCCGAGTTTGCGACGAGGCCGGGTCGACTTTCCATACAGGTGCACGTGCAGACCCGGATCCCGTGCCATCACATGCCGGAACGCCTCGTGCAGCGGCGGGATGGGCTGGTCGGGGCCGACGATGTTCACCATCACCGCGTAGGGAGCGATCGCACGCGGATCACCCAGCGGCCAGTCCAGGACTGCTCGCAGGTGGTTTTCGAACTGGCTGGTCACCGCACCCTCGATGGACCAATGCCCGGAGTTGTGCGGTCGCATCGCCAACTCGTTCACCACGATGCGACCCTCGATGACGAACAACTCAACCGCGAGCATGCCGACGACATCGAGTTCCCTGGCTATGCGCAGCGCGAGATCCGAGGCGGTGACCGCCAGGTCGGGATCGATACCCGGCGCCGGCGCGACAACCTCCGCGCACATGCCCTCGACCTGGACGGTACGCACCACGGGGTATGCCACGGCCTGCCCATGGGGTGAACGTGCCACCTGAGCGGAGATCTCCATGTCGAAGGGCAGGTATTCCTCAACCAGCCAGACGGCATCCCTCGCCAATGGTGTGCGCTGCATGATCTCGTCGGCGTCGGCGAGGTCCTCCACGACCCACACGCCTCGGCCGTCGTAACCCCCACGGGACACCTTCACCACGATCGGCCAGCCATGCAGCTCGCCGAATTCGGCCACCTGGTCGCGTGACTCCACCCGCGCCCATGCCGGCACCGGCGCTCCCAACCGCGTCAGCGCCTCACGCATATGCCACTTGTCCTGGGCATGCCGCAAAGCCGACGGTCCCGGGCGCACCGCGATCCCGCGAGCCACCAGCGCCTCGAGGAGGACCGGAGGAACGTGCTCATGGTCGAAGGTGATCACCTCGCTGAGGTCGGCAAGCCGGTCAAGAGCCCCCGCATCATCGTGGGAACCGAGGACGACCCGGCGGATCACCTGAGCTGCCGATTCCTGCTCGCTGGTAGCCAGCACGGCGAAATCGATGCCGAGTGCGGTCGCGGGGGCTGCGGACATCCGAGCCAGTTGACCACCCCCGACGATGCCCACCCGAGGTCGCAGAGCATCCCCCGACTCATCCCGGGCAGAGGTGATCGGGTTCACAGCCCACGATGCTAGTGATGACCGGTCCGTCCTACGCAGTCACGGGGCATGAGCAGGTACTCTGCTGCGGTGTCCCAAGACCATCTCGAAAATGTCGCAGGCTCGTCTCCCGACGTCACAGGTCGGGTGACAGGCCGGGTGACAGACGGGAAGACAGACGGGAAGACAGGCGGGAAGACAGGCGGGGTGCCAGCCACGCCGGGCACGGTCACCTCACGGCTGACCGCCTGGCTGCAGGCCACTGGCCAGACCCTCCTGCGGGAGATAGCGAAGTTCGGCGTGGTCGGGCTCATCGCCCTGGTGGTCGATGTCGGCCTGTTCAACATCCTGCGCTACGCGGGTGGGGAGGGACCGTTCTACGACCGACCCCTCACCGCGAAGGTCATCAGCGTCATCGCGGCCACGACCGTCGCCTACTTCGGTAATCGATTCTGGACGTTCCGCTACCGCGGACGATTGGGCATGGGTCGCGAATATGCGCTGTTCTTCGTCCTCAACGGCGTGGGAATGTTCATCGCCCTCGGCTGCCTGTGGTTCAGTCACTACGCCCTGGGACTGACCAGCCCACTCGCAGACAACATCAGCGCCAACGTCGTCGGATTGGCACTCGGGACGATCTTCCGGTTCTGGTCCTACCGTCGCTGGGTCTTCCCGGCGATCCCCCTCACCGAACCCACCGCGCGCGCCTGACCGCACCGGTTGCTGATCCGCTTCACTCCCCGGAGGCCTGCGTCCATGCCGTGGGCTCGGTCACCTCGAAGGATCGAACCACCCCGACCCCCCGGAGCCGGCGCGGGGCCGTCTGCCGGATCGCGATGCCCGCATCCAGCGACAGGTCCCGCGCGGTTGCGGCATCCACCCGGGTCGTACCCGGTCGGGCGAGTGCCGTCAGGCGACTCGCGAGGTTCACCGTCGCTCCGAAGACATCGCCCATGCGCCGTAGTACCGGTCCGGTGGCGATTCCGATCCGCAATTCAGGTAGGTCAGGGTGGCGTGCGGCATCAGCATGCAGCGCGAAGGCGGCACGTGCCGCGGTGAGTGAATCATCGGTGGTGAACAACACCTCGTCACCCACCGTCTTGATCAACTGCCCGCCGATCCCGGCGACGACATCCGAGGTGACTGCCTCGAAGCCATCGATGACTCGTGCGAGATCGGCATCCTCGAGTTGACGGGCCAGGCGGGTGAACCCCACAAGATCGGCGAAGACCACACTCGCCACAGCCGAATCCTCCGCTTGCGCCAGCCGGCGCTCCATCACTGCGGCCACATGGCGTCGCCAAACGTGCACCAGCAATTCCTGCATCGCGGGGAGTAGCGCCTCGGCGCGCGCCAGCACGATGCGCAGCGCCTCACGATCTGATAGCCCGTCAGGTGATTCCGCAGCGAGATCATCCGGCGAGAGCTCCCCGCGATCGACGAGGGCGCGACCGAGGGCCTCGACCTGCCAGTCGGCGAGGCGTGCCGTGGTCTGCCCGAGC
>CBFHQG010000067.1:0-12059 GCA_965657825.1 Actinomycetes bacterium | reverse complement strand
CGCACGTCCCCGAGAACGAGGACATCAGTGTCGACGCGATCGAGGGTCTCATCGAGCAGGAGTACCGCCGAGACGTGGTGGAAGGCGGCGGTCAGCACGCTGTCAGGGAGCAACTCCGCCGCCTGCTGGGCCGCCGACCCCTCCGCCACCGGCAGAGCGTAGGCACCTGAGGAATCAAAGCCCAGCGGATTGACGCAATCGACGACGACCTTTCCTGCGAGCGCTGACGCCAAAGGGGCGATCGTGTCCGCATGCGCACCCCAGGGGACCGCGATGATGGCGATGTCGCAGGCCTCGGCGCAGGTGCGGTTGTCCGAACCCGTCACACCCTGCATCTCCGCTGCGATCTGTTCCGCTCTCGATGCGTCGCGTGAACCGATCGAGACGCGTAACCCAGCCTGCGCGAATCTGCGCGCGAGTCCGCGACCCTGCTCACCCGTACCGCCGATGATGCCGATTCGCGCGTCATCGAGTGCGATCAACGCGGCTCCCTCAGAAGTGTTTGTCATACGCGAATCGTGTCAGATCACGCGTCATGCAGCGCGTTGTGTGCATGCGCACGGGACATTCGCAGCACATTGACCCCGCCATTGAACGTGTGCGACACGCCGATGGACAGTAGAAAATCTTGAAATTTCTGTCACAGTTGTACTTAACGACCTCGCCACAAGGCGAGTAACGACACATCAGGAGGCACCGTGGCGGTCGCAAAGAAGACCACCGCACGCAAGCGCCCGGCAAAGAAGGCAGCGGCCAAGAAGACCACTGCCCGCAAGGCCACCGCGCGCAAGCGTCCCGCGAAGAAGGCAGCGGCCAAGAAGACCACTGCCCGCAAGCGCCCGGCAAAGAAGGCAGCGGCCAAGAAGACCACTGCCCGCAAGCGCCCGGCGAAGAAGGCAGCGGCCAAGAAGACCACTGCCCGCAAGCGCCCGGCGGCTCGCAAGACCGCGGCCAAGCGTCCCGCGGCTCGCAAGAGCGCGGCCAAGCGTCCCGCGGCTCGCAAGCGGCCAGCCGCTCGTCGCGCTCGCTAGGAGTTCGACCCCGTTCCACTGACGTGGACGAAAGCAGGGCCCGCACCCCCTCGGGAGTGCGGGCCCTGCTTTCGTTACCCCTCAGTCTTCGTCGCGGTCCCAGGCTTCGGAGCGCTCCCGCGCCCGCTGGAGTGCCGTTCTCGCCTCGAGCTCACTGGCGTAGGGACCCATTCGCTCGGAGTTCGGATCACCCGGCCCCTGCTCGACAGTCTGCGTGCGCAGGTTGAACCACCACTGCGCATCGCCCTCAAGTCCCAGGTCCACCGTCGCCTCCTCATATGCGGTCTGATTGTGCGGTCGGAATCTACGGACCGCCGTTCCCTATCCGCCAGCCTACCGATATCGCATCACCACGATCGCGCCTACACTCACACCCATGCCATCGACGCGCGCGCCACTCGTAGCCGGTGAGGTCTCCCCACTGCGCCAGGTGCCCCGCTCGATCATCAGGCCCGAGTACGTCGGCAAGCCCGCACCCTCACCCGACCCAGCATCCGAGATCAAGGATGCCGACACCATCGACCGCATGCGCATCGCTGGACGTATCGCCGCGCAAGCTCTCGCCGAGGTGGGCCGCCATGTCGCTCCGGGTATCACCACCGATGAGCTCGATCAGATCGGCCATGAGTTCCTTCTCGACCATGGCGCGTACCCCTCGACCCTCGGCTACCGGGGCTACCCGAAGTCGCTGTGCAGCTCGCTCAACGAAGTGATCTGCCACGGCATCCCCGATTCGACCGTGCTCCAAGACGGTGACATCTGCAATATCGACATCACCGCGTACATCGGCGGAGTACACGGGGACACGAACGCCACCTTCTTCGCCGGCGATGTCGCCGAGGATGTCCGGCTCCTCGTCGAGCGAACCCACGAGGCGACGCTTCGCTCGATCAACGCTGTCGCCCCCGGTCGCCCCTTGAACGTCGTCGGGAGGGTGATCGAAAGTTACGCGAAGCGGTTCGGTTACGGGGTCGTGCGCGACTTCACCGGCCACGGAATCGGGACATCGTTCCACTCCGGCCTGATCGTTCCCCACTACGACGATCCGAATCTCGAGGTGACGATCGAGACGGGCATGACCTTCACGATCGAGCCGATGCTCACCCTCGGCACCTACGACTACGAGATATGGGATGACGGCTGGACGGTGGTCACCAAGGACCGCAGTTGGACTGCGCAGTTCGAGCACACGATCCTCGTGACCGATACCGGCAGCGAGATCCTCACGCTGCCATGACCTCCCCCGATGACGCACAGTGGCTATCCGCGGCAGAACAACAGGCCTGGCGTGCCTGGATCGCGGCGAGTCTGCTGCTTCACGAACGCCTCGGTCGAGAGATGCAAGAACAGCACGGCCTGTCCTTCGCCGACTACGAGATCCTGGTGCAACTGTCCGAGCATCCGGATCGCCGCATGCGGATGAGCGAACTTGCTGAGCGGACCCTGTCGTCACGCTCACGATTGACCCACCAGGTCGCTCGGATGGAGCAGGCTGGACTCGTGACTCGTCAACGATGCGATGACGACAAGCGAGGCACCTACGCTGCGCTGACCGACCACGGGTGGCACGCGATCGTGGCAGCAGCCCCCGATCACGTGGCGAGTGTTCGCCGGCACCTGATCGATCCACTCGGAGCACGACGATTCGCCGACCTCGGGCAGATCAGCGGCGTCATCGTCGAACACCTGGAAGGCGACGGACGAGTCGACCTGTAAGCCGGGTTCTGTGCCCGTGACCAGCACGGGTGGTGATCATCCATCTGCGACCGCTGTTGCCAGCGGCCTGGTGCGGTCTACCCGCGAACATAGGGCGGGCCGCCCGTCCGCGCAGATCGGCGTACCGATCCTCTTGACCTTGCTCCAGGTGGGGTTTACCGAGCCGACGCAGTCACCTGCGCCGCTGGTGGTCTCTTACACCACCGTTTCACCCTTACCTCCGCGTCGAGCGGAGGCGGTTTGCTTTCTGTGGCACTGATCCCGCGGGTCACCCCGGGTGGGCGTTACCCACCACCTTGCCCTGTGGAGCCCGGACTTTCCTCGACAGCGCCGCCTGCGCAGCGCCACCGCGATCACCCGGTCGACTCGTCCGTCGCGTTCCCAGGGTAGCCGGTAGTCTCCGGAACCGTGCTGATCCTGCTGCCGCCGAGTGAGGGGAAGACTCCACCACAGCGAGGCCGGGAACTGTCGATGAAGTCCCTCAGCTTCGACGAACTCGACCAGGTACGGGGATCCGTGATCGATGCACTGAGCACACTGTGTAGAGGTCCGCGCGCGAAAGCGCGAACCACACTCGGCGTCTCGGCTCGACTCGATGACGAGATCCAGCGCAACGCCGACGTGCGTACGGCGCCCTGCGCTCCCGCCGGAGAGATCTACACCGGTGTCCTCTACGACGCACTGGACTGGCCGACCCTGACCGCTGCCGACCGCAACCGGGCCGCGAAGCGAGTCGCCATCGCCTCGGCGCTCTTCGGCCTCCTACGACCCACCGATCAGATACCGGCCTATCGTCTCTCCGCCGACACGACACTGCCGGGGATCGGTCGGCTGCGCACCACGTGGTCGAAGGTGATTCCGCAGGCGATCGCCGCAGCTGCTCCACGCGGCGTGGTGTGGGATCTGCGGTCATCGGCCTATGTCGCCCTGGGCCCGGTCCCCGCACACCTGGCCGATCGGACCGCGATCACCCGGGTCCTGCAGGTCTCCGGCTCACGACGCGTCGTGGTCAGTCACCACAACAAGGCGACGAAGGGACGACTGACTCGCACCCTGCTTCGGGGTGCCGCGCCCACGAGCGTGCCGGATCTTGCCGGGTCACTCGGTGCAGCGGGCTATCGGGTCGAGCTCCACCCGGGCCGCGATGACTCGACACCCTGGGCCCTCGATGTCATCGTCGACGAGGTCTAGGTCCCGAATCCAGCGTCAACACCGCGCAGATGAGCCGACTCGGCGAATCCGAAGAGCGAGGAGTTGCCATCCGCGAACCACGCGATGGTCGTCAGTGAGCACGGCTGCAACTCCATCCGGTACAGGCTGTGCAGCGGTGCATCGACGCAGATGCCGACGATGAGTTTGATCGGGGTGACGTGCGCGATCACCGCGATCCGCTGACCGGCATGCGCGGTCAAGATCTCACGACGCGCAGAATCCACCCGGTCACGGCATGCCGAGAAGGATTCGCCCCCCGGTGGCGCGATGTCGGTTGAGCTCAACCATGCCTGCAGTTCAGCAGGCCACATGTCCTGGACTTCCGTGAAGGTGCAACCGTCCCATTCACCGAAGGAGCATTCGGCGAGTCCGTCATGGGTGCTGACCGATGCACCGGTGGCCTGCGCGACGATCGCGGCTGTCTGACGGGTGCGCAGGAGCGGAGAGGCGATGATCGCATCAACCCCACCTCTGAGACGGACCTCCTCGGCGAGCGCCTCCGCCTGCGCGACACCGAGGGGCGCGAGGGGGAGGTCGACACCACCGCGTCCGGAGAATCGCTTGGCCAGGCTGTACTCGGTGGCGCCGTGGCGCCCGAGGAGCATCAGGGTGGGCGTTCCCAGGTCACTGGCCCACCCGATCATCGTGCGCGGTGGAGCAGGCAGAGCGGCCGCATCCTCGGTGATCTCACCCACGATGTCCTCGGCCGTGTCTTGCAGTTCACTCACATCGCCGGGGTGGCGCAGGATCAAGGCGGTCCGGCCGTGACCCGCAGCGTCGAGAGCCTCATTGGCGAGCGCATCGGCGGCGGAGTTCTGCGCACGGGGGACCCAGGTGAAGGTCACCGCATCCGCGAGATCGCGGACCTGCAGCGCAAGGGGACGAAGGGTGGCGTTCTTGATCGCCCAGCGACCCGACATCTGCTCCACCACGAGTTTGGAATCCAGTCGAGCTTCTATCTCGGCGTCCGGCCCGATTCGGCGGGCCTGCTCGAGACCAGCCAGGACTCCCCGGTACTCGGCGACGTTGTTGGTCGCCTCTCCGATGTACTCCGCCACCTCGCACAGCACGCGCTGCGAATCGGCATCCTTTACGAGCGCCCCGTAGGCCGCGGGGCCGGGATTACCCCGAGAGGCGCCATCGGCCTCGACGATCAGCCGTCGCGCCATCGACCCGACCCACTCATAGACCCGACTCAGGGGTGCGGATGAGGATGCGACGGCACTCCTCGCAGCGCAGAATCTCATTCTCCGGTGCCTCACGGATACGGGAGATGTCGACCGGGGTCAGTTCGATCCGGCAGCCTTCGCACCGACCGCGGAACAAGCGAGCCGCACCGACGCCGGCGTACTCACCGCGCAGTCTGTCGTAGAACTCCCGCACACTCGCCTCGATCGTGGCAGCCACGCGCTCCCGATCAGCGAGCAGATCCGCCTCACCGGAGGCCAATTCGGCGAGGGCTGCGTCACGCATCGTCTGGGCTTGTGCGAGTTCGGTGTCGAGTTGCTCCTTGTCGATCAGCAGATCGCGGAGTCGATGCTCGGCCTGTTCCAGACGCTCCATGATTTCGATCTCGACGTCCTCCAACTCCGACTGCCTGCGGGCGAGAGAGGCGATCTCCGACTGCAGGTGCGTCAACTGTTTGGGATCGGAGATCGTGCCCGAGTCGAGCAGATTGGCATCCTTGACCGCACGGTCACGCACGAGTTCGACGTCCTGATCGGCCTTTCGCTGCTCGAGCGCCACATCAGCCACCTCGACTTCGAGGGCGGTCACTCGATCGGCGAGAACCCTCGCCTTCGTGGACAACTCCTCGACCCGTGCCTGCTCGGGGAGATTCGCCCGTCGATGGCGCAGCCGGTCCAACGAGGTATCGATTTCTTGCAGGTCCAGCAGACGCATCTGCTCGGCGGGATCAGCGTTCAGGATCGGCTCCTCACATGCCAGGACCACGGATCGGTGACGAGGGTCGAGACCGACGACACCACAGTACCGTCGAGATCATCGGTCAAGGCGGCCGCAGCAATCGGAAGCCAGGGCCACTCGCTGGCCCAGTGCGCGACGTCGACCAGCGCGCAACCGCCGGCTGCACGGTGATCGGCGGTCCGATGATGCTTCGCGTCCGCGGTGACGTAGACGTCGGCTCCCGCGGCGCTCGCGACGGATTGCAGGGACTCCCCCGAGCCGCCGCAGACCGCGACACGTTCGACGGGTGCGTCGGGGTCTCCCGCAACCCGCACACCCTGGGCGGTCGCCGGCAGTAGTTGCGCGACGCGCTCCACGAACAGCGACAGCGACATCGGCTCCTCCAGCGCCCCGATGCGCCCGATACCCAGCATCGGATCATCCGCGTCAGGCTGGAGCGGAACGGTGTCGCGGACCCCGAGCAGATCGGCCAGTGCGTCGCTGACTCCCGGCCTGGCGCGATCGGCATTGGTGTGTGCAGCGAACAGGGCGCAGCCTCGTTCGATGAGACCGTGCACGAGCCGGCCGCCGGGGGTGAGCGCTGCTACCGCGTGCACCGGGGTCAAGAAGAGCGGATGGTGCGTGACGATGAGATCGACCCCTGCGCGCAATGCTTCCTGGGCCACCGCCTCAGTGGGATCGACCGCGAAGAGGACCCGCTCGACCCGACGGGAGGGATCTCCGCAGATCAGCCCGACCGCGTCCCAGGGCTCGGCGAGCGCCGGGGGGTAGCGGGTCTCGAGGGCGGCGACGACCTCGGCGAGGCTGGGCGAGGACACCAGGGCAGGGTATCGGGACGGTAGCCTTCACCCCGGGCCTGTAGCTCAGTTGGCTAGAGCACGTCCCTTACAAGGACGGGGTCGCCGGTTCGAGCCCGGCCGGGCCCACCATGTCCCACGACGCTCCGTCCCGATCGGGCTCGTGATGCGGACTTCAGCGATCGGGTGTCCACTAGTCATAGGCCGTGGTCGTCGGCGGCCCGAGACGCAGGCGACCACGGCCCACTCAGGGAGGCTGCATGCAGATCGAGCCCTTCGATCCCCTGCAACCGGCCCCCGGGGAGTTCGGACGCGCCCAGTCCCACCTCGACCTCCTGCTCGATGACGCGTTGACCGCGTGGGACCTCGCCCTCGCCGCACTCGACGCCTCGGCCGACACCCTCGACCTCGGCGACTTCTCGGCACGTCGCGGGCACAGCATCCGCGAGGTCCTCATCACCATCGGAGAATGGCCAGGCGGTGCGAACCTGGCCGATCGCCGGGCGGCGGCCATGGCAGGTGACGTGCAGCCACCCCCTCAGGGGATGATCGACGCGGAGATCGATCAACGTTTCGGCAGGGCCGACCTCGCCCGCATCCGGACTGCCTGGCAGGCGGCTCGCGATTCGCTGGAGGCCTGGATCCCCCACGCACCCGCCGAGGCCGGCCTTCACGTAGGCAGCCCCCTCGGCGTCATTCCCCTGGGCACCCTGGTCTCCGCCGGGAGTGTGGCAACCTACCGCGCCCTTCGTGACGCGAACATCACCGTGGACCCTGAACTCCCCCGGATCGCGCTTCACGCTCTGGTCGACAGTGTCGGCGCGGTGTGTGCGCAGGCCGAGCCGGGAGTCGACTATCGCCTGGCGGTGCTGACCCCGGATCTGCAGGTCGTGACGTCGGCCCGAGACGGGAGCTGGCGCACCGCTCGACCAGGACCCACCGTGACCACCGACTCCACGCCCCGCATGATCGGGCCGACCGAGGTCGTCTTGGAGATCACCACCGGTCGACGCTCACCGGTGACCGCGGTGGCACGCCGCGAGATCGAGGTCGTCGACGTGCCCGGCCTCCTGCGCATCGCACGGGGCCTGTCCGCAGCCCCGGATCTCCCCGGCGGTGACGGTCTGCGGGCGGCGTTCGCCGCGCTCGATGGGGTGGGCAGCACCGCCTCGGCCATCACGCGCGGCCTGCGCAGGATCTTCCCTCGGTAGCGCCCGCTACTTGCGGGCGCGCGGAGCGACCAGACGCGTGCCCTGCCAATCCCGACCCGCGCTGACCGTCGATGTCTGCTGAAGGCCTGCCGTCGGAGATGCGTCGGCGATGTCCTCGGCTTCGACATGCCCGTCGCGCCCGGGCTTGGGCGTGAGCAACCACACGACTCCGTGATCGGCGAGAGGACCGATCGCGTCGACGAGTGCGTCGACGAGATCACCGTCATCGTCGCGCCACCACAGGATCACGACGTCGACGACATCGTCAGGGTCCTCGTCCTCACCGATGAGGTCCACACCCTCCGCAGCCGCGAAAGCCTCACGCAGGGCAGCATCACAGTCACCATCGGCACCTAGTTCCCAGACCAGATGCCCCGACTGCACACCCAGCAGTGCCAGCACCCCCGCACCATCGGCGGACACGGTTGGACCTCCCAGCGACCTACTCCGCCGGACATCGGCGGTGCCCGTAGTCCATCGGACCCAGCATCGACGCGCAACCTGGTTGGACTTATTACTCGGCGGTACTCGATCATGACCGCACCTCCACGCGTCCGTCGTGGACCACCTGCCGGGGGTACGCAAAGATAGGAACCGGTCCCACGAGGATCCGTACCCGAACGGGCCTACCCGGCTCGATGGCAGAAAGGACCCTGATGTCCGCCGATCCGCTGTTCCGCCCGCAGCCGCTGCTCGCCGGTGGATTGCCGACCCAGTACGTCGATGTGGATCCGGAGGAGACCACCGAGTGGACGACGTCCTTGGACCAGGTCATCGATGCCGCCGGCCCCTACCGCGCGCGCTACCTGATGCTGTCCCTCCTGCGCAGGGCCGCCGAGCGCAATGTCGGGATCCCCAGTCTGCGCTCCACCGATTACATCAACACGATCCCGCCGGAGATGGAGCCGTGGTTCCCCGGCGATGAGGCACTCGAGCGGCAGTTCCGCCGCTACGTGCGCTGGAACGCCGCGGTCATGGTGCATCGAGCTCAGCGCCCCGGGGTCTCCGTCGGCGGCCACATCTCGACGTACGCCTCCTCCGCGTCGTTGTACGAGGTGGGCTTCAACCATTTCTTCCGCGGACCGGATCATCCCGGTGGTGGCGATCAGGTGTACTTCCAGGGACACGCGTCCCCCGGCATCTACGCACGCGCCTTCCTCGAAGGTCGCCTCACCCAGAACCAACTCGACGGCTTCCGTCAGGAACTGTCCCATCCGGGCGGGGGGCTGCCCTCCTACCCGCATCCGCGACTGATGCCCTGGTTCTGGCAGTTCCCCACGGTCTCCATGGGCCTTGGACCCCTCAACGCGATCTACCAGGCCAGGTTCAACAAGTACCTGCACCACAGGGGCATCAAGGACACCTCCCAGCAACGAGTGTGGGCGTTCCTCGGTGATGGTGAGATGGACGAGGTCGAATCAGCAGGTGCCCTCGGGCTCGCCGCACGAGAGGAACTCGACAACCTGGTGTTCGTCGTCAACTGCAACCTGCAGCGACTCGACGGCCCCGTGCGAGGCAACGGCAAGATCATCCAGGAACTGGAGTCCCTGTACCGGGGAGCCGGGTGGAACGTCATCAAGGTCATCTGGGGGCGCAAGTGGGATGAGCTGCTCGCCCGCGATCGCGACGGCGCCCTGGTGAACATCATGAACTCCACACCCGACGGTGACTTCCAGACCTTCAAGGCCGAGGACGGCGCCTTCGTGCGTGAGCACTTCTTCGCCCGCGACCCCCGGGCCTTGGATCTGGTCAAGGACTGGAGCGACGACGAGGTGTGGTCCCTGCAGCGGGGTGGGCACGACTACCGCAAGGTGTACGCCGCCTACAAGGCCGCCGTCGAGACCACCGGTCAACCCACGGTGATCCTGGCCAAGACCATCAAGGGCTACACCCTCGGTTCGCACTTCGAGGCCCGCAATGCCACCCACCAGATGAAGAAGCTGACCCTCGACGACCTGAAGATCTTCCGCGATCGCCTGCAGATCCCCATCACCGACGACGAACTCGGTGACGGAATCCTCCCGCCGTACTACCACCCAGGTCCCGATGATGAAGTGATGCGGTACATGCTCGATCGTCGCCGACGTCTCGGTGGCTCGGTGCCCGAACGGAGGGTGCGTTCGTCGTCGCTGCCACTGCCCGGCCCGGAAGCCTACGAGGTCGTCCTTCGCGGCTCGGGCAAGCAACCGGTGGCCACCACGATGGCCTTCGTCCGACTGCTGAAGGATCTGATCCGCGAAGAGGGGATCGGCCCGCGATTCGTGCCGATCATCCCCGACGAGGCACGCACCTTCGGCATGGACTCGCTGTTCCCCACAGCTAAGATCTACAACCCGCACGGCCAGCAGTACCTGTCGGTGGATCGCGATCTCGTCCTGAGCTACCACGAGGCGGTCGACGGACAGATCCTGCACGAAGGCATCAACGAGGCCGGGTCCGTCGCATCGTTCACCGCCGCTGGCACGTCCTACTCCACCCAGGGCGAGCCGATGATCCCCATCTACATCTTCTACTCGATGTTCGGCTTCCAGCGAACCGGCGACGGCTTCTGGGCTGCGATGGATCAGATGACCCGCGGCTTCGTCTTGGGAGCCACCGCAGGGCGCACGACACTCAACGGCGAGGGCCTGCAGCACGAGGACGGCCATTCACCCCTGCTGGCCTCCACCAACCCGGCGGCGATCTCCTATGACCCGGCCTACGGCTACGAGATCGCGCACATCGTGTCCGATGGCCTGCGCCGCATGTACGGAGATGCCCCCGAGGATGTCTTCTACTACCTCACCGTCTACAACGAGCCGTACCTGCAGCCAGCGCAGCCCGAAGATGTCGACGTCGAGGGCATCGTGCGCGGGATGCACCGCATCGCAGCGCAGGAGACACCCGTGGCAACCCTGTTGGCCTCCGGTGTCGCGGTGCCGTGGGCATTGCAGGCCCAGCAGATGCTGCGCGATGATTGGGGTGTGTCCACCGAGGTGTGGTCGGTGACGTCCTGGAGCGAACTGCGTCGCGACGGCTTGGCCTGCGATCGACAGCGACTGCTCGACCCGACCGGATCACCACGCCAGCCCTACGTGACCGAACGTCTCGCCGATTCGCCACGACCGGTGATCGCGGTGTCCGACTACATGCGCGTCGTCGCCGATCAGATCGCCCCGTGGATTCCAGGTGACTTCATCTCACTGGGCACCGACGGCTGGGGCATGTCCGATACTCGCGGTGCTCTACGACGGCACTTCCTCGTCGACGCCGAGTCCATCGTCGTACAGACCCTGTCCCGACTAGCCGACCGAGGCGAGATCGATGCAGCATTGGTCGATCAGGCACGTGACCGCTACCGGTTGGACGATCCGACGGCGGCTGATGCCGGCAACACCGAGGGAAGCGGGTAGTACTCGATGCTGAAGAATCAGTCCGGATCTCCGTCCGGTTCACGCGACCCCAAACGCTTCCTGCGCTACCTGGAAGCCGAGCGAAATGCGGCGCTGCTGTATCGCGCCCTGGCCGATACCTCGGATGGCGAGCGACGCGAGGCACTGCTCGAACTCGCCGATATCGAGGACCGCCATGCCGAGCACTGGGTCGAGAAACTGACCGAGTACGGGGTGGACATCCCCGCACCACCGACCACCCTCGATGCTGATAACGCCGCGCTGGTCGCTCGCGCTCGCGCCGCCGGAGTAGCCGGAATGGATGGTGTCCTGGCCCATCTCGAAGAAGCCGAAACTGCCGACGCCGGGATGTATGACGAGGAACCCGAAGCCCTCGCCAGCATGCCCATTGACGAACGCGAGCATGCCGAGACATTCCGCAGGTTGCGCGGCGCAGGCACCGGGTCCACCGTCACCGAGACCGATGAGCTCGCCCACCCGGCACCCACGGTCAGCCCCGGAGGCGAGATCGACTTCGGGGAGACCTGGCACCGCGCGGACTCCTCCGGCAAGTGGCGTGCGGCGATCTTCGGCATCAGCGACGGTCTGGTCTCCAACACCGCCCTGGTGATGGGTTTCGCCGGCTCGGGCATCGATCGGGGCGTCGTGCTGTTCGCCGGTATCGCCGGACTCCTCGCCGGGGCGTTCTCGATGGCAGCCGGTGAGTACGTGAGCATGGCAAGCCAACGCGACCTGTTCCGCCGTGAACTCGACATGGAGGCGCGCGAACTGGCC
>CBFHQG010000066.1:0-12252 GCA_965657825.1 Actinomycetes bacterium | reverse complement strand
GTGCAGGTCGGCTCCTCACCGCAGGCACCCCCCCAGGCGTGGGCCACCCTCAGCGAGGCGACCGGCATCGGTGAGTCGATCGATCTGCGCTCACCGCGCCCGGTCGTGGGCCGGTACGTCCTGATCTGGTTCACCCGCCTCCCCCCGGCCGATTCGGGATTCATCGGTGGTGTGCGCGAGATCGCCGTCCTGTCCTAGCCGCACTGCCCTAGCCGCACTGCCCTAGCCGCACTGCCCTAGCCGCACTGCCCTGGCGTGGAGTGTCGTCGTTAGGCTTCCCGACGTGCCCGATCCCTCGGATGCGCCCCGCGATGCGCCGCGCGACCCGCGCAGCGATGCGGAGTTGCTCGCCGCGCACTGCGCCGGCGATCCGCTGGCGTTCACCGAGATCGTCCGCCGGCACCGTGATCGCCTGTGGGCGGTGGCTCTGCGCACCACCGGCGACCCTGAGGAGGCCTCCGATGCGCTCCAGGACGCGCTGATCTCGGCCTACCGGCGCGCTGATTCCTTCCGTGGCGACTCCGCCGTGACGACCTGGCTGCACCGCATCGTGGTCAATGCATCACTGGACCGGCTGCGCCGGCGAGCGGTGCGGCCGTGGGTTCCCCTGCCCGACGAGACCGGCGAGTCCGGTGACCGGTCCCATCTCGCGGACACCGCGGCTCTCATCGACCCCCGAGATGCCCTGTCGGCCCGGGAGACCTCCCTGGAGATCGCCGCTGCCCTCGATGAGTTGCCCCCCGATCAGCGCCTGGCCATCGTGCTCGTCGACTTGGAGGGGTGGTCGGTCGAGGAGGCTGCAGCGATCATGGAGTGCCCGACCGGCACGGTGAAGAGCCGCTGCTCGCGGGGTCGGGCCAAGTTGGCCACACGGCTGGCGCATCTGCGGAACCCGGACCCCTCGAGCACCGTCACACCGACACCTGGAGGTGACCACAGCAGTGAGCGATGACGTGACCGACGCCGGTCGGCCTGATTCTCACGACGCGGCCGATGAGCCCGACGTGATCGATCTGCCACCCCTGGCTCAGGCGTACCCCCAGTTGGCCGACTGGTTCGCTAGCGACCCGGGCCCGCGGATGCCCGAGGAGGTCTGGATCTCCCTGGAGACCGCCCTGGCCGAGCAGACCCCGCTGTCCACACCCGGTGTCGCCGGAGTCGCAGCGATTCCCGTCGCCGGTTCGGTAGCCGGTCGGCGACCTCGCCGCCTAGGCCCGCTCATCGGCGCCGCAGCCGGTCTGGTGCTCGTCGGAGCGGTGGGCATCCCCATCGTTCTCGGCGGCAATGCCGCCGCTCCCCCGGTCGCCGACGGCCAGGTCGAGCCGAGCGTGCTCGCCTCCGCCCCGGTCTCCACCGCGGATCCGATCGCCGAACCAGGTGAACCGACCGTTGATGCGACCGCGCAACCGACCGGCCCCGCTACACAGGCCACCGATGCCGCGACACCCGAGCCCGTCGCACCCACGCCGGACACGTCGAGCGTGGTCGGGCCCGGTGATGCCATGGTCGTGCCCGCCCGACTCCTGGTGGCCTCCGGCACCGACTATTCCGCCGAGGCGATGACCCCGCAGGTCACCAACCTGATCACCAGCGTCGGTCTGGTCGACGGCGATGACATGGCCGAAGACGTGGTCACCGTGCATTCCAGCACCCCCCGCGGCATGCCTCCGCTCGTCGGCGCAGCCGGCTTCACCTCCGATGTGCAGGCCCTGCGCGATTGCGTCGATCGCCTGCATACCGCTCGTGGTGGCGACGCTGCCGGCTTGGCGATGCCGGCCCTGCTGGTCGATCGGGCCTCCTTCAACGGACTCGATGCCGGTGTCGTGGTCATGCTCCACGCCAACCCGGGAATGAAGCCCTACCTCGATGTCGCCGTGGTCGGTCCGGACTGCACCGATTCCGATGTCGCAGCCGCGGTGTGGTTCGAGTACGCGCTTCCCTGACAGATCCGCCCCGACCGTTTCGGGAATAGTCGGTACTCCTAGGATCGTTAGCAGGATTAATCGATCACCATCGATGCAGTGAACAATCGGTGCAATGAGTGAGGGAGCACGTGTCATGACCGACATTCGCGACGTGATCATCATCGGCTCCGGACCCGCCGGCTACACCGCGGCGGTCTACACCGCCCGTGCCCAGTTGAACCCGCTGCTGCTCGAAGGAGCGGTCACCGCGGGGGGTGCCTTGATGAACACCACCGAGGTGGAGAACTTCCCCGGCTTCGCCGAGGGCATCATGGGCCCTGCGCTGATGGAGGCGATGCGCGCCCAGGCCGCCCGTTTCGGCACCGAGATCATCACCGACGATGCGGTCGAGATCCGTCTGGACGGCGACGTGAAGTACGTCCGCGATGGGTCGGGTCGGGAGTACCACGCCCGCTCGGTGATCTTGGCGATGGGCTCGGGCTACCGCGAACTCGATGTTCCCAACGAGAAGCGCCTGTCCGGCCACGGTGTCTCGTGGTGTGCGACCTGCGATGGCTTCTTCTTCCGCGATGCCGATATCGCCGTGGTCGGCGGCGGCGACTCCGCGATGGAGGAGGCGACGTTCCTCACCCGGTTCGCCAAGTCGGTCACCGTCATCCATCGCCGGGACTCGCTGCGAGCGAGCAAGATCATGGTCGAGCGGGCGATGAACGACCCGAAGATCACCTTCGCGTGGAACTCCGAGGTCGTCGACGTCCTCGGTGAGGCCAAGGTCTCCGGGGTGCTGCTGCGCGACACCGTCACCGGTGATACCCGGGAACTCCCCATCACCGGTCTGTTCGTGGCCATCGGCCACGACCCCCGCTCCGAGCTCGTCAAGGGCCAGGTCGCTCTCGATGATGAGGGGTACGTCCTGGTCGAGGCGCCCTCGACCAGGACCGACATCCCCGGGGTCTTCGCCTGCGGTGACCTCGTCGACCACACCTACCGTCAGGCGATCACCGCTGCGGGCACAGGGTGCGCCGCAGCCCTGGACGCCGAGAGGTTCCTCGCCGCTTCCGAATGAGGCAGCGAGTAGCCTGGCCCCACAGCCCCAAGGAACAAGGGAGAACCCATGTCGACCACCATCGTGACCGATGCCAGTTTCGCCACCGACGTCCTCGGCTCGGATAAGCCGGTCATCGTGGACTTCTGGGCTGAGTGGTGCGGGCCCTGCCGCATGGTGGCTCCCATTCTGGAGGAGATCGCCACCGAGTACGCCGAGAAGATCACCGTGGTGAAGCTCAACGTCGACGAGAACCCCAAAACCGCCGCGAGCTACGGCATCACCTCGATCCCGACGATGAACGTGTATTCCGGTGGAGAGGTCGTCAAGACCATCATCGGGGCCAAGCCCAAGGCCGCGCTGCTCGCCGATCTGCAGCCGTATCTGGGATAACGGATGACCCCGACCCTGCTCCGCCAGGGCGATAGCGGGCCCGGGGTCGCCGACATCCGAGAGCGCCTGCGGCGCCTGGGTTTCTGTGAGGATCCGGGCCGTCACCTCGCCCACGACACCTTCGATGAAGGTCTCGCCGATGCGGTGCGTGCCTTCCAGCAGGACCGCGGGATCCCCGTGGACGGGGTCGTCGGACCGCAGACCTTCCGCCATCTCGACGAGGCCCGCTGGGCTCTCGGCGATCGCGTGCTGCTGTTCAATCCCGGGCACCTGATGTCCGGTGACGATGTGCGGTCACTGCAGCAGCGACTGGTCAACCTCGGTTTCGACTGCGGTCGCCCCGACGGTGTGTTCGGGGTGGCTACCGATTCCGCGGTGCGGGAGTTCCAGCGCAACGTGGGCGTCGAGGCCGACGGTATGTGCGGGCCGGATACCTTCCGAGCGCTGCAGCGCTTGACCCGCACCGTCGGAGAGGGCGAACTCGCCGCACCTTTGCGCGAGCGCATCACCTGGGATTCGGTGCGCAGCGGGGTCGCCGGCAAAGTGATCGTCCTCGACCCCGGCGGTGCCGATGCCGATGAACGATTCGCCGAGACCGAGGCGGCGATCATCGCCGACGTGTGCGCGCGACTCGAAGGTCGCCTCGCCGCTGTCGGTACCCAGGTCCTGCTCACCCGACCCCCCACCCCGACCCTGGTGGAAGAAAGCCGCCGCGCGGCGTTCGCTAACGAGATGGGCGCTGACCTGATGATCAGCCTGCACGTCGAACGGGTCGAGCTGCCCAACGCCAACGGGATCGCCACCTTCTACTTCGGTGATCCTCGGGGCGGCCCACACTCCTTCTCCGGTCTCAGTGCTGCTGAGCTCATGCACGACGAGGTGTGTCGACGCACCGACCTGCTGGACTGCCGAGCCCATCCGCGTACCTGGGATCTGCTGCGCATGACCCGCATGCCCGCGGTCTGGATGGAGTTGGGCTACCTGTCGCATCCACGTGATGCGGCACGACTGGCCGACCCCCGTTTCCGCGATGCGGTCGCCGAGGGGCTGGCCACCGGTGTGATCGCCTACTTCGCGCCCGACACTGATCAACCCGGCACTGATCAGCCCGGCTCCGACCGGTAGGGATGCGGCCACAGGGCCCGGACGAGGAACGACACCGCGGCCGCGGCCGCGGCGGTGAGGGCGACTCGCCCGATGGTGCGCCACACCGTCACTCACCCCACTCCTGCATCACGAACACTGTATGGGGGAGCATAGGACCCGTGAGCGACAGCGTCTCCAACGACAGCGCCCCCTCCCACGGCAATCGGCTCGACCCCTGGGTCGACTCCTATGCCGCGCGCGCGAAGGGCATGACCGCCTCGGAGATCCGGGCGCTGTTCGCCGTCGCCTCCCGACCGGAGGTGGTCTCCCTTGCCGGGGGGATGCCCTACGTCAGCGCCTTGAACCTCGACGCGATGGCCGACACGATCTCCGATCTGGTCCGCAGCCGGGGCGCCGAGGCACTGCAGTACGGCTCGGGCCAGGGGGATGCGACCCTGCGCGAGCAGATCGGTGAGGTGATGGCCGAGGTCGGCATCACCGGTCATCCCGACGACATCGTGGTCACCACCGGTTCTCAGATGGCTCTGGACCTGGTCACCCGCGTGTTCTGCGATCCCGGTGACGTCGTGTTCGTCGAAGCCCCGTCCTATGTGGGTGCCCTCGGTGTGTTCCGCGCCTATGAATGCACCGTCATCCACGTTCCGATGGACGATGAAGGGCTGCAACCGGTCGCCCTCGCCGAAGCGATCGGGCGCGCTCGGGCGAACGGGCTGCGGCCGAAGATGATCTACACGATCCCGTCGTTCCACAATCCCGGCGGCATCACCCAGGGTCCGCAGCGTCGTCGTGACATCCTCGAGGTCGCGCGACGCGAAGGCCTACTGCTGCTCGAGGATGACCCCTACGGCCTGCTCGGCTTCGACGATGTCGGATTCGGGGATGCACCGCCGCGGGCGATCCGCGCCGATGATGCCGACGGTGTGGTGTACCTCGGGTCGTTCTCCAAGACGATCGCCTCGGGCTTGCGCGTCGGTTGGGCGCTGGCACCGCACGGTGTCCGCGAGAAGCTAGTCCTCGCCGCCGAGGCCGCGGTGCTATGCCCTTCGAACTACGCCCAGATGACGATCTCGTCCTATCTGGCCACCCAACCGTGGCGTGAGCAGGTGAAGGTGTTCCGTGAGACCTATCGAGAGCGCCGCGATGCACTGCTCGACGAATTGGAGCGCCAGATGCCCGAGGGCACGACCTGGACCCATCCGGCGGGCGGTTTCTATTCGTGGCTGACCCTGCCCGAGGGCCTGGATGCCACCGCGATGCTGCCCCGTGCTGTGGCCGCGCTCGTCGCCTACGTTCCCGGCACCGGGTTCTACATCGATGGATCCGGTCGCCAGCACATGCGCCTGTCGTACTGCTATCCCGAGCCCGAACGCATCCGTGAAGGCGTACGTCGCCTCGCCGGCGTCATCGAGACCGAGAGGGAACTCGCCGCGACGTTCGGCACCGGCCACACCCTGCACAACCCGACCGGCCCGAACACCCCCTCCCCGGATCAGGCGTAGCCGCGATGCAGGTCGTCGTTCTCGCCGGTGGATTGTCCCCCGAACGCGACGTGTCGATCCGTTCCGGTCGTCGCGTCGCCGAGGCTCTGCGTGCCGCGGCACCGGACTGGGAGGTGCTCGAGCGTGACATCGACGCGGATCTGCTCGGTGACCTGTCCTCGATGAAGCCCGATTGTGTGGTGCCGCTCGTGCATGGCGCGGCCGGTGAGGATGGTGCACTGCGAGATGTGCTGGAGTGCGTCGGGCTGGCCTATGTCGGATCGCGACCCGATCCGTCGCGGATGGCCTTCGATAAGACGATCGCCAAGGCACTGACCGACGTCGACACACCGGCTTCAGTCTCACTGCCGCACAGCACGTTTCGAGAGTTAGGTGCCGCCGGTGTGCTGCGTGCCCTCGATGCGCGGCTCGGTCTGCCGGTGGTGGTGAAACCCGCTCGTGGTGGCTCGGCATTGGGCGCCTCGGTAGTGCGTGAACCGGGTGATCTGCCAGCCGCGATGGTGGGCGCCTTCGCCTACGGAGAAGTTGCGTTGATCGAGGCATTCGTGACCGGCATGGAGGTGGCGATCGGCGTGATCGACACCGGTGACGGCCCACATGCGCTACCCGCGGTGGAGATCGTGCCCGATGGCGGGTTCTATGACTACGCCGCGCGCTATACGGCGGGCACGACGGAGTTCTATGTGCCGGCACGCCTGGCTGATGATGTGGCGGAGCGCGCCTCTGATGCTGCGGTCGCTGTGCATTCGCGATTGAAACTGCGTGATTGGTCGCGTATCGATTTCATCATCGATGCTGCGGGCACACCGTGGTTCCTCGAGGCGAATGTCGCTCCGGGCATGACCGAGACTTCCCTTGTGCCGCAGGCATTGACAGCAGCCGGTGAGGACATCGGCTCCATGATGGTCTCACTGGTTGAGCGGGCCGTTACTCGCGTGTGATTCGCACGCTGTGTTTGCGGGGTGGCCGGTCCAGGTAATGGGCTAGTTCCGCCTCCATCCGGGTGATCGGTGCCGTCAGTGCGGTCTGCCTGAACCCTCCCAGCTCGCCCCGATCCAACCCGGTGGGATGAGTCTGAGTGAGCACATCCAAGCCGGCCTGCACCTGATCCAAGGCCTGGGGGTAACGCCCCCCCGGAGTCAGCAGCGCGGATGAGGGCGTATGAACGACTCTGGGTCATGGATCTGACACAAGGCAAGCACCTGAGCCACTCTTTTCCCTTGCAGCGCAACTTTTTCCCGAATGATTATCCCATATTCAGAGCGCTCGAGCAGGGTTAGCTGCGACGACTCAGTGTCCAGACCACGGGGACGGGACGAGTCCATGCCGAGGCCGGCAAGTCTCGTCGTGTGACCCTGCCGGCCTGGTGAGTAAGGAGGATGGTGGACCCACCACCATCCAGGGTCACCGCATGGGTAGCGCCCAGCATCCTCGCGACGGCAGCCACCTGCGACTTCGTCGCCCCACCCCTGCGGAATCCGTCGGGTGGATCCGGCAGCCCGGACGTCGCAGCGATGAACCAGACGTCACCGCTTTCGTTCCACGCGAGACCGGTGCGTGGTCGGAGCAGGTTCTCGTAATCACTACACGGCGCCTTGATCCTGCCCTTGCGCAGCATGACACCCCCGTGGCCAGACGCCTGCTCGACCGAATCACCATCACGGGAAACCGACTTGATCGTGGCCGTGAATAGGCTCCCCACCGGCCAGGCTTCGAGTTTTCTTCGATCGCGGCTAGCCAGGACGAACCCGTCCGCTGGGATACGCGCCGTCACAGATCGACCCACCAATGCGGAGACCCGTCCGCGGTCGACCACAAGTCGCCACAGTCCAGTCGGGGTCTTGTCTCGCTGCCAATCAGAGGTGTACACAACGATGCCACGCCCTGGGTCCAGGGGATCATTGACCGACACTGTGCGACTGCCTTGTTCCGAGTCGACAAGGACCGCCTTGATACGGGTCGTTCTGGGTGTTCGGTCCTCACTGATAGCAACCACCTGCGTCCAATGGGCTGGTGCGAACATGATGCGCCCATCTCGCACGACCATTCCGCGTGGCACCGTCCCCGCGAACGGTAGATCATCGAAGTAGTCGCCATTGATCACCGTGATGACATCGCGATCTCGTGCAATCGTGTGTGGGTCGATGAGGTCAGGCGGTCCACTCATCAGGGGATGCATGCCAAAGCGTCCCGACGTCGACTTGACCACAGCTATCCGAACCGTATTCGGAGTCTGTGGTGACGATGTTTCCTGCTCCGCCCGATAAATCTCCAAGAGGGCGCCTGCGGCGATGCGCTTCGATCGATGGCGCTCAATAGAAAGCTCAGGCCGACAGTATGCAGAAGGGGAAACCTGCCCAACCGCTGGCGCATCCCTCACCACCGATGTGGTCGTGTCGCTGCTCGGTCCTACTTCACCGGGGCCCAAGGCCCCTGTGAGGGCTAGTGACGATATCGCGAGGGGAACTCCTGCGAATCTGAGTGCCACCCCGCCCATGGGGTAGATTCTCCCACGATTCTGGTCGTGTGATCGGTGGAAGGGGGGACAGGATGCGATCGCTTATCGGCGCATTCGTCATCGGACTCGTAGTTGCATCCGTCGTTGCTCCATCGCACTCGCAGGCAGCGTCTAGTGTCGGCCTTTCGTCCCAAGGTGTCCGAGTGATCAAGACCTACACCGACAGAGACTCCACCGGTGGCTTCGTCACGTTCTACATCGCCGATACGCGTGAGCAAAGTCGCTACATCACTCAGTGTGCGGTGAACGACGGAGGAGATCGTTTCCTGTGCGATAGCTATCCATTACGACGTAGCTTTTTTGGCAACGGTGATTGGCGCATCCGTGCGACATCGACTGGCTGGCAGGTGCGTGTCTGGGTGGGCTGGACTGAATCGACAGAAGACCAATGTCTCGCCGAATCACCGCGAAGTGACCCCTGGGGTGTCGAGATCGGTGTTCTTGGTGCCCGTGAACAACTTCTTGCGAAAATCACTCACACCTACCGAATGGAATGCCAGGGCTTTGCGGTCAAGTCGTCGGGTCCGACGTTGATCACCGCATTCAGTAAGAAGAGGTCCAAAACGATCACCCAGCGCTATCGAATCGTTGACACATCACACCAAATCCGGAATGTCCAGAAATGCTTTTACGATCCGAGCAGTGGCTCTTGGAGTAATTGCCGAACAATGAAGATGAAGTCAGCAGCACAGCGGACGAAGACTGGGTGGACGATGTCACAAGGCGTCTATTGGAATCCTGTGTCCAAGCGAGGTTGCCGTTCGATGAAGCGTAAGCCGCTGCGGAGCAACTTCGTTGTGGTGTTCTACGACCGATTCGATGATGAGGTTGCGAGGAGTACAGCAGAGCTCGTCATAACGTGTCGGAAGTAAGTCAAAGACACAGCCCGCGCCTCAGTACGCGCGTTCGTTCCATGACCCCGCATCGTCACTCTCCCCACAGTTATCCCACGCGAACTCGCCCAGGTCAGTGCTGGTCTGCAACGATGACCACATGCAACCACTGGCCTACTCGATCGAGCGTGAATTCGATGCACTCATCCAGAACATGTGGACCGCCTGGGTCGACGCGGATGCACTCCAGCAGTGGTACGCACCCCTAGGTCTCAACCCGGTGCCGGCAACAGCGGTCAGTGAACCCGTCGTCGGTGGTCGATGGGCTGCTGCGATCGATGCAACGTCTTATGGATTCATCGCGTACTTCTGGGGTCGCTACACCGAGGTGACCGAGCCTGTTCGCCTCGTTCACACGATGGCGTACTCCCAGGACGCAGATGAATTCGCCGAAGGATCAGATGACGCTGATCACCATCTCGTTATCGTCGACATGGAGCCACGGGGTGATCGTGTGTGGGTGCGGATGGCGCAGTACGGGGAACTGCCAGAGGAGGAAGCCCAGATGGCTCAGGCGGGGATGGAACGCTATTTCGATTCGCTCGCGGCGTATCTGTCCAGAGAATGAGTTAGGGATCCAGAGCGTCGAGGATGCGCAGCAGATCATCGAGATCGGCGAAGTCGATGACGAGTTTGCCGCGCGCCTTGGCGGTGCGGGCACCGGAGATGCTCACCGTCGTATCGAGGCGATCAGCTAGTCGAGTCTCGACCGCGAGCGCAGCGTCGATCATCTCCGGCGACGGACCCTTCGACCCCGAACGCTTACGTTTGGGCCCGGAGTCCTTGCGTAGCAGCACGATCTCCTCGACGCTGCGCACCGACAAACCCTCGGCCACGATGCGATCGGCCAGGGTTTCCATCTCGGCTGGATCATCGAGAGACAGCAGTGCCTTCGCGTGGCCGGCCGAAATGACACCGGCGGCAACCTTGCGCTGCACCGCGGGGGGCAGCTTCAACAACCGCAGGGTATTCGCGATCTGCGGACGAGATCGGCCGAGTCGCGTAGCCAATTCCTCCTGTGTCCCACCGAAATCCGCCAGTAGCTGCTGGTAGGCAGCGGCCTCCTCCAGCGGATTGAGCGCAGCCCTATGCAGGTTCTCCAACAGCGCATCCCGTAGCAGCGCGTCATCAGTCGTCTGGCGCACGATGACGGGCATCACGGTCAACCCGGCAGCCTGCGATGCCCGCCAACGTCGTTCTCCCGCAACCAGTTCGAAGGGGGAGTCACCTGACGAGCGACGTACCACGACCGGCTGCAGCAGACCGATCTCCCGAATGGAATGCACGAGTTCAGCCATCGCCTCGTCGTCGAACACCGTGCGCGGCTGACGGGGATTCGGGCTGATGTCACCGGGTGGGACCTCGAGGTACACCAGGTCGACATCATCAGGTCGGGACTGTGAAACCGTTGCAGCGGAGCCGGTTTCCTCGCTCGGCGGTCCACTCGAGATGAGGGCACCAAGACCCTTGCCCAGGCCGCGCTTCGGTTCGCTCATGTCAGCTCCTGCAGTTCACGAGCTGCGGCGATGTAGGCATGGGCACCGGCCGAATCAGCGTCGTAGGTGAGGATGGTCTGGCCGTAGGAGGGTGCCTCGCTCAACCGCACCGACCGTGGGATCACAGTGGGGAGCACCCGGTCTCCGAAGTGCTCACGCACCTCGGCCACGACCTGCGAACTCAATCGGGTTCGACCGTCGTACATCGTCAGCAGGACCGCACCGACACCGAGATCTGGATTGAGGTGGGCCTTGACCAACTCGATGGTGCGCAGCAACTGCGAGACACCCTCGAGGGCGTAGTACTCGCACTGGATCGGCAGCAGCACCTCGCGGGCGGCGCAGAAGGCGTTGATGGTGAGCAGGCCGAGGCTGGGCGGGCAGTCGATGAGCACCATGTCCAACACTCGACCGTGGGTCGCCTGGTGGACCGGTAGATAGTCCTCGACCGCCTTCGCCAATCGGGTCTCCCGGGCGACCAAGGAGACCAGTTCGATCTCCGCACCCGCCAGATCGATGGTCGCCGGGGCACCCCAGAGCCCCGAAATTTCGGGACATTCCTGGACGATATCGGACAAACGGGCATCATCGGTGAGGACCTCGTACGTCCCCGGAGTCCCACTGTGATGGGCCAGTCCCACAGCGGTGGAAGCATTGCCCTGCGGATCGAGGTCGATGACGAGCACGTGCTGACCTGCGCGAGCCAGGGCAGCGGCGATATTCACCGTCGAGGTGGTCTTGCCCACCCCGCCCTTCTGGTTGGCCACCGCGAGGATCCTCGTCATGCGGCCACGCCTTCCCCGACCGGCCAGCCCAGACCCACGCATTCACCCAGCGATGTTCCACGTGGAACAACCGTCGGGGGCACATCAGTCGAGGGCACATCAGTCGAGGGCACGGGCCACCCCAGTCCGCTCGGCTGCTGCGCATCGGGTGGGATGTCCGTCACCGGGGCTCCAGTCGATCGAAGGGAAGGGGCTGTCATCGGTCAGAGGAGATCCGACGGATGCGCACCACGCGCGTGGGTGGGTCGACGATACCGCTGCCGAACTCCTCGATACGCACCTCACCCCCACCCGCGGCGGTGATCACCTCCCGGGCTGCCGTGACCTCCTCGGCGGCTGAGGATCCTTTAAGAGCAAGCAACTCACCGCCGGGGCTGGTCAGGGGAAGAGCCCAACCGACCAGCCGCTCCAGGGGCGCCACCGCACGGGCGGTGGAGACAGCGCACACCAGATCGCGATCCCCGGTGAGATCCTCCGCACGCCCCCGCACCACGCGGACCCGCTCAGCCAAACCGAGGGTGTCGACGGTCTCGGTGAGGAAGGTGGCCCGACGCAGCAGCGGCTCCAGGCAGATCACCTTGAGATCCGGTC
>CBFHQG010000065.1:0-12853 GCA_965657825.1 Actinomycetes bacterium | reverse complement strand
ACACGCTCCTGGCGTCCTACGACGCGCTCGACGTCGAGACACTCACCCTCTCCCGCGACGTGGACAACTCCACGGGTCGGTCTCCGCGCGCGACAGATCTCAACGCGGTGCGCACCGCGTTGCGAGATCACGTCACCGTCCTCGTCGGTCATTCCGGGGTGGGCAAATCCACGTTGGTCAACGCACTCGTTCCCGGAGCAGACCGCGCGACCGGGAGCGTCAACGAGGTCACCGGTCGTGGACGCCACACGTCGACCTCGGCGGTCGCACTCGCCCTGCCCGACGGGGGCTGGATCATCGACACTCCGGGCGTCCGCTCCTTCGGGCTGGCGCACGTGTCCGCCGATGCGGTGCTGAGCGCCTTCGATGATCTTGCGCCAGGACTGCATGAGTGCCCCCGAGGGTGCACGCACGATGAGCCCGAGTGCGCACTCGACGACTACGTTGGAGACGATCCGCATGCGCGCGCTCGACTGGACTCCCTGCGCCGACTGCTCGCGAGCCGCTAACCGATCAGGCGGGATAGATCCCCTGCCACACCATCTCCGAACCGGAGTGGCCGGTGCGAATCGCCCACCCGGTGGTGATCACCGCCACCGCAACGACGACCACCGCGAGGATCTGCGTGCCCAGGGCTCGCCGTCGCGCACCCCGCCGATCGATCAACCACAGGGCGAGCACGGCGGCGAACAGGCCGAGGGCGAACAGCGGCATCAGCGAACCACTGGACTGATGGATCTGGCTGACCCCGCGGACCAACGCCAGCGATTCCCCCGACTGGCGGGCCAGGATCGAAGCGAGGACCCCGATACCGGCGATCACGGCGACGGCCGGCCCGAATCGAACGGAGAACCGGGGTGAGAAAGCCATGATGACCGCGGCGAGCGCCGCGAGCGGCACGAGCACCACGGCCGCGTGGACGACGAGCACGTGCGTGGGCAATCCGAAGACCGACTCGACCATGCCCACACCGTACGCGTCGGACACCCGGCAACGGGGCGACTCGGGCAGGATGCGCGCCCGAGAACCGGATAGCGTGAGCCCCTGTGAGCGACACCGGCCCCGCAGCTGATGCCCATGGCGACTGGGATGCGGATCTGCGCCTGGCCCTGCACCTGGCCGACACCGCCGATCGGCTCACCCTCGCCGGATTCCGATCCCGAGATCTGCTGGTGCACACCAAACCCGACCTGACGCCGGTGACCGAGGTGGACGAGGCCGTCGAGCGGGATCTGGGCACGATCCTGGCCGGTGAACGACCCGGCGACGGAATCCTGGGCGAGGAGTTCGGGGGTGACAGTCACGCCGGACGACGCCGCTGGATCATCGATCCCATCGATGGCACGAAGAACTTCGTGCGCGGGGTGCCCGTCTGGGCCACCCTGATCGCTCTCGCGCAAGGTGATGACATCGTCGTCGGTGTCGTGAGCGCACCCGCCCTGGCGCGACGATGGTGGGCGGCACGCGGGCACGGTGCGCACTCGCTGGGCCCTGAGGATGATCACCCCCGTCCCCTCTCGGTCAGCGCGGTGCGCGATCTCGCCGACGCCTCGGTGAGTGTGAGCGATCCGGTCGGTTGGCCCCCCGGTGCACTCGATCGACTCCACGATGCGACCTGGCGGATGCGAGGCTACGGGGATTTCTGGTCGCATCTCCTGGTCGCCGAGGGTGCGGTCGACATCGCCGGCGAGCCGGATTTGAAGCTGTGGGATATCGCCGCCCTCGTCCCGATCATCACCGAGGCCGGTGGCCGGATCACCTCGTATGCAGGGGGCGCACCCCTCGGTAGCGCACTGACCACCAACGGCCATCTGCATGAGGACGCACTGTCGATCGTGGGCCGCTAGCGTCGCGCACCGGTCACAACCTGGCCGCACTTTCGTGTGAGTGCTGGACACGACACCCTCTCGAGTTCGACCCTGGGGGCATGAAGATCGCGCAGATCTTGGCCACGAAGGGCTCCGATGTGATCATCGTGGCTCCCGATGATCGGATTATCACTGTGCTGTCCCTGCTCGCCGAACACGGCATCGGTGCCGTCGTCGTCTCAGCGGATGGGCGCACGATCGACGGCATCGTGTCCGAGCGTGACATCGTGCGCGCCATGGCCGCCGATCCGGATGCTGGTTCCACCGGTGGTGTGCGACCGCGGGCAGTGTCGAGTCTGATGACATCGTCGGTGGTCACCGTGGGCACGGAGACCACCATCGACGACGCGATGGAGATCATGACTTCGTCCCGGTTCCGCCATCTGCCGGTGGTCGACGACGCCGGACACATCGCCGGCCTGGTGAGCATCGGCGACATCGTGAAGGCGAAACTGACCGCGCTCGAAGACGAGAAGAGCGCGCTGTTGGACTACGTCAATCGCGGCGGGTGACGACCAGCGGCATGCCCGCATCGGGTCGGATGGTGACCAACGGGATCGCACGCGGGGCCCTCAGCCCCGGCTCCCGCGACACTCGGACCCGGCGCGTGATCCCTGCGAGCAGGAGCACACCTTCGGCGAGGGCGAACTCCCGGCCGATGCACAACCGAGGTCCCGCACCGAAGGGCCAGTAGTTCGCGGCCGCCCCTCCCCCGCGTGTCGTCGAATCCAGGAATCGCGACGGATCGAATCGATCGGGATCGGCCCACACCTGCGGGTCTCGATGCACCAGATAGGGGCTCAAGATCACCAGGGAGCCGGTGGGGATCTCACGGCCATCGAGCTCATCGGCGGCCTCCGCCCGACGGGTGACCAGCCACGCCGGTGGGTACAGGCGCATCGTCTCGTCGAGCACGGCGCGGGTGAACGGCAACCGCGCCGCGTCCTCGATGGTGATCGGCCGGTCACCGATGACCGTTTCGACTTCAGCGGCGACGCGCTCCTGCGCGATCTCGTCGCCGGACAACAGCCACATCGCCCAGGTCAACGCACTCGCCACCGTCTCGTGACCGGCGACGATGAAGGTGACCACCTGGTCGCGGATCTCGGTGACGGAGAGCCGATCACCCTCGGCGTCGGGGGCGAGCAGCAGGTCGAGCATGTCCGGCTGCCGTGACCCGATCGGCTCACCTGCGCGCTGGGCCAGCATGCCCGCGACCGCATCATCCAGTGTGTGCACCGCCGACCGCAGAGTGCGATTACCGGGCGTCGGGATCCACGCCGGTGGGGTGAGCGGAACGCGAGCCCGGGCTACGACGACATCGAGGGCCGCGAGCGTCGCGGTCGTCAGGCGGTGGGCGTCACCGGCCAGATCCGTCCCGAAGAGGGACGAACCCACGATCTCCAGGGTGGCGCGCATGAGCACGTCATCGATATCGACGATCGCACCCCGCACGGGCAGGCGCAGCCACCGTCGATCCAGGCGCGCAAGGGCGTCTGCCACATGAGCCCCTACCGCGGCGATCGCCTCGTGGTGGAAGGCCGGCTGCACCAGACGTCTCTGCCGCCGCCAGGTGTCACCGTCGGAGGTAAGCAAGCCCTCCCCCGTGACGAGGGACAGCGCGGAGTACTGCAGGGTGCGCTTGCCGTAGGAGCGGGCGTTGGTCACCAGGACGCGACGGGCCGAGGCGGCGTCGGCAGCAAGATAGCTCGGCGGCCTCGGGATCGGGAACTGCGAGACCGGACCGAATTGCGCCGCAGTGTCGACGAGGTACTGCAGCGGATCTGCTCGGATCAGGCCGAAGGCGCGCAGCATCTGCGGGCCGCCGGGCCCCGGTGCGGTTGCGGGAGTCCGGCCGTACCGGCGGGACGGGACCGGGAGCCTGGGCGTGATCGACATCGTGACGGCGACTAGCTGAGGCTGCCACTGGGGGTGCCACCGGGGGTGCCACTGGGGGTGCCACCGAGGGTGCCGCTGAGGGCACGGGCTACCGCCAGCGCTCCGAGGTGCGAGTACGCCTGCGGATGATTTCCCAGTCCCCGGCCGTCATCGGGGTCGACCTGCTCGGGGAGCAGGTCGGTGACCCCTGCCGCATCTGCCATCGCCGTCAGCATCTGACGGGCGTGATCGAATTCACCGAGTCGAGCGTAGGCCGCGGCAAGCCAGGCCCCGCAGATGTGCATCGCACCCTCGTGTCCGGATAGGCCATCGTCGTACAGGTAGCGGTAGACACCACCGCTGCGGCGCAGATGAGTCTCGATGAACGCGACGGTCCCGCTGATGCGCTCATGAGGTGCGGGGTATCCCTCGAGGATCCCCTGGAGGACCGCGGCATCGGCCACGCGCCGGTCATAGGCGCAGACATAGGCCTCGCACGACTCGTCGTACCCGTGCTCCTCGATATCCGCGATGATCGTCTCGGCGAGGTCGGCCCAACCCGCCTGATCTGTGCCGCGGCGGTGAGCAACACGCAGACCGCGGTCGACGGCAAGCCAACACATCATCCGAGAGTGCACGTGGTGGCGGGGATGGTCGCGGATCTCCCAGATACCGTGATCAGGCTCCGCCCATCGATGGGCTACCGCTGTCACGCAGTCGACGACGAGGTCCCACTCCTCGTCGGTCACATACCCGCGCACCACGCTCACCTCGTCGATCAGGGCGACGACCGGGCCGAAGACGTCGAGTTGCACCTGCCCCTGGGCGGCATTGCCGACACGCACCGGTCTACTTCCCGCATAGCCGGGCAGGTGGTCCAACACCGCCTCCGGCCCTAGTTCGGTCCCGTAGATCGAATACAGCGGATGCAGGCGCTCAGGGGATGATGCGGCGGCGACCACCCCGTGCAACCAGGACAGGAACGCCTCGGCCTCGGTCAGCGAGCCGAGGTCGACGAGGGCGCGCACCGTCAGGGCCGCATCTCGGATCCACACGTAGCGGTAGTCCCAATTGCGCAGTCCACCGACGCCCTCGGGCAAGCTCGTGGTCGCTGCAGCCAGTACGCCTCCGGTCAGGGTGAAGCACAAACCCTTCAAGGTCAGTGCCGAACGCGTCTCCCATGTCGGATCGATGCCCGGCAACTGCAGGGTCGCCGCCCATCCTCGCCAGGACTGCTCGACGACCGCGGCATCGCGCCCGGCAGCACGCCCGGTGGCGTCATCGGTGCCGTACCGAAGTTCCAGACGCACCTCACCGCCTGCCGGGTCGACCACGGCGGTCGCGGTCTGCCCCCCGATCCCCTCCGTGATCTCCCAGTCCACCCCCGGTGCCGACAGGCAGATCGCATCCGATGCACCCTGCACGACCAGGCCGTCGGGGACGACCTCGAGTGTCACCGGCACAGCGGAGAACTGCGGGCGTGGTGCGAACACCACGCGTGCAGGCTCCCGCCCGGACAGGATGCGCACCAGTCGGACCGCACAGTCAGGATCGGGATCCAGCGCCGGGCCACCGTCGAGGAAGTCGGTCACCGTGAGCCCCGCCCACCGGGTACGCGCGACCATCGAGTCGGTCAGGTACGTCGTCGACATCGGCATGCCCCCCGCTGCCGGTGTGATGGTGAAGTGCCCGGAGGTCTCATCACCGAGGAGGGCAGCGAAGAGCGCCGGTGAATCAGGGTCGGGTGCGCACAGCCAGTCGATGCCACCCCGAGACGACAGCAGTGCCACCGTCCGGCCATCGGCGAGCAGGGTGTAATCCTCGATCGGGTGCGCGTGTCCACCCAGCAGCCATCGCTGCCTCTCGGCCAGCAGCTCGGCGAGGAGCACCGAGACAGCGTGGGGATCATCGACGCGGAATCCGGCAGCGGTGTGACCCTCGCCCACTTTGACTCCGACATCCGGGCCGGAAAGTTCGACGAAGACGCTCTCGTCGGTGAGGTCATCCCCGATGAACAGCACGGCCGATGCACCGAGGCGGTGGCGCAGCAACGCGACGGCTTCGGCCTTATCGGAGTGCACCACGCTGAGTTCGAGCACCATCTTCCCGTGGCGCACCAGAACACCGGGTAGCGCACCGAGCTCAGCTTCGATGGTGTCCAGCAGTCGCACCCCGGCATCGGCATCCTCGACGCCGCGGGTATGTACCGCGACGCTCGCAGGCTTCAATTCCATTCCGGCGCCGGGCACGTCGAGGAGATGACGGCGGCATCCCTGTTCGATCTGCTCGAGCAGATCGGACTGCTCGACGGTGAGATCCCGCCCGAAGTCGAGGTCGAACTCCGATCCATGACTGCCCACGAGGTGGATCTCCGCAGGCAGCCGCGACAGGGCAGCGAGGTCACGCAGCGCTCGGCCCGAGACGACCGCTGCGGTCGTCGCCGGCAGTTGACTCAACGCCCGCAGCCCGACGACCGCCTCGGTGAGGGGAAGTGCCTTGGCCGGATCAGTGACGATGGGCGCGAGGGTTCCGTCGTAATCGCAGCACACCAGCAGCGACGGAGTGCGGGCGATCTCGCGGATGACCCGTGCATCCACGGGTTCGGTCATGGGATCTCGACCACGAGATCACCGGCTTCGACCTGATCTCCACTCGCGCAGTGCACGGCGTCGACGGTACCCGCTCGAGGTGCGGTGACCACCGACTCCATCTTCATCGCCTCGATGACGGCGAGTCGATCCCCGGCATCGACGGTGTCGCCGGGAGCGACCAGGACGGTGATGACGCCGGGAACGGTGGTACCGACGTGACGTGGATTGGTCGGATCGAGTCTCTGTCGAGCCTCACGAGTGCCGGTCGCGGAGGTGTCCAGCACCCGAAGCGCCCACGGCTGCCCGTTGGCCCACAGATGCACCCGCCGGTGGCCGGTCTCATCGACATCGCCGATGGCATCGAGTTCGACGTACCACGTCTGCCCCGGCGCCACCTCGATGCTCTCCACCCGACCAGGCTGCAGTCCGTACAGATACGGAATGGTCGGTATCACCGACACGTCACCGAATTCCTCCAGTGCCGCAGCGAGTCCAGCAGCCTCAGTGGGCAGCATGAGTCGCGAGAGCGCATCACGACGCCGCTTCGCATCAGTACCCGCATCCTCCAGCAGGGCCAGATCGTCGGCGTTGACAGCCGGTGCCGGAGGCTCTGGGCGAACCGACGTCACCGCGTCGGTGAAGGGCTGGACGAACCCACCCGCGGGCGTACCCAACTGTCCGTGCAGGAAGGCGACGACCGAGGCGGGCAGGTCGTAGCGAGCACCATCGGCGAGCAGTTCCTCGCGGGTGACACCCGAGGTCACCATCCACAGCGCTAGGTCCCCGACGACCTTCGAGGAAGGAGTCACCTTGACGGGGCGCCCGAGCACCAGATTCGCCTGCGCGTAGGCATCGAGCACATCGTCGAATCGGTCCCCCACGCCGAGGGCATCGGCCTGCGCGCGCAGGTTCGACAACTGACCACCGGGCACCTCGTGCCGGTAGACACGGGTCGACGGTGACCGCTGGCCGGCCTCGAATGGGGCGTACGTGTCGCGCACCGCCTCCCAGAAGGGTTCGAGGGACAGCACGTTGGACAGGTCGAGGCCGGTATCGCGATCGGTGTGCGCGAGGGTGGCGACCAGCGCCCCCATACTGGGCTGGCTGCCTCCGGAGGCGACCGGCGCACTGGCGCAGTCGATCCCGTCGACCCCCACCTCGGCGGCCGCAAGATAGGTCGCCATCTGGCCGCCAGCGGTGTCGTGCGTGTGGAGTCGCACCGGCACGTCGAAGCGATCACGCAGTGCGGTGATGAGCACGCGTGCAGCCGGGGCGCGCAGCAGACCCGCCATGTCCTTGATCACCAGTCCGTGGACTCCCGCTGCGACAAGACCATCGGCCACCCCGAGGTAGTAGTCCAGGGTGTACGTCGTCTCACTGGGATCAAGCAGATCGCCCGTGTAGCAGACCGCACCCTCTGAATAGGCGCCCGCATCGCGGGTGGCTGCGATGACGTCACGCATCTGCTCGATGTCATTGAGCGCGTCGAACACGCGCAGGATGTCGATTCCGGCCTCGACTGCCTCAGCGACGAAGGCGGTGATGACCTCACGCGGGTAGGGTGCGTACCCGAGGAGATTGCGTCCGCGAATCAGCATCTGCAGTGCGACATGCGGTGACGCTTCGCGCAGGCGGGCCAGACGGTCCCACGGGTCCTCACGTAGGAAACGCAAGGATGCATCGAAGGTCGCCCCACCCCAGCACTCCAACGACACCAGGCCGGGGAGCATCGCTGCGGTGGCCCGGGCTCCGGCCACCAGATCGACCGTGCGCACGCGAGTTGCGAGGAGGGACTGGTGGGCGTCACGCAGCGATGTGTCGGTCACCGGGAGCGAGGCACGCCCCCGCAGGAAGCGGGCGAGAGCCTCAGGGCCCTCGGCGAGGAGGAGGTCCCTGGTTCCCGGCGTCGTCGACGTCCGCTCCGTCGGCAGCACGCGTCGCGGATCGGTGAGTTCACGGGTGGGCAGACCATGCGGCCGATTGACCGTGACGTCGGCGAGTTTGGTGAGCAGTCCCGAACCCGGGCCGCGTTGGGCTGCTTCGAGTAGTTGCGGATGCTCATCGAGGAAGGCGGTCGTGACCCGTGCCTCCAGGAAGTCCGGCTCATCGAGCAGTGCCCGTAGGAAGCCGACATTCGTCGACACTCCGCGCACACGGAACTCGTCGAGTCCTCGACGAGCACGCCGGGCCGCCTGCTGCAGATCCGCTCCACTCGTGGTCATCTTGACCAGCAGTGAGTCGTAGTAGGGGGAGATCTCCGCCCCGGTGTAGGTGGCTCCATCGAGTCGGATCCCCGGGCCGCCCGGGGAGCGGTAGGCCAGGATCGTGCCGGTGCTCGGTCGGAAGTCCTCAGCCGGATCCTCCGTCGTCAGTCGACACTGGATCGCCGTTCGCGTCGGGCGCTGGGTCGGCTGGGTGAGGCCGAGATCGGCCAACGTCGCACCGGCCGCGATCTGGAGTTGAGCGAGCACGAGATCGACCCCGGTGACCTCCTCGGTGACAGTGTGCTCGACCTGGATGCGCGGGTTCATCTCGATGAACGCATAGCCGTACCCGCCCACGTGGTCGACCGCACTCCCCTGCGGGTCCTCCCAAACCAGGAACTCCACCGTGCCCGCCGAGGTGTATCCGACGCTGCGCGCGAAGGCGACCGCATGTGCGGCAAGGCGATCGAGCAACGGCACCGGCAAACCGGGTGCGGGGGCGATCTCGACGACCTTCTGATGCCGGCGCTGCACCGAGCAATCGCGCTCGAACAGGTGGATCACCTCGCCCTGCGCATCTGCCAGGATCTGGATCTCCACATGCCGCGGACGGGTGATCGCCTGCTCGAGGAAGACCGTCGGGTCACCGAACGCTGCTTCAGCCTCCCGACTCGCCGACTCGATGGCCTCCGCGAACCCGCGCGAGGACTCGATGCGGCGCATCCCCCGCCCACCACCACCGGCGCTGGCCTTGATGAACAGCGGGAAACCGACCGCGTCCGCTGCAGCCAGGGCCTCGTCGACCGATCGGATCGGCCCCGACGCGCTGAGCACCGGCACCCCCGCAGCGATCGCCGCCTCTCGCGCCCGCACCTTGTCCCCGGTGAGGGTGAGGGTCCCCGGGGTGGGACCGACGAAGGTGAGCCCCGCATCGAGGCAGGCCTGGGCGAACGGGGCGCTCTCGGAGAGGAATCCGTAGCCCGGGTACACCGCATCGGCATCGGCCTCGAGCGCGGTTGCGATGAGCGTGTCGATATCGAGATAGGACCGCACCGGGTGTCCGGGCTCACCGATTTCATAGGCGCGGTCGGCGATGAGCCGATGCAGGGCGGATCGATCCTCGGGTGCGTATACCGCAACGGAGGTCACGTCCATCTCTCGAGCCGCACGGGCCGCACGGATGGCGATCTCACCACGGTTGGCGATCAGCAGTGTTCGCACGATTTCACCCTAGCGATACACCGATGTCGCACGGAACCCGGCAAGATGGCGTCCATGACGGTGCATCCGAGGGCCGGGCAACCGGCGATCGAGGACGATCTGATCGATGCGGCGGCCCTCGTGACCGCCTATTACACCGCGCACCCCGACCCAGGCGAGACCTCCCAGCGAGTGTCCTTCGGCACCTCCGGACATCGTGGATCGGCATTCGATGCGGCCTTCACCGACGATCACATCGCAGCGATCACCCAGGCGATCTGCGAGTACCGCAAAGCCACCGATATCCGCGGGCCGCTGTTCCTCGGTCGCGACAGCCACGCGCTCAGCCGGCCAGCCTGGGCGACGGCACTCGAGGTGCTCGCCGCCCACGGGGTGACCGTTCTCATCGACGATGCGGATGCACTGACTCCCACGCCTGCGGTCTCCCACGCCATCGTGCGGTACAACGCGGGGCGATCCTCCGATGATCCGGGGCGGGCCGACGGCATCGTCATCACTCCCTCCCACAACCCACCGAGGGACGGCGGGTTCAAGTACAACCCACCCGATGGCGGCCCCGCGGGTTCGCAGATCACCACCGCCATCCAAGACCGCGCCAATGAGCTGCTCGCAGCCGGTCTGGAGGGGGTACGGCGCGTCACCTATTCGCGGGCGATCGCAGCCGGTACGACCGACTGCTACGACTACCTGGGCACCTATGTCGACGATCTGCCGAACGTCGTGGATCTGGACGCGATCCGCCGCGCCGGAGTCCGCATCGGCGCCGATCCACTCGGTGGGGCGAGCGTGGCCTACTGGGCGGCGATCGCCGAACGCCACGATCTCGATCTCACGGTGGTGAATCCGCGCATCGATCCGACCTGGCGTTTCATGACCGTCGACTGGGACGGGCAGATCCGCATGGACTGCTCCTCCCCGTACGCGATGGCCTCACTGATCGAGTCCCGCGACTCCTACGACATCGCCACCGGCAACGACGCGGACTCCGATCGACACGGGATCGTCACCCCCGACGCGGGGTTGATGAATCCCAATCACTTCCTGTCCGTCGCCATCGACTACCTCTATCGCCGCCGCGAGGGTTGGCCGGTGGATGCCGCGGTCGGCAAGACGATGGTGAGTTCCTCCATGATCGACCGGGTGACCGCGGAACTCGGCCGCGACCTGTGGGAGGTTCCGGTGGGATTCAAGTGGTTCGTACCGGGCCTCATCGAGGGCCGACTGGGTTTCGGTGGCGAGGAGAGCGCCGGGGCGTCCTTCCTGCGCCGCGATGGCAGCACCTGGACGACAGACAAGGACGGCATCATCATGGCCCTGCTCGCCTCGGAGATCCTGGCCACGACCGGGTCATCCCCCTCGGTCCTCTATCGGACGCTCACCGAACGCTTCGGCGATCCGGCCTACGCCCGCATCGACGCTCCCGCCTCGCGCGAAGCCAAGGCCGCCCTCGCTGCCCTCACGGCCGATGCGGTGCCGACCACTGAGATCGCTGGCGAACCGGTCGAGGCGGTGTTGACCCACGCACCGGCCAACGGTGCATCCCTGGGCGGGATCAAGGTGATCACCGCATCGTCCTGGTTCGCCGCTCGACCGTCAGGGACCGAGGACGTCTACAAGATCTACGCTGAGAGTTTCCTCGGACCAGACCATCTGGCCTCCGTGCAGGAGTCGGCACGTGAGGTCGTCGATACTGCGCTCGCTCGAAGCGGGGCCCGGTGACCATCCGACGCACCCCGGTGCAGTCCATCGTGGACGATCCGCAGACCGCACTGCCGACCACGGTGGATTTCCAGGCCATCGATGTCGACCTGGGTTCCCTGCGCATCCAGTTACTCACCCTCGGAGCCGCGATCCGTACCGTCGAGGTCCCTGATACTCACGGAGTCCTCGGTCACGTGCACCTGCACCTGCCGACCCCGGCGGATCACGCCGATGCGTCGATCAATCCGCACCTGGGCGGCACCCTCGGCCGGTACGCCAACCGCATCGCGCGAGGCCGATTCACCCTCGACGGGGTGGAGTATCGCCTCGATGTGAACAAGGACGGGAACACATTGCATGGCGGTCGCCGTGGCTTCGATCGGTGTGTGTGGAACGTCGTCGATATCGTCGATGACGCTGACCTCGCCACACTCACCTTGGAGTTGACCAGCCCCGACGGCGACATGGGTTTCCCGGGGACCGTGACCGCGCAGACGACCTATGAGATCACTCCCGATTCCATCACCATCGACTATTCCGCCGTGACCGACGCACCGACGGTGATCAGCATGGCCAATCACGGCTACTGGAACCTTGCGGGTTCGACCTCGGTCGGCGCCCACCACCTGCTCGTACCGGCTACCCGCCGACTCGTGACGGATGACACCGGGATCCCGGTCGGCGTAGACGAGGTGGCCGACACGCTGTTCGATCTACGCGAAGCACCGCACCTGGCGACCGTCATCGGTACCACCGGGGGGTTGGACACCTGCTATCTGCCCGATGGGGAGGGTATGCGGATGGTGGCCGACCTGACCGCCCCCGCGGTGGGTCGGCGCCTGCGGGTCAGCAGCGATGCCCCGGGCCTGCAGGTGTACACCGGAAACGGCCTGCATTCACCATTCGAAGTGCATCAGTCGGTATCCCTGGAGGCACAGCGCGCCCCTGATGCGCCGAATCAGCCCGACCTCGGTGACTGCGTCCTGCGCCCCGGTGATCGGTACAGCGCAGCAACGATTCTGGAGTTCAGTACGACCTGATATCCGGGGCCAGCGCATGGGCTAGCGCCAGTGGGGCACCGTGCACCAGATCGTGTTGCGACACCATCCGCGCCTCCGCGATGAGTGCACCCACGAAAGCCCACGACCTCAGCCGATCGCGATCATCGCCGGTGACCTCCGCGATGATGTCGATACGTCGTCTCATTCGTCCGGCGAGTGGCTCACCGGGCATCCCACGTGCATCGATCACCTCCGATCCCAGCAGCACACTCTCCGGCGCCACCAGAAGGGCCACCGCCTCGAAGCACGCGTCCCCCCACCAACCGTGTGCATCGATTACCTTCCAGTCACTCACGTCCCCATTCAGTGAGCGCGCGATATTGCGATGT
>CBFHQG010000064.1:268-12931 GCA_965657825.1 Actinomycetes bacterium | reverse complement strand
CGGCCAGTGCGCGAGGAGCGTCACCGCCGTCACCCATCGCGAACACCGTGCGACCGATCCCGGCGATCAACGACAGCAGCACCGCACCAGCGGCCAGCACCGCGGCGAGCGTCACGGCGATGGCCAGCGGTGCGCCACCCGCAGCACGCGCGATCGTGTCGAGTGCGGCATCGCCGAGATCACCGAGCCGTTGCTGTGCGGTCACCACCGTCGCGCCGAGTACCGCGTAGACGACGAGCACGATCGCGAACGAGATCGCCACCGCGCGCGGGATCGTGCGCCGCGGTGACCGGACCTCCTCACCCAGCACGGTGATGCGGGCGTACCCGGCAAACGCGACGAACAGCACGCCGGCCCCGGCGATAACGCCCCATATCCCCTGCGGCACCTCAGGTTCCGCCGCGACTGCACCTGGCGGGGCACCCACCCAGAATGCCACGCTCAGTGCGACGAGGATCACCAGCACGATTCCGATGGAGACGGCGGTCGCGCGCATCGATCGGGTGATTCCCCTCAGGTCGAGGGCGAGTACGACGAGGATCGCCACCACCGCCAACCAGCGCGCACCCTCCGGCCACAGGTACACCCCGATCGTCAGCGCCGCCGCACCGGCGGAGGCGGATTTGCCGATGACGAAGGCGTACCCGGCAAGCACACCGGCGCCTCGGCTCAGTACTGCGGTGCCGTACGCATAGGCACCACCGGCCCGCGGAAGATCGGCTGCCAGTCGAGCAGTCGACGTTGCATTCAAGGCGGCGATGACCGCTGCGATCAGAAGCGACACCACCAGGCCGGGTCCGGCGAGGTCATAGGCGGGGCTCCACACCGCGAACACCCCGGTGCCCAGCATCGCCCCGACCCCCACCACGACGGCACCGGGTAGTCCCAGGGCCCGCCGCAGGCGGGAATCTGGTTCGGTCGCGTCCTCAGAGGACACCGCGGATGACCCCCACCTGACGACCACCACCGAGCACCGGAGTCCGGCTCTGGGCGACCACGACGCGCCCCTGAACGCCCAGTGATCCCAGGATCGCCGCGGCGATAGGGGCCCTGGCCCGGTCGGCACCATCGCTGATCTTCACCGCGAGGGAGCGACCATCGGCGAGCGCGACGAGGTAGACACCCTCCGCACCCTCCTTGGCCAGCA
The DNA here is from genome assembly GCA_965657825.1 of Actinomycetes bacterium. Classification (GTDB taxonomy): domain Bacteria; phylum Actinomycetota; class Actinomycetes; order S36-B12; family S36-B12; genus M55B157. The sequence goes on along the minus strand of CBFHQG010000064.1, from coordinate 11,784 downwards.
GCCCGGGCACACCGAGCATGAGCGCCGCCGAATCACGATCGGTACCCGCAACCCAGGTGGGGTTCGCCCGCATGGCATCGGCGACCAGCCGCGGTGGTGAGCCGGCATCGGCGGTCACCAGGCGGGCACCGAGGCGAGCCAGTCCGAACAGGGACACTCCGAACTGGGGGGCACCGCAACCGTCGACGACCACGGTCCACGGTCGCTCCCCGCACAGCATTTCCACCTCCTCGGCGATGAGTTGCTGCAGCGGGTGCTGGTCGTCGAGGTAGTCGGCCAGCGGCCATCCGTTGCGGGCGCAGGTGATGAGCATCGCCGCGTGCTTGCCTGAGCAGTTCATCGCGACCCTCGTGCGCTGCCCACCCGCGGCGAGATAGATCTCCCGCTCATGCTGGCCATAGGGCAGATCGAGAGGGGTCTGCAGCGCATCGATGTCGATCCCTGTGGAGTCGAGCATCTCCTCGACTGCCTCGCGGTGGAATGCCTCACCGCTGTGTGACGCCGCGGAGAGGGCCAGCAGATGGTCATCGAGATCCAGCCCGGCGCGCACCATCGCACTAGCCTGCGCAGGCTTGACACTCGACCGCGGCAGGATCAGGCGACCGGGATCTCCCCAGCTGGTGAGGATCTCCCCGTCTCGATCGACGACGACGGCACTGCCTCGGTGGACGCTCTCGACCACTCCACCTCGCTCGACCACCGCGAGGATCACATCCTGAGTCGCCGTGTCCGCGACCGAGTCCATGGTGTGCAGCGCACTCCCCTCGTCGCTGTCCACGAGCGTGATTGTGGCAGGTCGACAGCGGTAGCGTGACCAGCATGCGCGCGGTTGTACAACGAGTGGACGGTGCCCATGTCTCAGTCGCCGGGCAGGAGATCGGCCGGATCGAGGGTCCCGGTCTGCTCGTGCTGCTCGGGGTGACGCACGACGATGACGAGAAGACCGCAGTGCGTCTGGCGGGGAAGGCCTACGGTCTGCGCATCTTCGAAACCGGCCGCATGCAGGATTCATCGGTGTGCATCCCGCCGGGATCCTCGCGCGAGGTATCGGCCAGTGACCTGGCCCTGCCGGTGCTCGTCGTCAGCCAGTTCACCCTGTATGCCGATACCCGCAAAGGTCGACGACCCACCTGGGATGCCGCCGCTCCCGGACCCGTGGCCGAACCACTCGTCGACACCTTCGTTGCCGAACTTCGCCGGCTCGGGGCGTCGGTGGCGACCGGCCGCTTCGGCGCCGATATGCAGGTGCACCTGATCAACGACGGGCCCGTCACGGTCATTCTCGAGTCGTGAGGTCGCTAGGGCGCGACGACGACCTCCTGCGCCGCAGCGACCTCGCCGTCATCGGTACGCACTACCAGCGACGCGTCGACCGGGGTGGTGCGCTTGAGGACCGCCGTCGCGATCGGACCCCACTCGTAATGCCTTGCCGCAGAGGCGATCCAGCCGACCTCACGTTCACCAGCGAGTACCGCATCACCATGCTGGGGTAGCACCTCAGCACCCCCGTCGAGGTGCAAGAGCACCAGGCGTCGGGGCGGATGGCCCAGATTGTGCACGCGCGCGACGGCCTCCTGCCCGCGATAGCAGCCCTTCGACAGGTGCACCGCCGGCCCGATCCAGCCCACCTCGTGCGGGAGCGTGCGGTGATCGGACTCATGCCCCACGCGAGGAACCGCAGCGGCGATGCGCAATGACTCCCAGGCCCAGGTGCCCGCGGGATCGTCACCCAGTCGGTCGAGCAGGTCCGCCCGGGGGAGGAGAACCTCACGGACCGCGAACTGTTCAGGTCGATGGTCGATGTACTTCGAGGCATCACCGCCGCGATCAGCACCCGCATCGCTGGCTCCGAGACCGGCGTACTCCACCGGGGATAGCCACGTGGGCAGATCGTGATCACGCTCGCGCACCGGCTCCCCCACGACCGCCCACTCTGGCGTGACGTCATCGACATCCACCCGCAGCATGAAACGCATGGACTCCAGATACGCGATGAGATCCTCGACCGCGGAGCCCTCCACGATCAGCCACGCGGCCTCACCGTCATCGATGACGTGGATCTCGTACTCGACGTGTCCGTGGGGACTGAGGATCAGGCAGACACTGGACTCACCCGGACCGAGCCGCTCGAGGGCCTGGGTGGTCAGCGAGTGCAACCACCCCAAGCGGTCAGGCCCGCCTACCCGGATGACGCCACGGTGGGATAGGTCAACCCGCGCCCGGCCCTCGGCAAGTCGACGCTGCTCAGCATGCGGGTCCCCGTAGTGCCAGGGCACCCCGGTGTCGTCGGAGTCCTCCGACGCGGGCACCGCACCGGGCAGGTCGAGGGCAGGGCTGCGATAGGCATCGGTCACGGTGATCTCAACTCTCCGGGGTCGTCAGATCTTCCGAGCACGAGGCGCACACACCGTGGATGCTCAAGTGACCGACATCCGGCGTGAAGCCGATCTCATCGACGAGGTGGGTGACCAGTGGCGAAACCTGCCCCGCAGGAAGCGATTCGACTCGATCACATGAGCGGCAGACCAAGTGCACATGGGGTTCCTCTCGCACCGAGTGATACGTGGGTGAACCGTGACTGATGTGGGCGTGCGTCACCAGACCGACACCCTCCAGCACCTCGAGGGTGCGGTAGATCGTGGAGAGGTTCACGCCTGCTGCCTGCTGCTGGACGTGGGCGTGGATCTCCTCCGGCGTGGCATGCCCGAGATCGTCGACCGCCTGCAGCACGAGCTGGCGCTGCGGGGTGATGCGATAGCCATGCTCACGCAGTCGCTGCACCCAAGCCTCGCTCGCGATCATGAGCGGCAGCCCCGTTATCCGGTCTCGTCGCCCGCATCGGCGGGCTTCAGGCGCGCCGACAGGTGATTGGTCATGGATTCACCCATCGCGGCCATGTCGAAGGTCCACATCAACTCGCCATTGACCAGCCCGTACAGGCGCTCGCCGGAGTCATAGGGCTTCGCACTCGGAGTGCGGGCGACGACATCGGTGCGCAGCGTCGCTCGGGCGGAGGTGATGGTGGCGTCGGCCAGCCCGAGCACCTCGACGCTGCCCAGCCAGATCTCGGCGAACCCGGTCGGGTGGGCGAGGGTGACCTCGATCTCATTGCCCGGGCGCGGACGCCAATAGCCGGATTCGGTCCCCGCCGGTCTGATCCGCTCGCCCTCGTCATCGAGGATCCACGCGCGCGAGGCATAGTGCAGGAAGGGACGGCCGTCGGTGGAGAAGACGACCTCCTGGCCGAAGCGGAAGTCCTCGATCGTCGGATACTGCCCCAGACCCACACCGACCCAGCGGCCGATCAGCCACGACAGGGGCAGGAGCTCCTCCGGCAAACTCGAGGGTGCGGGCGCCATCCTGGTCGCGCCCTCAGCCCTGACCCTTGTAGAGCTTGTAGACGACGTATCCGGCGAACCATGTGATGAACACGATCGCGAGGACGAGCAGCCCGGTATAGACGATCTCCAACACGTCCCTCACCCTACCGGTGACCGGCCCAGGCACCGATTCGGCGCAGCAGGTCGATGGAGATCGCACCCTCGGCATGGCCGAAGCCCGGCTCGATCCAGCACTCCACCCCGGGGGCCGCACGCTGCAGCGACTCCGGATGCTCGAGGGGGAAGAACGCATCTGCGTCCCCGTGCACGATGAGAACCGGCACGTCCTGCGCGCGCACCCTCGCCACGGCCTGCACCGGTGGGATCGGCGGTGGTTCGGGCCACGGCGTGGGGTCGACCCTGGTGCCCATCGCCACCCTCAGGTAAGCGCGACCGGCGGGGTTCATCACCGCACGATGCAACCAGCGCATCGGAGGTGTGCCCCGGTAGAACCAGAATGCCGGCGCGCTCACCGAGACGACCGCGTCGGCCCCGGCGCCCTGCGGGCTGCGCGCCAGGTAGGCCGCATGACGGAGAACCACCGCCCCGCCCATGGAGAAACCGACGGTCACCACGCGCTGGTAGCCGAGGTCGCGGGCCCATCGCACCGCCGCCTCCACGTCGAGGGGCTCGGTGTGCGCGAGCGTGGTCGCTCCCGCCGAGCGGCCATGCCCACGCTGGTCGATACCGATGACCCCATCGTGCTCACCGAGGTGCTCCATGACCCGCATGACCCGCTCCTGGCGCCAGGACCCACCGAATCCATGGACGACCACGATCGCGGTGTCGGATCCAGCCGGCAGGTGGGCGGCGCTCAGGCGCACCCCGTCACGGCTGGTGAGCGTCTGCTCGCTCAGCCTGCGGGGCACGGCCACATGTCGTCGGGTTGTCACGGGCGACTATTCTCGCCAGATGCGCCTGCTGCTGCTGACCCAGGCCACGGTGCCCTCCTCCGAGGTGCTGCCTGCCCTGGGGCTGCTCACCCACCAGGTGCGCATCCTGCCCGCCCAGGCCACCGCGCTGATCGACAGTCCCGATGCCGACGCCGTACTCGTCGACGGCCGCCGCGATCTTCCCCAGGTCCGCGGCCTGACCCGCCTCATGCGCCAGACCGGGGTCGATGTTCCCGTCATCGTGGTGCTCACCGAGGGTGGTGCTGCCGCGTTGCAGCACGACTGGGGGGTCGATGACTTCGTCTTGGATACCGCGGGCCCTGCCGAGGTCGAAGCACGGTTGCGTGTCACCATCGCCCAGCGAGGGGCCACCCTCGACACCGCACCGCCGACCCCCTCGGAGATCCGCGTGGGTGATCTGACCATCGACGAGGCTGGGTACACCTCACGCATCCGCGGACGTGCCCTCGACCTGACCTACAAGGAGTTCGAACTCCTTCGCTTCCTCGCTCAGCATCCCGGTCGGGTGTTCACCCGCCCGCAACTGCTGCAGGAGGTCTGGGGCTACGACTACTTCGGTGGTACGCGCACGGTCGATGTCCACGTCCGTCGCCTCCGCGCCAAACTCGGCCCCGAGCATGAGGCACTCATCGGAACCGTCCGCAACGTCGGCTACCGATTCGTACCGACCCGGCCTGATGATGCAACCGTCGCCACCCTCGATCACGAGGTCGAGACCACCACCGATTCACGGCCGTGACCACGATCGACCTGCGCGTCGACTCGCGGTTGTCGGATCCCGACGTCGCCGAGGTGCTCCGCCTGGTCGATGCGGCAGCGCAGGCTGACGGCGCGACGCCGCTGTCCGAGCATGTTCTGCTGCACCTTCGCCATGGTGGTGATGAGCATGATGTCCACGTCCGCGCACTCGTCGATGGATCGCTGGTGGGCTATGCCCACCTGGACACCACCGACACCGTGGAGGGCTCCTCGGGTGAATTGGTCGTCGATCCGAATCGACGTCGCGGCGGTGTCGGCCATGCGCTCGTCGATCGACTGATCGATCTGTCACCGGATCACCGATTGCGCCTGTGGGCCCATGGCGGGCGCGCCGATGCCGCCCACCTCGCCAGATCCCGGGGCTTCCACCAGGCCCGCGTGCTGTGGCAGATGCGCCGTTCTCTGCTGGCCAGCCTGCCCGCTCCGGCATGGCCCGACGGGGTACGGCTGCGCGCCTTCGAACCCGGTGTCGATGACCAGGATTGGGTAGCGGTCAACGCGGCGGCCTTCGCCGAACTCCCTGACCAGGGCGGCTGGACCATCTCCGATCTTCAGCGACGCCTCGGGGAGTCGTGGTTCGACCCCGAGGGCTTCCTCATCGCCGAATCCACCCGACCCGGGCAGGAGGGCACCATCGCAGGCTTCCACTGGACGAAGGTCCATGGGCGCCACCCCGACGGGTACGCCCACGGTCACGAACCCATCGGGGAGGTGTACGTCCTGGGTGTCGCCCCGGCGTGGCGGGGTACCGGCCTCGGTCGCGCGCTCGTCCTAGCGGGGCTGGCGCACCTGCGTCGGGCTGGGCTGGCCCAGGCGATGCTCTATGTCGATGCCAGCAACACCACGGCGATCGGCCTGTATGAATCCCTCGGCTTCACCCGCTGGGACTTCGACACCCTCTACCGCCGCTGACTATCCCTGCCCACCCGCGCCTACAGCGACGTGAACGACCGCTGAACCTCTGCCGACCTCGGGACGGAAGGCCCGACCGGGCCGCTTCATGCTGTGACATCCTGGGGTCATGACCATGCTGGAGGGGCCGCAGGCGGATCTGCCGTCGGCGGAGATCGCCGAGGACGCCACCGCGGAGCACGATGTCGACTCACGGTTCGGCCCCCTTCCCGATGACCGGTTCCTGGATCGCGAACTGTCCTGGCTGGCCTTCAATCAGCGGGTCCTCGAACTCACCGAGGATCCGAACCTGCCGGTGCTGGACCGGGCGAAGTTCCTCGCGATCTTCGCGAGCAACCTCGACGAGTTCTTCATGGTCCGCGTCGCCGGGCTCAAGCGCCGTATCGCCACCGGCATCGCGGTTCGAGCGGCCAGCGGGCTCACCCCCCGCGAGGTATTGGAGGCGATCTGGTCACGGGCCCGTGAGCTCCAACTCAACCACGCGGAGATCTTCCGCAACGAGGTGCGCCCGGCCCTCGCCGCAGCAGGCGTGCACATCGTCAACTGGGACGATCTCTCGGCAGCGGAGAAAGCCGAGATGGACGCGTTCTTCGATGACCGGGTCTTCCCCGTCCTGACACCCCTGGCCGTCGATCCCTCCCACCCCTTCCCCTACATCAGCGGTCTGTCGCTCAACCTCGCGGTGGTCGTGCGCAACCCGAGCACCGGTGCGGAGTTGTTCGCGCGCGTGAAGGTCCCTCCGCTGCTGCCTCGCTTCGTACCGGTCGCCGAGGGGCGCTTCGTGCCCCTGGAGGACGTCATCGCAGCACACCTGCACGAGTTGTTCCCCGGCATGGAGGTGCTGCAGCACCACATGTTCCGCGTGACCCGCAACGAAGACGTCGAGGTCGAGGAGGATGACGCGGAGAACCTGCTGATGGCTCTGGAGCGCGAACTCCTGCGGCGCCGCTTCGGCCCGGCGGTACGCCTGGAGGTCGAGGAATCCATCGATGAGCACGTTCTGGAACTGCTCATCGAAGAACTCGGGGTAACCCCACTGGAGGTCTTCCGGCTCCCCGGCCCCCTCGACCTCACCGGGCTGTGGGCGATCTACGGCGTCGACCGCGACGACCTCCGCCAGGAGAAGTTCGTGCCCAAGACGAGCCGGGAATTATCGGAGGTCGAGACCGCATCGCCTCCCGATGTTCTCGCCGCGATGCGCGAACACGATGTCCTCGTTCACCACCCCTACGACTCGTTCTCCACCAGCGTTCAGCTCTTCCTCGAGCAGGCTGCGCGTGACCCGCACGTGCTGGCGATCAAGCAGACCCTGTACCGCACAAGTGGTGACTCGCCCATCGTCGATGCGCTCATCGGCGCAGCCCGTGCCGGCAAGCAGGTACTGGCGCTCGTGGAGATCAAGGCCCGCTTCGATGAGCAGAACAACATCGAGTGGGCCCGCAAACTCGAAGAGTCCGGGGTTCATGTCGTCTACGGCCTGGTCGGCTTGAAAACGCACAGCAAACTCTCACTCGTCGTGCGCGACGACGGCGACCAACTCCGTCGCTACTGCCACATCGGCACCGGCAACTACCACCCAAAAACCGCCCGGCTGTATGAGGATTTCGGCCTGTTCACCTGCGATCCGCAGGTCGGCGACGATGTCCTCGACCTGTTCAACGTGCTGTCCGGCTACTCGATGAACACCGAGTACCACCGCCTGCTGGTGGCACCACACTCCATCCGGAGCGGCTTGATCGAGCGCATCGAGCGCGAGATCGAACATCACCGCGCGGGGCGCCCGGCGCGCATTCGATTCAAGTGCAACTCGATCGTCGACGAGCGCATCATCGATGCGCTGTATCGGGCCTCGCAGGCTGGCGTCCCGGTGCGCGTGTGGGTGCGCGGCATCTGCGCTGTGCGCCCGGGTGTACCGGGGCTGAGTGAGAACATCGAGGTGATCAGCATTCTCGGGAGGTTCCTCGAGCACTCCCGCGCCTTCGAGTTCGCCAACGGCGGTGACCCGGAGATCTGGATCGGTTCGGCCGACATCATGCACCGCAACCTCGACCGACGCGTTGAATCACTGGTCAGCCTCAAAGCACCCGAGCACATCGCCGAGATCGATGCCCTCATCACACTGGCCTTCGAACCCGACACCGCCGCCTGGCTCCTGCAGCCCGACGGCACCTGGTTGCGGCGCACCCACGACGCAGACGGTCGCCCGCTGCGCGACATCCAGGAGACCCTCATCGATGTCCACCGCACCCGCGGTCGACTGTCCTGACGAGTCCTTCGATGTCGTCACCGGAGACCCACCGAGAGGTCGAACGCAAGCTGCGGGTGCACGCGCTGTTCCGCCTGCCTGCCCTCTCCGGAGTCACATGGGGTGCGGCGAGCGTCGAATCGCGCCCGACCTTCACCATGCGCAACATCTACTACGACACCACCGACCTGCGCCTGTTCCGCTGGGGAGTCACCCTGCGCAAGCGCGAGGGTGGGCCTGACGAGGGCTGGCACCTGAAACTGCCCGTCGAGGGCGCCGACGCGGGCACCCGTGATGAGGTGCGCGTCCCCCTCACCGACTCGATGCAGGTTCCCGTAGCCCTGCAGGAGATCGTGGCCGCTCTCGTGCGAGAGGCACCACTCGCACCGGTCGTCACTCTGCGCACCGAACGCACCCCGATCGTGCTGGCTGATGCGCACGGGCGCCCGACGGCGGAGCTCGTCGACGACACCGTGGCCGTCCTCGACGGCGAGCGCACCGCGGCGATCTTCCGCGAGATCGAGGTCGAGGGGATCCCCGATCCCCAGGGTGAGATCGACACCACCGTGCTCGACGACATCGTCGCCGCGCTCGTGGAGCATGGCGCTGTCCCCGGCACCACCAGCAAGGCCGCCGCCGCGCTCGGACCTCGCACCAGCGCCCCACCCGATGTGCCGACCGCACGATGGCCGTCGCCTCAGGACCCCGCCGGTGAGGCGGTACGCGCCCACCTGGCCACGCACGTGCGCCGCTTCCTGCTGCAGGATGTCCGACTTCGCCGCGGTCTGCCCGACTCCGTGCATCAGTTGCGGGTGGCCGCACGGCGACTGCGCAGCGGGTTGCGGGTGTTTCGGCCCCTACTCGCCGCCGACTGGGCCGATGGTCTTCGCGAGGAGCTCGCGTGGGCGGCCGGCTCCCTCGGGGCGGCGCGCGACACCGAAGTCCTCACTCAGCGCCTCGATGCCCACGCCGGAACCCTGCCACCCACCGATGCCGAGGTCGTGCGCGAGCACATCGATCCGATCCTCGCCGGACGCATCGCCGAAGCCGAATCACTCACCCTCTCGATGCTCGACACTCCGCGATATCGCTCACTGGTGGCCGCACTCGTGGCCGCCGTCGGCGATCCGCACCTGACCGAGGCCGCGCGCGAACCCTGTGCCAAAGCGCTACCCCCGCTGATGGCCCAGGCCTACAAGAAGCTCGCCCGAGACGCCCGCGCCCTGGACGACGAGGCCCCGGCTGAACAGTGGCATGAGGCGCGCATCACCGCGAAGAAGGCCCGCTACGCCGCCGAAGCGCTCGCCCCCGTGTTCGGTGCTCGAGTCGAGGCGCTCGCCGATGCGCTGGGTGAGGTGACCGAGGTCCTCGGCACCCACCAGGACGCTTACGTCGCCCAGGTCGCGCTGCGGGAGTTCGCCCAGAGCGCGGACGGCCGCACCGGCTACCTCCTCGGCCTGCTCCACGCGGTCGAGGTCGAGGCGGAACTCGCCGACCGAGAGGTCTTCACAGCCCGGATCTGGCCCCGAGCGCGCAAGATCGCTCGGCGATCGGGCATCCTCTGACACACCATGGCCCACCCCCCGTCTGTCGAACCGGTTCGCGCCGCAGGTGTGGTGCTGCTGCGCACCGGCCCCCGCGGTCCCGAGACGCTGCTGATCCACCGCCCCCATCGAGCCGACTGGTCGCTGCCGAAGGGCAAGGTCGATCCCGGCGAGCACATCCTCACCGCCGCGGTGCGCGAATGCGATGAAGAGACCGGTCTGGTGCCTCGACTCGAGGTCCCGCTGCCGCAGCAGTCCTACGAGGTCATGGGCCGGCCGAAGACCGTCGACTACTGGCGTGCAGAGATCGCCAGCGACGAAGGGTTCGCCCCCGACGACGAAGTCGACGAGGTGCGCTGGGTGGGCCTCACGGAAGCAGCACGGTTGCTCACCTACCCGCGCGACGCCGATCTGGTGCGCCAGGCCGCTGACCTGCCTGCGACCAGTCCGCTGATCCTGCTGCGCCATACCCAGGCACTCAAGCGTGCGGATTTCAGCGGCACCGAAGATGCTCGCCGCCCGCTGTCGGGCAAGGGGCGCTCACAGGCCAAGGCACTCGTGCCCCTGCTGTCGGCCTACGGCATCGAGCAGGTGTACTCGTCGGATTCCGCGCGCTGCTCGGAGACCGTGCGCCGCTATGCGAAGTCGATCGGTGCCCCGATCCAGGCCGAACCGAGCCTGAGCGAGGCCGGCCACGACGAGCACCCCAAGCGCGCTGCGAAGCGGATGCTGGCCCTACTCGCCGACCCGGCACGGCTCGTGGTGTGCTCGCATCGCCCCGTGCTCCCGACCCTGGTCGAGGCCATCGCCGGTCTTCGGTGGAGCGGCCGGGGTGACCTCGACGAGAAGCTCCCGCCCGGGGGCTTCCTGGTCATCCATCGTGAATTCGATGGAGCCGATCTGCCGCGCATCATCGCCATCGAGCGACACACCCTGTAGACCTCCGAAGCCGCCCCCAGTGTTGGCTGGGCGTTCACCTGGCGTTCACCTTGACCCTTCCCCGGCTTCACCCGGCCTGCCTACGTTCGCAGGTGTTCGACCCCGACATCAAGGAGGTTCAGGGTGAAGGCCACCCGACGTGCCGCTCTCGCGGCCACCGCGCTTACCAGCGCACTCGTTCTCGCCGCCTGTGGCGGCTCATCTGACGGCGGAGACACCGCCAACCCGACCAATACCGCCGGGCCCAACGACTGCGTGGACGGCTCGATCAAGGCGGCCGGCTCCAGCGCTCAGGCGAACGCCATGTCCGTGTGGATCAACACCTACCAGATCGCCTGCCCCGACGCGACGATCGATTACCAGCCCGTGGGCTCCGGTGCCGGCATCGAGCAGTTCGTCGCCGCCCAGACGTCCTTCGCCGGAACCGACTCCGCTGCCGCCGACGAGGACCTCACCGCCGCTGATGCCCGCTGCAACGCCGGGCCGGCCATCAACATCCCCAATGTCGGTGGCGCGATCGCGGTCAATTACAACGTCGAGGGCCTCGACGGCTTGATCCTCACCCCCGACGTCCTCGCGGGAATCTTCGCCAGCACGATCACCAAGTGGAACGACCCCGCGATCACCGCGATCAACCCGGGTGCGAGCCTGCCCGACGCCTCCATCGCGCAGTTCCACCGCTCGGATTCCTCCGGCACCACCGATAACTTCACCAAGTACTTGGCCGCCACGGCTCCCGGCGTGTGGGCCTTCGGCACCGGCAAGGACTGGCTGGCCCCTGGCGGCCAGGGCGCGAAGGGCTCCGACCAGGTCGCCGCGTCGG
>CBFHQG010000064.1:0-258 GCA_965657825.1 Actinomycetes bacterium | reverse complement strand
GCGCAGAACTCCAAGGGCGCCCTGATCGACAACGGTGCCGGCCCGGTCGAACCGACCAGCGCCAACGCCTCCAACGCCCTGACCCTGGCCACCCAGGTCGGCTCGGGCAACAACCTCGCCTTGAAGCTCGACTACACCGTGGCCGCCCCGGATGCCTACCCGATCGTGCTGGTGACCTACCAGCTGGTCTGCCAGACAGGACTGGCCGCGGATCAGAACCCGGCGCTGGTCAAGAGCTTCCTCGCCTCCACCGTGACC
>CBFHQG010000063.1:0-12985 GCA_965657825.1 Actinomycetes bacterium | reverse complement strand
ACCGAGATCCCCGCACCGGCCAGCGGCGTTCTGCTGTCCATCGACGCCCCCGAGGACGCCACCGTCGAAGTCGGCGGGGCACTGGGGATGATCGGCACCTCCGCTGAGGCACCCGCACCGGCACCTCCGGCACCCGAACCTCCGGCACCCGCACCCGCACCCGCACCTTCAGCACCCGCACCGACCGTTGCCCAACCGCCACCCGCACCTGCTGGTGCACCGGCTGCCGCACCGGCCCCCGCCGGGGCGGGCACACCGGTCGTGCTTCCGGCTCTCGGGGAGAGCGTCACCGAGGGCACCGTCACCCGATGGCTGAAGAAGGTCGGCGACACCGTAGCCGCCGACGAACCCCTCCTCGAAGTCTCCACCGACAAGGTCGACACCGAGATCCCCGCACCGGCCAGCGGCGTTCTGCTGTCCATCGACGCCCCCGAGGATGCCACCGTCGAAGTCGGCGGGGCACTGGGGATGATCGGCACCTCCGCTGAGGCACCCGCACCGGCACCTCCGGCACCCGAACCTCCGGCACCCGCACCCGCACCCGCACCTTCAGCACCCGCACCGACCGTTGCCCAACCGCCACCCGCACCTGCTGGTGCACCGGCTGCCGCACCGGCCCCCGCCGGGGCGGGCACACCGGTCGTGCTTCCGGCTCTCGGGGAGAGTGTCACCGAAGGCACCGTCACCCGATGGCTGAAGAAGGTCGGCGACACCGTAGCCGCCGACGAACCCCTCCTCGAAGTCTCCACCGACAAGGTCGACACCGAGATCCCCGCACCGGCCAGCGGCGTTCTGCTGTCCATCGACGCCCCCGAGGACGCCACCGTCGAAGTCGGCGGACAACTCGGACTGATCGGAGCGGCCGGGGCGGTCTCACCCCCAGCCCCAGCGCCCACTCCAGCGCCCACTCCAGCGCCCACTCCCGCACCACCGGCGGCAACCCCCGCACCCACACCCGAGCCCGCCCCCGCACCACCACCGGCAACCCCCACTCCCGCCACACCGGCGGCATCCTCCAGCGACGGGGGCGAGCCCTACGTCACCCCCCTCGTCCGCAAGCTCGCCACCCAGCACGGGGTCGACCTGACCGCCGTCACCGGCACCGGCGTAGGTGGCCGTATCCGCAAGGCCGACATCCTCGCCGCCGCCGAGGCCGCGAAGACCCCTGCCACCTCGGCACCACCGGCGTCACCTGCACCCTCGCCTGCCGCCCCTGCTGCTGTGGTGACCAACCCGCAGGTGGCGGCCCTACGCGGCACGACCGCTCCCCTGAGCCGGTTGCGTCGGGTGATCGCCGAACGCATGACCGAGTCGCTGCAGATCTCCGCTCAGTTGACGACCGTCGTCGAAGTCGACGTCACCCGCGTGGCCGCGCTCCGCGATCGGGTGAAGGCTGACTTCGAGCGTCGAGAAGGGGTCAAACTCACCTTCCTACCGTTCTTCGCCATCGCTGCTGTCGAGGCACTCGCGGCCTATCCGCAGGTCAACGCCTCGCTCGACATGGCATCGGGGACCGTGATCTACCACGGGGACGTGAACCTCGGGGTCGCCGTCGACACCGACCGTGGCCTCCTCGTTCCCGTCGTGCGCGGAGCCGGAGACCTCAATGTCGCCGGGATGGCTCGCCGGATCGCCGACCTCGCCGACCGCACCCGCACCAACAAGGTCGCCCCCGACGAACTGTCCGGTGGCACCTTCACGATCACCAACACCGGCAGCCGAGGTGCGCTGTTCGACACTCCCATCATCAACCAGCCGCAGGTCGCGATCCTCGGCACGGGATCCGTTGTCAAGCGACCCGTCGTCGTCACCGACGAGACCGGAGGCGACGTCATCGCGGTGCGGTCGATGATCTACCTCGCCCTCACCTACGATCACCGGCTCGTCGACGGTGCCGATGCAGCCCGCTTCCTCACCGCGATCAAGAATCGCCTCGAGGACGCTGCCTTCGGCGACCTCGGTTGATGATGCGCGTCGCCGTCACCGGAGCCTCCGGGCTCATCGGCTCGGCCCTTGTTCCGTCGCTGCGCGAGCGAGGACACGAGGTTATTCGACTTGTGCGTCGCAGTCCCGGAGCAGTCGATGAGGTGCGCTGGGATCCCGAATCAGGGGAGGTCGACCTCGTCGGCCTGAACGGGATCGACGGTGTCGTGCACCTCGCCGGAGCCGGCGTCGGCGACAAACGGTGGACCCCGGCCTATAAACGCCAGATCCTGCTCTCCCGCGTCAACGGCACCGACACCATCGCGCGAGCGATGACGCATCTGGAGCCGAAGCCGCGCGTGTTGGTCAGTGGCTCGGCGATCGGCTACTACGGAGATACCGGCGATCGCGAGGTGACCGAGTCCTCTCCCCAGGGGGCCGGATTCCTCGCCGATGTCGTGGCGCAATGGGAAGCGGCAGCCGCACCAGCAGAACAGGGTGGAATCCGGGTCGCCTTCGCGCGCACCGGTCTCGTCGTCAGCAACGAGGGCGGGGCATGGAAGCGCCTGCTGCCGATCTTCCGTCTCGGCCTCGGCGGACGAATCGGCTCCGGTCATCAGTACTGGTCCTTCATCTCCCTGCGTGATGAGGTCGACGCACTCATCACGCTGCTCGAGGACGACAGGTACATCGGTCCGGTCAACCTGACCGCCCCCGTCGCGGTGACGAATGCCGAGGTCACCGCAGCGATGGGGCGGGTTCTTCAACGCCCCACTGTGCTTCCCGTCCCGGCTGCGGCCTTGAAGATCGCTCTCGGGGAGTTCTCCTCTGACGTTCTAGGCAGCCAGCGGGTCGTCCCCGCTGTGCTGGAGGATCACCGTTTCACCTGGACTGATCCGACCATCGACGAGGCCATCCGCGCCACTCTCTGAGCCTGTTCACAGGATGCGCATGGCGACGAACCAGGTCACCGCCGACGACGACGCCATCGCGATGAGCGTGGCCCGCGAGGGTCGCGTGACCGTCAGTCCGAATGGTCGCCTCGCGGCCCTCGCTCGTGAATGCCCCTCACGCGCATGGCGACGGACTGATCGACCACGCAGCACCAGCACCGGGTCCATCCCGTCGGCGAACTCCACCTCTGCGTGACGTGGCGGCGCAATCCCCTGCAGCGCATCAGTTTCCCGCGATGGATACAGCCCGATAGACCGGCCGCGGCGATGCACCGGTGGTGACTGTTCCGATGATCCGATTCTCCTCATGGTCCGATGGTGCCCGAGGACACTGCCCGCGTGTATTCGTCATCCACAGGCCCGCGCGATAACGTCACCGACGTGACACCTTCGGATTCGCGCGAGCTGCCACGTCGTTGCGATGTGCTCATCGTCGGCGCGGGGCTCGCGGGACTGGCCGCTGCGTATCACCTGCGTGACACCGGGCTGGACATCTGCGTGGTGGAGGCCGGTGACGAAGTCGGCGGCCGGGTCCGGACCGACATCGTGGACGGGTTCCGTCTCGACCGCGGATTCCAGTTGTACAACCCGTCCTATCCCGAAGGCAGACGCGTACTCGATCATGACGCTCTCAACCTGCGCCCCTTCGTCGCGGGCGCCCGCATCACCCTGGGAGCGCACACCTATCGCATCGCCGATCCGCGCCGACAACCCACCTGGATGTGGGACTCGGTGACCGCACCCCTGGGTTCGCTGCTCGCTGAGAGCCGTTTCGCAGCCTACGTGCTCAGCCGAGCACTCCAGCCGATCACGAAGCTCACCAGCGAACCCGACATCACCACCGATGAGGCACTGCGTGCGGCGGGGATCGACGAGCGCCTCCTGGAACGCTTCATCCGGCCGTTCCTGTCCGGAGTGTTCCTCGAGTCGCAGTTGTCGACATCACGCAGGTTCGCCGACCTGGTCTTGCGTTCCTTCGTCCGCGGTACCCCCTCGGTCCCTGCCGAGGGAATGGGAGCCATCCCCCGCAACCTCTCCCTTCGTGCCGGTATCCCCATCCATCTGGGCACGACCGTCACCGAGGTCAACCCACCGTCGGTTCGGACCTCGCGGGGACGTATCGAGACGCGCGCGGTCATCCTCGCCAGCGATCCGAGCACAGCCGGTCAGTTGGCAGCCGGACTGCAGATCCCGGCGGCTCGCTCCGTCACCACCTGGTACTTCCGACCCGACGTCCCCGGGTCCACGCTCACCGACGGTGACGGGGTCCTCTGCCTCGATGGCTCTGGTCGCGGACCGTTGGTCAACGCCGTCGTGCTCACCAACGCCGCACCGACGTACGCTCCCGCCGGGCAGTCACTGGTGTCCTGCTCCGCGCTGGGCATCCACCCCTCATCCGAGAGCGAAACCGTCGTGCGACGCCATCTGTCTCATCTACTGTCGGCAAACACCTCGCGGTGGGATCTGCTGGCGACCTACCCGATCCCCTATGCACTGCCGGCGATGAGCGTGCCGTTGACCCTGCAACGACCGGTCCGAATATCCGAGGGGCTCTATGTAGCCGGGGACCACCGCGACACCGCAAGCATCCAGGGTGCTCTCGTCAGCGGTCGCCGCGCCGCATCCGCACTCCTGTCTGATCTCACCCGATCCGCCACCTGATCCGCGTCACCGTGAAGGAGCACCATGCCCACTCGTCGTATCCTCGCCACCAGCGCCGGCTTCCTCGCCACGGATCGGTGGGGGGTGATGAAGCCCGGTCCCATGCTGCTCGATGCCCTCGCCCGCACCAGTGCCGAACGACCGCGTGTGTGCCTGGTGATGACGGCTAGCGGTGATGATGCGTCCTACCTGGCGCGCTCATATGCGGCTCTGGCAACCGCTGGATGCGATGTCGATCACCTCGCCCTGTTCACGATGCCCAACCGTGATCCCGAGGAGGTCCTCGAGCGCAGCGATCTGGTGTGGGTCGGTGGCGGCAGCGTCGCGAATCTCCTGGCACTGTGGCGGCTGCACGGAGTCGACACCGCGATGCGCGCCGCGTGGGAGCGCGGCACGATCCTGGCGGGGGTGAGTGCAGGCTCCATCTGCTGGCACACCGGTGGTCCCACGGATTCCTTCGGACCCAGCCTGCAGGTTGTCACCGATGCCCTCGGCCTGCTTCCCTACGGCAACGGCGTCCACTACGACAGCGAGGAGCAGCGCCGCCCCCTTCTTCAGCGCACGGTCGCGGAGGGCTTGCTGCCGACCTCCTACGCCACCGATGACCGCATCGGCATCTGGTACGAGGGGACCGAAGCGGTCGAAGTCGTCACCGACACGCCTGACGCTGCCGACCCGGCCGCATACCGGATCGAGTCTGTGGGCGGGCAGGCAGTGGAAACACGACTCCCGGTGGGGCCGATCAGGCGGTGATAGGCCCGGTCTTCGCCTCGGGGAAGTAATTCTGACCGATTCCCGCCTCACGCTTGGGGATCATCACCGAGCGGGTCCACGACACGATCTCATCGCCGTCCTGGTTCAGCCCGCGAGTCTTCATCGTGATGATGCCCATGTTCGGCCGCGAGGAACTCTCACGCTTATCGGTGCAGATGCTCTCGGCGTAGAGCGTGTCACCGATGAAAACCGGGTGGGTGAGCTTGATGTCGGTCCACCCGAGGTTGGCGACCGCGTTCTGACTCATGTCGATGACCGACAGGCCGAGAACCAGCGCCACCGTGAATCCGGAGTTGACGATGACCCGACCACCGGTGATCGGGTTGCTCTGGGCCAGGTGAGCATTGAAGTGATTCTGGTTGGTGTTGCAGGTCAACTGGGTGAACCAGGTCGAGTCCGCCTCGGAGATCGTTCGTCCGAAGGGGTGCTGGTAGACGTCGCCGACGGTGTAGTCCTCGAAGAAGCGGCCGAGCTCGGCCGGATGCACTGTGGTCATGGGGCGATCCTGTCGTATACGTCCGACTTATCCCGCCCCGGGGTGGCGTCGAAGCGCCCCCCGGGTGAGAATCAAGGGTGAGCACCTCCTCGGCGGAACAGTCGACCACCGTCACCGTGCAGCAGGTGACGCGCATCGGCGAGTCGGTGTCGGGGGTCATCTCCGGCAAGCCCGAGGCCATCCGCACCGCCCTGATCGTCCTCCTCGCCGGCGGTCACCTCCTCATCGAGGATGTTCCCGGGGTGGGCAAGACGATGTTGGCCAAGTCCCTGGCACGCAGCCTCGGCTGCTCGGTCCGGCGCATCCAGTTCACTCCCGATCTCCTGCCCAGCGATGTCGTCGGGGTCAGCGTGTTCAATTCCGACACTCGCGATTTCGAGTTCAAACCCGGTGCCGTGTTCGCCCACATCGTCATCGGTGACGAGATCAATCGCGCATCACCGAAAACACAGTCGGCCCTCTTGGAGTGCATGGAGGAAGGTCAGGTCACCGTCGACGGAACGACCTACCTGCTGGCTAAGCCGTTCATGGTCATCGCCACGCAGAACCCCGCGGAGATGGAGGGCACCTATCCGCTGCCCGAAGCCCAGCGCGACCGTTTCATGGCGCGCATCACCATGGGCTACCCCGATGCGGATGCTGAGATCGCCATGCTGGCCAGCCACGGGGGTCACGATCCGCTCCAGGAGGTCTCACCGGTCGCCGACGCCACCGACGTCGAGGCCATGGTCGAGGCAGTCCGCTCCATTCACGTCGCACCGGCCATCCAGCGCTACGTCGTCGATCTGGTCCACGCCACGCGACATGATCCCCGGCTACGCCTGGGGGCATCGCCTCGTGCCGCGCTGCACCTGGTGCGCGCCGCCCGGGCGAACGCTGCGCTGTCCCAGCGCGACTACGTCCTTCCCGATGACGTCCAACGGCTGGCCGAGCCCATCCTGGCCCATCGACTGATCACGACCACCGATGCGCAGATTTCGCGCATCGATGCCCAGGCGGTGGTGTCCTCGCTCCTGGACTCGGTACCCGTGCCCGCCGCGATCCGGTAGAGCAGCGATCCGGTAGATGCGTCGCCTGCGATCGATCGTCGATGGCCTGACCCTGAGAGGTAAAGGGCTCATCGCCGTCGGACTCGGCCTCGCGCTCGGAGCCGTGCTGTCCGGTCAGCGCGATCTGCTCAGCGTGGCTCTCGTCGCCATCCTGCTCCCGCTCATCTCCTGGGTGGTGGTCTCCCGGTCCGGATTCACCCTCGGTTGCACCCGGACCGTGTCTACCCGTCACATCACGGTGGGCGAATCGGCGGAGATCACCCTGACCATCGAGAACCTCGGGTCAGCCCGTACTGCCACGATGTTGCTGTTCGATGCGGTCCCCGCCTCGATGGGGTCGGCACTCCGGCGGATCGCGCCGCGTCTGCAACCGGGCGAGATCCGGCGCATCACCTCATCGATCAACCCGACACGTCGGGGTCGTTTCGCCCTCGGTCCACTCTCGGTCGTGGCGCTCGATCCGCTGGGCCTCGTCCGAATCCGCCGCTCCTTCCGATCCACCGATTCGGTCCTGGTGATCCCGCGCGTGATCCCCCTCACCGCCGGTTCCCCCCATGCCGAGCACCTCGGTCACGGTGACGCGACCCTGGCCGCACTCGCTGCCCGCGGTGACGACGACGTGGTCCCCCGCGAATACCGCGTGGGTGACGACCTGCGCCGGATCCACTGGCGCGCCAGTGCCCGCAGCGGGCAGATGATGGTGCGTCGCGAGGAGCAACCCTGGACCCGCCAGGCGATGATCGTGCTCGATGACCGCCGCGGTGTCCATGTCGGCAGCGGACCGGACGCCTCATTCGAAGTCGCGCTCTCCGCGGTCGCGAGCATCGGTGCGCACCTGCTGCGCTCAGGGTTCCAGGTCCTGGTCGCCGGCATCGACGGGCAGGCGATCACCGCCCGACTCACCGGTGTAGAAGGCCGTCATCTGCTCCTGGACACCCTGGCTGTCACCTCCCTCCGAGAGGACATCGGCATGACAGACCGCGCGGAGTCACCGACCTGGCGAGCGGACTTCGTCGTCGCGATCGTCACGGCCGATGAGACCACGGGTGGACTCCTCGCCCACCAGCATCCTCGCCGCAGCCAGGATCTCGGCATCGCGATGATCCTCGACCCCCAGGACTGGGGACTGCCTTCTGCGGGCGCGGACTCCGTCGCGCATCAGGCCCGGTCCGGTGGCTGGCACACCGCTGTGCTCCCCCGCTCCATCGACCCCACGCGCAGCCCACTCCCCTCGGCCTGGGCGCAGACGCTGCACGCGGTGTCCACCGATGGGCTGCCGACGGTGCGAGGCCGATGATGTCCGCACCGCGCGCACTCCCCGAATCCCGACTGGTCCGAGGACGACCGTGGGCCACCATCGCCGCGGCGATCGCGACGATGACCGCGTCGCTCACCCTGCTCCCCCTATTCGAAGGTCCCGGATTCCTCCCATCGGTCGCCGCGGTCGTGATGGCGGTGGGCGTCGTGGGCTTCCTGTGCCGGGCGGTGGGTCTCCCCGCCATCACCCACCCCATCGCGACGGCGCTGGCCTGGCTGACGATGCTCACCTGGCTGTTCGTCCTCCCGGCTGCCACCTGGTGGGTGCTGCCCGGCCCCGGAGCCATCGA
The DNA here is from genome assembly GCA_965657825.1 of Actinomycetes bacterium. Classification (GTDB taxonomy): domain Bacteria; phylum Actinomycetota; class Actinomycetes; order S36-B12; family S36-B12; genus M55B157. The sequence goes on along the minus strand of CBFHQG010000063.1, from coordinate 4,521 downwards.
TGCGCTGCGAATCCTCGCCCAGGGCGGTCTCGCTGACGCCGAGACCCTCGCGCCACCTGTTCCCCAGTCCCCCGCCCTGGTGCTCCTCGCCGCCGGTGGAGTGGGGCTCATCGCCATCGCCGTCGATGCCATCGGGGTGACCCTCCGGCTACCCGCCGTGGCCGGCGCGCCCCTGCTCGTCTTAGCGTCCCTGCCCATCGCCGTCACTCCAGCCGGCCTGCCATGGTGGCTGCTGCCGATCGGTGCCAGCGGTTGGCTGGGCCTCCTCGCCGTCGATGCCCGAGCCAGCCTCCTGGCCTGGGGGCCGATCGCCGGTCGATCCCGACCACGACCCAGTGCCGGGCCCCAGGCTCACCAGCGGCCCGCACGAGTCAGCGCGTTCGACCCCCGCATCCTGGCCGCCGGAGGTACGGCGGTCGCGATCGCACTGCTCGCTCCCCTGGCGATACCCGGACTCGGTGAGCCGGTGTGGGGCACCGGGCGAGGCGCCTCCGTTGCCGGGGGTGTCAGCGGCGGTGACGGGCAGATCAGTCTCGACCCCTTCGTCTCACTGCGGCGCAGCCTGGTCAACAACTCCTCCCAGGAGGTGCTGTCCTACACCACGGATGCGGCGACACCGGGGTATCTGCGCATGGTGACGCTGACGCAGTTCGACGGTGACACCTGGCGACCGGCAGAGACCAGCGTGCGCCTGCCCCTGACCCAACCGCTGCCTCCACCGGTGCGCGAGGAGGGAACGCAGGTCGCGGTGAACACCTACGCCATCGAGGTCGGCGACCTGATCAACCCGCAGCTTCCCGTGCCGTTCGCAGCGACCAGCATTCGCGGTGATCTCAGCGACCGGTGGACCTGGGAGCCGGCCACCCGGACAGTGTCTGGGCAGGATGTCGAGGCGGCGGGATCGACGTACACGGTCACCGCTTACGACGTGCAGCCGACGCGGGATCAGCTACGGGCAGCGACCGGTCCGACCCCGGCCGAGTTACAGGCGCTCACCTCGCTGCCTGGTGACCTGACTCCGCAGGTAGGCACCCTCGCCGAGCAGGTCACTCGCGGTGTGGACTCCCCCTACCGGCAGGCCCTCGCATTGGAGAAGTGGTTCACCGTCGATGGTGGCTTCACCTACAGCACCTCGCTGGAGGCCGGCGCCGGCGATGACCCGGTCGCCGCGTTCCTCACCGAACGTATCGGCTACTGCGAACAGTTCGCCGCATCGATGGCTCTGATGGCACGCAGCCTGGGGATCCCCGCGCGAGTCAATGTCGGCTTCACGTCGGGCACGCAGAACACCGATGGGACGTGGTCGGTACGGGGACGCAATGCCCACGCGTGGCCGGAACTATGGTTCGACGGCCTGGGCTGGGTGTGGTTCGAGCCGACCCCGCGCAGTGACGGCGAGGCAGCCGGTGTCGTGGCGCCCTCGTATTCGGATGTCCCGGACCGGGCCACGCAGTTCCCCGCCGATGATCCCCTACCAACTCCCCCACCGGTCGACGTCGATCCCGGGGTCGGTCCCAACGCGAGTGGCAGCCTGCCCTGGTGGTGGATCCCGATCCTGCTGGTGATCGCGGTCGGTGCCCTCGGACCTCCGGGAATCCGCGCCCTGCGGCGTCGGCGACGCACCGAGCAGGCCGACCCGGTGATGCGGATCGAGGGAGCCTGGGCTGAGTTCGTCGAGACCGTCGACCGGTTCGGTCTTCGCCCACCCCGGCAACTGACCCCCCGTGACTACGTCACCTGGATGCGCAGCGAGATGGTGCGCAGCGACGTCACCTTCGATGGGCCGAGCAGGGATGCGGTGCTTCGACTGCTGTGGTGGATCGAGCAGGCTCGCTATGCGCCTGAACTCGCTGCTGAATCAACCCCGTCACCGCAGCACCTGCGGACCGTCCTCGCTGCGATCTCGCCGGTGGTGGCCCGGTCTCGGCCCATGGCCGATCGAGTGCGGGCCTGGTGGGATGTGCGGATGGTGAGGACGTCAACCGAGCCGGTCGAGATTACAGATCCTGTCCGGGGCCTTGCTCGCGTCGGCGCTGCCAGCGATCCTCGAGACGGTCCATGAAACCGCTGGTCGGCTTGGGCTTGGCTGTGCGCCCAGCGGTGGGAACCTCCCCGGAGGGAGTCTCTGCGTCGGCGGAGGTCGCCGGACCAGGCCGCAGCCCGAGGTAGGTGATGAGCGCGCCGAGCACCATCACCGCGAAGCCGGCGACACCGAGGGGAATGAGCGGAATGATCGCACCACCGAGAAGCATGGCGACGCCGCCGAGGAACACGATGACGCCGAGAGCGGCTCGGCCGCGACTCGCCCGGCCACCGGAGGTGTTGCGCAAGGAGGTCGCGAACTTGGGATCCTCGGCATACAGCGCCTGCTCCATCTGCTCTAGCAGTCGCTGCTCATGCTCTGACAGCGGCATGGCGTCCTCCTCGTGGCGCTGACCTCGTGCTTTGGCAGGGTAGTCGATCCACGACCGTCCCCACGGTCCCTGTCGAACAGAGTACCCGGCGATCGTGGGGGACGCGAGATGCCTTCGGTCACATCGTGACCATCCGGTGACCCGGGGTGCTGAGATCCCCGCCTGGGTATCCCCGTCTGGGTATCCCCGTGTGGGTATCCCCGTCAGGATCCCGGGCCGGGGTCGAGGAGGCGCGCCGGGCGCACAGCAGCGACACCGAATCGGGCTCGCAGATCATCAGCAGCGGTCTCCGCAGCCCTCCAGTCGGCGGGGTCGGCCTGGCCGTCGGGCAGCAGACTGAGCTGATCGGCCCGGTCTCCGCCGGGGACCAGCCCCTCCAGCCGGACCCCCACGAGGCGGATCCGCACCCGTTGCAGGCCGAGGGCGGCGTAGAGCTCGTGGGCGGTCGCGTAGATCTCCTGGGCGATGTCGGTCGGACTCACCAGGGTTCTCGACCGGGTGATGGTGGAGAAGTCGGCGAAGCGGATCTTCACCGCTACGGTCCGACCCGCCAAGCCCCGGGATCGAGCACGAGCTGCGACCTTCTGGGACAGCCGTAGGAGTTCGGCCGCGATGACCTGGGGGTCGTCGACGTCACGGGCGAAGGTTTCCTCGTTCCCGATGCTCTTCTCCGGCGAATCGGGGATGACGCGCCGGTCATCGCGCCCCCAGGCCAGGTCGTGCAGTCGTTCTCCGGCTGCCGTTCCCAGCGCGCGGGTGAGGGTCTCCAGCGGGGTGCTGGCGATATCACCGACGGTGCGCAACCCCAGGGAGATGAGTCTCTCCTCGGTGCGATCCCCCACACCCCACAGGGCGCTCACCGGTAGGGGGGTGAGGAAGTCGAGGGTCCGCTGCGCGGGGACCACCAGCAGCCCATCGGGCTTGATCGCGGTGGAGGCGAGCTTCGCGACGAACTTCGTGTGCGCGATACCCACGCTGCAGGTGATGCGCGCTTCATCGTGCACGCGGGTGCGGATGAGTTCACCGATGCGTGTGGGCGAGCCGAGACGGCGGCGGGCTCCGGCGATGTCGAGGAAGGCCTCGTCGAGACTGAGCGGCTCCACCAGTGGGGTGATCGAGGAGAAGACGTCCATCACCTGAGCGCTCACCTGCGCGTACCGCTCGTGGTGCGGGGCGATGACGAGGGCATCGGGGGCGATGCGGCGGGCGCGTGACATCGGCATCGCGGAGTGCACTCCGAGCGCGCGCGCCTCGTAGGTCGCCGACAGCACCACTCCGCGCTCTCCACCACCGACGATCACCGGGCGGCCATGGAGATCGGGTCTGTCGATGAGTTCGACGGAGGCGTAGAACGCATCCATGTCGACGTGCAGGATCGTGCAGTCGGTGTCATCGCCGCCGAGATCGGCTGCCGCTGCGGGACGACCGAGTTGGCGGCGACTCACCGGGACACCCCGGGTAGCGCATAGGGATGACGCACCGGTCGCACGTCGCCGCGATCACCCATCTGCTCATTGTGGGCCACCGCATCGGTGGCATCGAGCACCTCGCATACCGCAGCGAGTCCGGCCTCTCGCCACACCCGATGCAGATCGGTGAGGTCCCAGCAGGCCGTTGCGCGGATCGACAGCCCACGCGGCCCGGTTCGCCGGGTGACACCCCGGACGAGCAGCATCTTCGCGGAGAACACCGTCGCGGCATGCAGGTGCTGCACGTCACCGAAGAACGCGACGTCGACCGGCCCGGTGGCGTCGTCGAGGGTGGTGAAGATGACGCGTTGGCCGCTGCGTACCGGTGGTGTCTGGGTGAGGATCACCGTCCCGGCCACGAGCACGTTCGATCGGGAGCGGCAGGCGAGTAGGTCACGGGACCGAGTGACGCCGAGTGCATTGAGCAGGTCGGAGTAGAAGTCCATGACATGACAGGTGACATCGAGGCCGAGGACCTCCATCTCCGCGCGCACCCGATCAGCATCGGTCATCTCCGGTAGTCCGGTGGAGGGCACGTCGTCACCGCGGCGGTCCAGCGGCACCTCGTCCACCGAACCCAGGGTGTCGAAGCTCAGTTGCTCGACCGCGGAACTGCTCGCGGGTGCGCTGTGCCGCGG
>CBFHQG010000062.1:0-13141 GCA_965657825.1 Actinomycetes bacterium | reverse complement strand
CGACTCATCTGTTCTCCGTCGCCGGGCATGATGCACCGTCGGTATCCGAGCACCTGGCCCAGCACGGTGTCGATGCACCGGCTAGCAACTTCTACGCACTGGAATGCTCGCGGCACCTCGGCCTCGGTGATGCTGGCGCGATCCGGGCCGGATTGGCTCCGTACACCACCGTCGAGGATGTCGATCGGCTCCTCGCGGCATTGCGGACCCTCGACTGACATTCTCCTCAGTAGTGGCCGGCGTCGACGGTTTCCTTCGTCAGACGCTTACGGAACACCCAGAAGGACCAGGCCTGGTAGGCCATCACCCCGGGGATTCCTACGACCGCGACGATGGCCAGCACGGTCAACGAGTAACTACTCGCCGCGGCCTCGGTGATCGTCAGCGTGAATCCGTCATCGATGGTGCTCGGCAGCACATTCGGAAATAGGGCGATGAAGATCGAGAACATGAACGCGAGCGCGCCCACCGCATTCCACCAGAAGGCCGGAAGCCAGCGCCCGGAGAAGACGGTGACGGTGACGACGACGAAGGCGACGACCGTAGTGACGGCCATCACTGCACCGAGAACATCATCGGAGTAGGCGAGCCAGGTCCAGATCGCGAATGCCGACATGACCACCAGCGTCACCACGCTCATTCGCTTGGCGGTGACCTGGACTCGCTCCAGCAGTGGTCCGGAGACCTTGATCGCGAGGAACACCGCGCCATGGGTGAGCGAGTACACGACGAGGGCGAGACCTCCGAGGAGGGAGTACGCCGAGATGTGCGACCAGAGTGTGTCGCCGACGAATCGGCCCTCTTCGTTGATCGGGATACCGTGCACCATCCCCGCCCAGAAAACACCAACGAGGAAGGGCAGCAGGAAACCGGCCACGAGATTGGCATTATCCCAACTCTGCGTCCACCTATGGTTCGGTCGCTTGGAGCGGTACTCGATCGCCAGGGCACGCACGATGAGAGCGAAAACCAAGAGCAACAGCGGAATATAGGCCGACGGGAAGGCAGCTGCGTACCACGCGGGGAAGGCCGCGAAGATCAGGATGCCCCCGGTGAGCAGCCACACCTCGTTCGCATCCCAGTTGGGTCCGATCGCCCGCAGCATCATGCGCCGCTCATCGTCACTGCGGCCGAGTACGCGGGTGAGCATGCCCACTCCGAAGTCGAAACCCTCGAGGAAGACGAACACCGACCAGACGAAGGCGATGACGTAGAAGAAGATCTCCGGCAGGCTCATTGAGCACCCGCCTCGGCATCGACTCGCGGGGGTTCACCGGGCATCGGCTCATCGGGATCCATCGGTCCGCGGATCGCGTAGCGACGCATCAACACGAACTCGACCACGCCGATGATGGTGTACAGGATGATGAAGCCGGCGAGACTGACCGCCACCAATCCGACGGAGAGATCTGAGACCGCATCCTCGGTCTTCAACAGTCCGTACACCACCCAGGGCTGGCGACCGTTCTCGGTGAAGATCCACCCGAAGAGGTTGCCCAACCACGGTGCGGCGATGATCCAGATGGAGATTCCCCAGAACAGTTTGGAGGTCGGCATCCGCCCGCGGCGGGTTCGCCACCAGGCGAACACCATCCAGATCGCGCCGAGCAGGCCGAAGCCCATCATCGCGCGGAAGGAGTAGAACGCGATCCACACATCGGGGGTGTAGTCACCGGGGCCGTACTGCTCCTCGTATTGAGCCTGCAATTCGTTCATTCCGACGACTTCACCATCGAGTGAGTTGGTCGCCACGATGGACAGCAGGCAGGGCACCCCGATGAACACGGAGTTGTCCCGAGCTTCCTGATCGGGGATCGCCACCAGGCCAAGGGGCGCGCACGGCCCGGTGGTCTCCCACACAGCCTCGGCTGCCGCCATCTTCATCGGCTGCTCCTCGACCATGATGACGCCGAGGACATCGCCGACGACGAATTGCATCGCACCTGCCGCGATACCGGTGATCATCGCCATGCGGAAGGACTTGCGCATGATCTCGACATGCTGTCGGCGCTTGAGGTGATAGGCCGAGACACCGAAGACGAAGACGGTTGCCGCGATGATGCCGCCGATGATGGTGTGCAGCCAGGCGACGACGGTGAGGGGCTGGAACATCACCGCGCCTAGGTCGGTCAGCGTCGCATCTCCCGTTGCCGGGTCGAGGGCATACCCGACCGGGTTCTGCATGAACGAGTTCGCAGCGATGATGAAGTAGGCCGACAACCAGGTGCCGAGGACGAACAACCAGATCGTGGCGAGGTGCAGTCCGCGGGGGAGCCGATTGCGCCCGAAGAGCCACAGGCCGAGGAACGTCGACTCGATGAAGAAGGCGAAGAGCCCCTCCATCGCCAGCGGCGCCCCGAAGATGTCGCCGACGAATCTGCTGAACACCGCCCAGTTCATCCCGAACTGGAACTCCTGGATGATGCCCGAGGCGACCCCGATCGCGAAGTTGATCAGCAGCAGCGACCCGAAGAAACGCACCAGTCGCGCATAGCGCTCATCCCCGGTGCGCGCGTGCATCGTGTCGAGGATGGCCACCCAGGGAGCAAGCCCCAGGGTGAGCGGGACGAACAGGAAGTGGAACAGCGTCGTGAGCGCGAACTGCAGGCGGGAAAGGTCGACGAGAAGACTGTCACCCATGGACCCGGAGTCAACCGCACCGGAACCGCTTTGTCAGTCACTTGGCCGATTGTCTACCGTGCGTTCTCATGCGATTGCTGAGCGGACCCGTCGAGGGCGCTCGTGCCGTCGTCGTGACCCATCTGGAGATGCTCGACCCGGTAGCGGTCCGCTATGACCCGGACCTGCGCGGTGCAGCCCTGCAGCGCATCGCGACGGACAAGGCGAGACTGAGCCGATCCTTCTACGAACGAGTCGGGGGCCCATGGCAGTGGGTGGACCGACTCGACTGGGATGACGCCCAGTGGCGGGGGTGGACCGATCGCGACACGCACCACCTGTGGGTGATGACGATCGATGACCTCGAGGCCGGCTACGTCGAACTCGAACAGCAGGCGGAGGGCGTCGTCGAGATCGCGTATCTCGGGCTGCTGCCCGGCAGGGCCGGCTCGGGGCGAGGTGGTTGGCTGCTGGGGCGGGCGCTGCAGGAGGCCTGGGCACTGCCGGGCACGCAGCGCGTGTGGGTGCACACCTGCGATCTGGATGCTCCCGCTGCGCTCGCCAACTACCAGGCCCGCGGCCTGCGTGTCTTCGCGCGCTCGGTCGAATGGCGACTGCCGGAACCCGATACGGTCACCCCATGAGTTATCCGCCACCACCACCGCCGCCACCTGGCTTCCCACCCCCGGGAGCCGGTGGTCCCCCCGCCTACGGCGGTGGTTACGGCGGCGGATTCGGCCCACCCGTTCCCCCCGCTCGCACACCCGGTATGGCTGTCGCGTCGCTCGTGCTGGGCATTCTGGGAGTCACGATCGGCCTGTGCCTGTGGTTCCTCCCGGTGATGCCGGTCCTCGCAGTGGTGTTCGGGCACATCTCCTTGGGCAAGATCACCACCGGTGGGCTGCCCGGTCGCGGCCTGGCCATCACCGGCATCGTCACCGGATACGTCGGCCTCGCACTGTCGGCGGTCCTGCTCATCGTCAACCTGATCGGGGCCTTCTCGACTCCCGGCTCTACCTTCTAGCGTCGGCCTTTCACATGAGTCGTCGGGCCCTGGCCCTGTTCATCGCGCTCGGCATCATCTGGGGCACGCCCTACATGTTCATCCGCATCGCGGTGGAGCACGTCGAGCCGGCCGTGCTGGTGGGCCTGCGGGTGGCGATCGCGGCGGTGATCCTGCTGCCCATCGCGGCCGTGCGCGGCCAGCTCATACCAGCCCTGCGCCACTGGCCGTGGGTCGCGGCGTTCGGTCTGCTGGAGATCGCCATCGCGTTCTTGACGCTGGGCTACGCCGAGCAGCGACTGACCAGCTCGCTCACGGCGCTGATCATCGCGATGGTGCCGTTGGTCGCCGCTGTCGTCGCACGTCTGCTCGGGCTGGATCCGTCCCTGCGGGGGATTCGCGTCCTCGGTCTTGCGGTCGGTCTCATCGGAGTCGCCACCCTGGTCGGCCTCGACGTGGAGGGCGCTCAATGGTGGGGAGTGGGTGCCGCGCTCATCACGGTCCTCGGCTACGCGACCGCGCCGATGATCGTGTCGACGAAACTCTCCGACGTGCCCAGCCTCGGTGTCATCGCGTGGGCGCTCACCTTGAATGCGATCGTCTACGCGCCCTTCGTGTGGTGGCTGTGGCCCAGCGAGGCGGTCCCGGCTACCGCGTGGTGGTCGATCATCGTCCTCGGGTTGATCCCCACGGCGCTCGCCTTCGTGCTGCTGTTCGCGCTCATCGGCGAGGTCGGGCCAGCACGCACGACGGTCATCACGTTCATCAACCCCGCCGTCGCGGTCGCCCTGGGGGTGCTCGTGCTAGCCGAGCCGGTGACGTGGGGGTTGGTCATCGGCTTCCCACTCGTCCTCGCCGGGTCGTACCTGGCCACCCGACCCGACCGCAATCCTGCCGCCCCCCACCCCTAGCCCTTCTTCGGGCGATTCGCGCCCTATATGGGCACGTTCCGCCCGAAGATTCGCCCGGAGAATGCGTGAGGGGCGCCGCACGAGCCGAAGCCCGCACGACGCCCCACACGAGCGGGCTTACTTCGCGACGTCGAACCGGTCGAGGTCCATGACCTTCGCCCACGCGGCGACGAAGTCATGCACGAACTTCTCCTCCGCATCGGCCCACGCGTAGACCTCGGAGATCGCGCGCAGTTGCGAATTGGATCCGAAGACCAGATCGATGCGGCTGCCGGTCCACTTCGCCTCGCCGGTGTTGCGGTCGCGGCCCTCGAACAACTCATTGGTGTCCGAGGTGGGCTCCCACGTCGTCCCCATGTCGAGGATGTTGGCGAAGTAGTCGTTGCTCAACACACCGGGGCGGTGCGTCAGCACGCCGACACTCGAACCACCGGTGTTGGCACCGAGAACCCGCAGACCGCCCACCAGAACGGTCATCTCCGGTGCGGTCAGGGTCAGTAACTGCGACTTGTCGAGCAGCAGCTGCTCGGCCGGAGCGAGGAGGCCCTTGCCGAGGTAGTTGCGGAATCCGTCGGCAACCGGCTCCAGGTGCGAGAAGGACTCCACGTCGGTCTGCTCCTGCGTCGCGTCACCACGACCCGGCGTGAACGGCACCGTCACGGTGTAGCCGGCGTCCTTCGCGGCCTTCTCGATCGCAGCAGCGCCGCCGATGACGATGAGATCAGCCAGGGACACCTGATTGCCGCCAGCACCGTTGAACTGCGCCTGGATACCTTCCAGGGTCTGCAGCACCCGGGCGAGCTGATCGGGGTCATTGGCCGCCCACTCACGCTGCGGCTCCAACCGGACGCGCGCACCGTTGGCTCCACCGCGCTTGTCGCTGTCGCGGTAGGTCGACGCCGACGCCCATGCGGTGGCTACCAACTCCGAGACGGTGAGCCCGGAGTCCAGCACGAGGGTCTTCAACTTCGCGACGTCGGCATCGGTGATCGCCGGCTGGGGTGCAGCCGCGATCGGGTCCTGCCACAGCAGCACCTCATCGGGCACCTCCGGACCGAGGTAGCGGGCGATGGGGCCCATGTCGCGGTGGGTCAACTTGAACCACGCCCGCGCGAAGGCATCTGCGAACTCCGCGGGGTTCTCCATGAAGCGCCGCGAGATGGGCTCGTAGATCGGATCCATCCGAAGCGCGAGGTCCGTGGTCAACATGATCGGCGGGTGCCGCAACTCGCCACTCTCGGGGTCCGGAACCAGCGTGGCCGCGGCCGGATCGGTGGGCTTCCACTGCCAGGCACCTGCCGGGCTCTTGGTCAACTCCCACTCCCAGCCGAACAGGGTCTCGAAGTAGGAGTTGTCCCACTGGGTGGGTGTCGGTGTCCAGGCACCCTCCAGACCGCTGGTGATGGTGTCGTCGCCATCGCCGGTCCCGAAGGAGTTCTTCCAACCCAGGCCCATCTCCTGCAGCGGAGCCCCCTCAGGCTCGCGACCCACGTACTCATCGGGATTCGCCGCACCATGGGTCTTGCCGAAGGTGTGACCGCCGGCGACGAGCGCCACGGTCTCCTCGTCGTTCATCGCCATCCGGGCGAACGTCTCGCGGATGTCGCGGGCCGCCGCCAGCGGATCGGGCTCGCCGTTGGGGCCCTCCGGATTGACGTAGATGAGGCCCATCTGCACCGCGGCGAGCGGGTTCTGCAGGTCACGGTCACCGGTGTAGCGGGCATCGCCGAGCCAGTCGGCCTCCGGACCCCAGTAGATGTCCTCGGGCTCCCAGATGTCGACGCGGCCGCCACCGAACCCGAAGGTCTCGAAGCCCATCTGCTCCAGCGCCACATTGCCGGTCAGGATCATCAGATCGGCCCACGAGAGCTTCTTGCCGTACTTCGCCTTGACCGGCCACAGCAGACGGCGGGCCTTGTCGAGGTTGGTGTTGTCCGGCCAGCTGTTCAGCGGCGCGAACCGCTGGGCGCCTGACCCGCCACCGCCGCGGCCGTCGCTGACACGGTAGGTGCCCGCGCTGTGCCAGGCCATGCGGATCATCAGCGGGCCGTAGTTGCCGTAGTCGGCCGGCCACCACTCCTGGGAGTTGGTGAGCACCTCGGCGATGTCACGCTTGACCGCAGCAAGGTCGAGGGAGGTGAACTCCTCGGCGTAGTCGTAGTCCTTGCCCATGGGATCGGCCAGCGGGGAGTTGGACTGCAGGATCTTCAGGTTCAGCTGCTCGGGCCACCAATCGCGCACGGTGGTACCACCGCTGGCTCCACCGGTGATCGGGCACTTGCTCTCGTCGGACATTGCTACCTCGCTACCTCTCGGATGTGTCGATCTGATGGGTCGTACGTCAGTTATTCGGCTGGTGTGAATTCGGCTGTTGTGAATTCGGCTGTTGTGAATTCGGCTGTTGTGAATTCGGCTGTTGTGAATTCGGTGCGGAAGGTTTCGTCACCGCGAAGTCTGGTGGATGCAGCCGGGTTCGGCTAGTGCGGGCCTCCGTCCTGAGCGGTCACCATGTGATCGCCGTTGACGACGGAAGTGCGGCATTGCGGGCAGGTTCCCCAGTAGGCGACCTCGGCCTCCTCGATCGTGAAGCCGTGATCATCGGCAGCCTGCAGGCACGGTGTGGCGCCGACAGCGCAGTCGACATCGACCACGCGCCCGCAACTGCGGCAGACCAGATGGTGGTGGTTGTCGCCGACTCGATCTTCGAACAGGGCCGGGGAGCCGATGGGCTGGATACGCCGGACGAGGCCCTGGGACTCGAAGGTGGCCAGGGTGTCGTACACCGCCTGGCGGGAGATGGCCCCGATGTCGGTGCGCACCGCATCGAGGAGCCCTTCGGCGGTGGCGTGCGGATGGGATGCCAGCGCCCGCAGGATCGCCACCCGCTGGGCGGTGACCTGCAGGCCGTGGGAGCGCAGCACCTCGCGCGGATCCGCTGTGGGGTCGGGTTCGTGCCGTGGCTGGTCGATCACCGAACGGGGCACGGAAAGAAGACTAGTTCAATTTCTGGAGTGTGTCCAGAATCTGGCCCAGCTCGCGTATTCCGTGCGCTATGAGCCGTAGGGCTCCACCGCGATGATCTGAACGCTCATCGATCGGCCATTGGCCAACTCATAGGACACCGTGTCGCCGACCGTGGCGCCGAGGACGGCCGAACCGAGGGGTGACGTGGGCGAGTACACCTCGATCGAGGCATGCGCGGCCTCCTCCCGCGATCCGAGGAGGAAGGTCTCCTCGTCGTCGAGATCGACGAATCGGATCGTGACGACCTTGCCGTGGGCGACCTCGTCCTCCCCTGATTCGGGCACTCCGATGCGGGCGTGTTCCAGCAGGTGCTGCAGTTGTCGCACCCGCGCCTCGTTCTTGCCCTGTTCCTCCTTGGCCGCGTGATAGCCGCCGTTCTCCTTCAAGTCGCCCTCTTCGCGGGCCGCCTCGATGCGCTTGGCGATCTCCGTGCGGCGTGGACCGCTGCGCTCGGTGAGTTCCTCGGCGAGGCGGTCATAGGCCTCCTGGGTGAGCCAGGTCACCTCGTCAGTGCTCATCAGACAAGCCTAACGGCGTTCTGCGAGGCGGGCGCCCGTAGGCCTGCCGGGCTGCCATGACAGGCAGGTGCCCCCCGAATGCCTGCCGCTACCGGGAGGTGTCAGGGGACCGGGGTCCACGGCTGCTCGGGGGGCACGACCCCCGGTGGGAACTGCGGCGGTGGCACACCATCAGGTGGTCCGCCGGCGGCACAGCCCAGCACCTCGATGCCGTAGGCGGGAGCGATCGTGCGCAGCGCGTAGGTCTCCTGCACGTAGGTCGTGCCACGCGGCAGCGCCGCTATCGCGTAACCCACATCGGCCCACGTCGAGTCCTGTGCTCGAAGGACGCAGTAGACATCCGCGGTGTCGGCACGGGTGACCTCGAAGGTGATGTCCACGCGGTCGTCGGCCACCACCCGCCACGACAGGACCCGATAGTCGATCCCGGGGGCCGCCAACTGCCAACCGACGTAGCCCAGGGCACCGACGAAGACCAGGATCAACGTCGCCAGACCCAGCCATCCCCACCACGGAGTCGGCCGGATCCCGTATCGCTCACGCATCTGCGGGGACAACTGCGCCACCGGGATTCCGCTGGGCATCGCACCTCCCCGAGCCATCCTGCACCGACCTTGCGAGACTAGTGGGTGTGACCGAGCAGCTGCGACTCCTGGCCGTGCATGCCCACCCCGACGATGAAGCCAGCAAAGGCGCAGCGACGATGGCCCGCTACGTCAAGGAGGGCGTCGAGGTGATGGTGGCCACCTGCACCGGTGGAGAGCGCGGTGATCTGCTGAACCCCGCGGCTGCCGCAGACGTCGACGAACTCGGCATGATCGAGGTGCGCCGCCGCGAGATGGCCGATGCGGTCTCGGCGCTCGGGATCTCCCACCGCTGGATGGGCTTCGAAGACTCCGGCTACCCCGCGCATCTGGATGGTGGCGAGGTCGAACCACTCCCCCCCGGTTGTTTCGCCGACCTCCCCCTGCACACCGCGACCGAGCCACTGGTCGCCCTCATCCGCGAGTTCCGCCCCCACGTGGTGACGACCTACGACGAAAAGGGCGGCTACCCCCATCCGGATCACATCCGCACCCACGAGATCGCGATGATGGCATTCGAGCACGCCGACAACCTCGAGCTCTTCCCCGGCGGCGAGCCATGGAAGCCGCAGAAGCTCTACTACAACATGACGTTCCACAGGGCCCGGGTGGAAGCCATGCACCAGGCGATGCTCGACGCGGGCGTGGAATCCCCCTTCGCAGAATGGATCGAACGCTGGCAGGACCGACCGGATGATGCATGGCGCATCACCACCCGCGTCCCCGTCGCGGACTACTTCACCTACCGCGACGAGGCGCTGCTTGCGCATCGCACCCAGGTCGACCCCTCCGGGATGTGGTTCGCGATGCCGCGTGATCTGGAACGTCAGGTGTGGCCGACCGAAGACTTCCAACTGGCCATCTCACGCATCCCAACCGCACTCCCTGAGGACGACCTGTTCGCGGGGCTTCGCGGTACGCAACAGGAAGGACCGTGACGATGCCCGCTGTCGAGACCGTGGAGTCAGGTGCGCTGTGGGCGACGATCCCCTCTCCACTACCCGAGCAACCCCCGATCGATCCCTCTCTCGTCACCCCCGGGCTGCTCGGCCTCGCCGCATTCCTCTTCCTGGTGATCGCGGTGGCACTGCTCTACCGCTCCATGCGCAACCAGCTGAAGAAGGTCGATCCCGAACTGCCGGAGGAACCACCTCGAGAGCCGCAGATCCCGATCATCGACAGCTCCGGGGCACCATCCACTGAATCGACATCCACTGAATCGACATCCACCGATGGGCCATCAGCGGATACCACCGCGGGGGGAGACCCTCCTGCCCGAGCCTAGGAGCGGGTCGACCGCCCGCTGGGTCGCCTACACCGTGATCGCCGTGGCGTTGACGGCGGTCTGCGTCGGCTTCGCCTGGTGGCAGGGCAGCCGCACCTACGACATCGTCGAGGCCGAGCGGGCCGCCCTGTCCGAGCCGATCGCCCTGTCCGCCGCGATCGGATCCGATGGCAGTTTCGCCAACTCCGCTATCGGCCGACCGGTGATCCTCGACGGTGACTACCTCCCCAGCGATCAGCGTCTCGTGGCCGATCGCGTCCTCCCACTCCCCACCGGCGACGATCCTGGATTCTGGGTGCTGACCCCGATGCGCGTCGACGGGGTGGTCGTCGCAGTCTTGCGGGGATGGGTCCCCGATCCCGACGATCCCGCAACAGCGGTTCCCAGTGGTCCGGTGCGCGTCGATGGCGTGCTGCAGCCGTTCGAGCGGTTCTACGTCGATACTCCGATGCGCGAGGACGGCACGCTGCGGGCGATCACCGAGGGAGTGGTCCGTGATACCTACGCCGATGTCGTACTCGACGACGAGGTGATCCTTGGCGGATACGTCATGCTGTCGGCTCAGCAGCCACCCGATGCACCGACTCCCATACCTGTCCCGCCGACCGTGCAAACCGCCGGCGCCGGATTCCCCATCCAGAATGCCGCCTACACCCTGCAGTGGCTGGCGTTCGCGGTGGTCATCTGGGTGATCTGGGCTCGGTGGCGCCGGCTGGATACGTCAACTCGTGCGCAGGAGTCCACGCAGTTACGCTGAGAAGCATGTCGGGTGCCCTCTTCCGTTTCCGGATCATGGCCTGGGTCACCGGCATCCTGCTGGCCGCGCTGTCGGTGTTCGGACTGCCGGCCAAGTACCTGTTCGGTCTCGCCGACGAGGGCGTCATCGGTTCGGCTTACTCGATCGGCTGGATCGCGCACGGCTGGCTGTACATCATCTACGTCGTCACCGGCTTGGACATCTGCTTCCGGATGAGGTTCTCTGTCGGGCGCACCCTGGCGGTTCTGCTCGCGGGCACGATTCCCTTCGCGTCGTTCTTTGCCGATCACCTCGTGGCGAAGTCGGTGCACGCCCGGATGGCGGCGACCCCTTCGAGCTGAAATCCGCAACGTCTACGAGGCGACAACGTGCCAAAAGTTGCGGATTTCAGTTCATCAGCGGGCGGTGGTGCGGCGGTAGCGGCGGATCGCCAGGGGCGCGAAGATGCCGACGAGCACCGCGCACGAGATCAGCGTGTACAGGATCGGGTTCTGCTGCGGCCACGCGTCCCCGATGATGCCCGTCGGATTGCCGAACAGGTCGCGGGTGGCGAGGACCAAGGATGAGATCGGGTTCCACTGCGCGATCGGCTGCAGCCAGTCGGGCATCGAGGTGATCGGCACGAACGCATTGGACAGGAACGTCAGCGGGAACAACCAGACGAGGCCAGCGGTATTCGCCGTCTCCGGATTCGGCATGTACAAACCGATCCACGACCCGATCCATGCCACGGTGTAGGCGAACAGCAGCAGCAGCGCGAATGCACCGATCGCGTTGATCACACCATCGTTGATGCGCCATCCCACCAGCAGGCCGGTGATGCTGAGCACCGCGAGCACCAGGATCTGACGGGCAGCATCGGCGAAGGTGCGACCGAACAGCACCGCACCGTTGGCCATCGGCAGGGAGCGGAACCTGTCGATCAGCCCCCGATGCATGTCCTCGGCGAGGCCGACCGTCGACGCTGCGGCAGCGAACGCCACGGTCTGCCCGAAGATGCCCGGCATCAGGTACTGCCGATAGACGCTGGTGTCAGGAGCAGCTGTCGGATCCGCTCCGGGGATGGGGATCGCTCCGCCGAAGACGAAGGCGAACAGCAGCACGAAGATGACCGGTTGCACGAGGGAGAAGAACAGCAGCTCGGGAACACGCACCGTCTGGATCAGATTGCGTCGCGCGACGACCAGACCGTCATGCAAGGCCCAACCGAAGATCGGGCGGGGCCGAAGGGGAACGGTCACGAGGCGATCGGTGGCGCTCATGCCGCGTCCTCCTCGGCCACATGACCGGTCAGGGACAAGAACACGTCATCGAGGGTCGGCCGGCGCAAGACGATGTCGGCGATCGCGACCCCTGCGGAATCAAGCCCGCGCACCGCGTCGACGAGCGCCCGGGAACCCCCCGAAACCGGTGCCGACACGCGCCGCTCATCAGCGTCGGCGAGGATCTCACCGGTAGCAACAGCGCCGAGTGCCCCGACCGCCGCAGCAAGATGCGCACCATCGACGACCACCACCTCGATGCGATCGCCACCGACCGCGTCCTTCAAGGTGTCCGACGTGCCCTGCGCGATCACCCGGCCGTGGTCGATCACGACGATCTCCTCGGCAAGCTGATCGGCTTCCTCCAGGTACTGGGTGGTCAGCAGCACCGTGGTGCCCTCGGCCACCAGATCAGTGATCACCTCCCACAGACCCAGGCGCGAGCGCGGGTCCAAGCCGGTCGTGGGCTCGTCGAGGAACAGGATCGAGGGCTTGGCGATGAGGCTCGCAGCGAGGTCGAGTCGGCGGCGCATTCCCCCCGAGTAGGTACGCAACGATCGGTCGGCGGCGTCGGCGAGATCGAACCGCTCCAGGAGCTCGGCGCTGCGTTCGCGGACGTAGGCCGGGGTCAGGTGATACAGATCACCGAACATGCGCAGGTTCTCCCGACCGGTGAGGTATTCGTCGACCGCGGCGTACTGGCCGGTGAGGCCGATCACGCTGCGCACCCGATCAGGCTGTCGAAGCACGTCGAATCCGGCGACGGTCGCCTGGCCCGCATCGGGTTTCAGCAGTGTGGTGAGGATGCGCACCGTCGTGGTCTTGCCGGCGCCGTTCGGTCCGAGCAGGCCGAGCACCGACCCCTCGCGTACGGAGAGGTCCAACCCGTCCAACGCCACCACATCGCCATAGGTCTTCACCAGACCGGTTGCTTCGATCACTGAGGTCACAGCCCCGCACGCTACACCCGTGCGAGGGCGGCTAGTTCAGCACGGAGTAGCCGTGATTGCGCAGGGTCGCCACGACGGCATCCCGATGATCGGGGCCGCGTGTTTCGAGTTCGACGGCGATCTCGACCTCGTCGACCGCGAGGCGCGGATCAGTGCGGGTGTGGCGCACGTCGACGACATTGGCATCGTGCGCGGAGATGTCGGCAAGGAGCCCCGCGAGCGCTCCTG
>CBFHQG010000061.1:0-13494 GCA_965657825.1 Actinomycetes bacterium | reverse complement strand
TCGTGATGGCGTCGGGGGATATCCGCAGCGCTAGCAGTCCACGCGCGATGGGCTCCAGGACCCATCCGGTCACCTTGCGCGCCGCCGGGTTGTTCAGCACGCACGCCTCCAGGCCATCGGCCACCCGATGGCACCGCACCATCGGGTCGTTCGATCCTCGATCGTACGGTGTCGGGGCGCTCGCATGTGGGAGGTCCCGCACGCCTGACCGGGCCAACCGTCAGACTAGTTCTCCATGAGCACCTCCCACGCCTCTCGCGCCATCGCCCTGATCGGCCGCGAGCAGGACAGCGCCACGCTGCACGATCTTCAGCGCTGTCTTCAGATAGCTGCGCGGGAGCGCCAGGGCCTGAGTCTGCAGGTGATCTCAGGGCGCGTCGATCCTCACACCTTCCAGGGTCTGAGCGGAGCAATCGTGGTGGTCACCTCCACGGATGGGATCGGCGACGAACTGGTGGAGACCTGGGATGCCTGCGATGACATCGGCCTGCCTCGGCTCATCGTGCTGACCGATATCGATTCACCCACCGCTGAAGTCGAATCGACCATCGAGGAGTGCCAGGAGGCGTTGGGAGACCTGGTGCCGGTGCTGGCCGTCGACCTTCCGATCCTGGGTGATGATGATCGGCCCATCGGGTTGATCGATCTGATCACCGGGGAGATCGTCGATTACTCACCCGGCCATCCCATCAGGTCGGCCAGCGAACAACGACATCGCGAACTCATTCGCGATGAGCGCACCTGGTTGATCGAGGCGGTCATCGCCGAAACCGAGGATGATCGGCTCGTCGAGGAATTCCTGTCCGGTGGCATCGTCGATGAGCAGGCGATCGCGCGGGAGTTCTACGCCACCGTCGCGAGAGGACGCCTGCATCCGATCTGCGTGACCGCTCCGACACCTCAGGGGCTCGGTATCGATGTGATCGTGGACATCATCGAGCGGGGATTCCCGGCGAGCCCTTTCGTAGCCCCTTAGGCCAGTTCGGAGGCCTCCTAGATCGTGGGTGAAGCCCACGCCTCGGCGAGCAGATCACGGGTCTCCTCCAGCAACTGCGCCATCGTCTTGGTCCCCGCGATGATCGGCATGAAGTTCGTATCGCCACCCCAGCGCGGCACAACGTGCTGGTGCAGGTGACCGGCTATCCCGGCTCCCCCGACTGCGCCCTGGTTCATTCCGATGTTGAAGCCGTGGGCTCGCGCGCACGCGGTGAGCGCACGCATCGCCCGCTGGGTGAACAGCCCCATCTCGATGATTTCCTCGGGCGTCATCAGGTCGTAGGTGGGGATGTGCCGATAGGGGCAGATGAGCAGGTGTCCGGAGTTGTAGGGGTAGAGGTTCAAGACCGCATAGACCAGGTCGCCGCGAGCGACGACGAGTCCGTCAGGGTCGTGGATCGACGGCGCCCGGCAGAACGGGCACTCCTCGCCGGCGTGGTCGTGACCGGGTCGGCTCTCCCCTTTGAGATAGGCCATCCGGTGCGGAACCCACAGACGCTCCCATCGGTCCCCCCAGCCTTGCGCCTCATCACCGGCCGGAGTCATCGACTAGACCTGCACCCGTGTCTGGATGGCTTCGACGATGCGGTCGATGGCATCGTCGATCGGGATTGCGTTGTCCTGACTGCCATCGCGGTAACGAAACGACACCGCACCGACAGCACGATCGTCATCCCCGGCGATGAGCATGAACGGCACTTTCTCCTTCGTGGCGGTGCGGATCTTCTTCGGCATACGGTCATCGGAGGTGTCGACCTCCACCCGCACGCCTCGCTCCCGTAGTCGATCGGCGACCTGCTGGAGGTACTCGACGTGGTCGTCGGTGACCGGGATGCACACCACCTGAACGGGGGCGAGCCACGGCGGGAACGCACCCGCATAGTGCTCGAGAAGTACGGCGAAGAACCGCTCGATGGAGCCGAAGAGTGCACGGTGGATCATCACCGGCCGCTGCCGGGTTCCATCAGCGGCCTGGTACTCCAGATCGAACCTCTCGGGAAGATTGAAGTCGACCTGGATCGTCGACATCTGCCAGGTGCGCCCGATCGCATCCTTCGCCTGTACCGAGATCTTCGGACCGTAAAAGGCGGCCCCTCCCTCATCCAGGACAAGCTCGAGCCCCTGCTTCTCAGCAGCCTCGCGCAGCACCTCGGTCGCCTCTGCCCACACCTCGTCGGATCCCACCGACTTATCGGGGTCGCGAGTGGACAACTCCAGATAGAAGTCGGTGAGTCCGTAGTCACGGAGCAGGTCGAGGACGAAGGTAAGCAGGCTGTCCAACTCTGCTGGCATCTGCTCGCGAGTGCAGTAGATGTGAGCGTCGTCCTGGGTAAAACCACGGGCCCTGGTCATGCCCTGAACAACACCGGACTTCTCGTAACGGTAGACGGTGCCGAACTCGAACAATCGAAGCGGCAGCTCGCGGTATGACCGGCCGCGCGCGTCGAAGATGAGGTTGTGCATCGGGCAGTTCATCGGCTTGAGGTAGTAGTCGACCCCCTCACGTCGCACGTTCCCCTCGTCGTCGATGTCAGCATCGAGCTGCATCGGGGGATACATGCCCTCGGAGTACCAGTCGAGGTGCCCGGACTTGGCGAACAGCGCGCCCTTGGTGATGTGGGGGGTATTGACGAATTCGTATCCACCTTCTTCATGACGACGTCGGGAGTAGTCCTCCATGACCCGCCGCACGACGCCTCCCCTGGGGTGGAAAACCGCGAGACCCGAACCGATCTCCTCAGGGAAGCTGAACAGGTCGAGTTCGGCCCCAAGCTTGCGATGGTCACGGCGTGCAGCCTCCTCGAGGAAGGTGAGGTAGGCCTGCAGATCCTCCTTGCTCGGCCAAGCGGTTCCGTAGACGCGTTGCAGCTGCTCCTGAGATTGATCGCCAAGCCAGTACGCCGCCGCGGTGCGCATCAATTTGAAAGCGTTGGGAGGGATGTACTTCGTCGAGGGAACGTGCGGCCCCCTGCACAGATCCCCCCAGCAGACCGCGTCGGTTTTGGCTTCGACATTGTCGTAGATGGTCAGCTCCGAACCGCCGACCTCCATGACCTCCGCGCCGCCCTCACTGCCGACGAGTCGCAGCTTGAAGGGTTCGCCAGCAAGCTCGTGACGAGCCTCCGATTCGGTCACCACTCGCCGCTGGAAGCGCTGCCCGGACTTCACGATGCGCTGCATGCGCTTCTCGATGTCCTTCAGGTCATCGGGTGTGAAGGGCTGTTCAACGGAGAAGTCGTAGTAGAACCCGTCCTTCACCGGAGGACCGATGCCGAGTTTGGCTTCGGGGAATGCCTCCTGCACCGCCTGGGCCAGCACATGGGCCGTGGAGTGGCGTAACACAGCCAATCCCTCGGGTGTCGCAACCCCGACCGCCTCCACGGTGTCGCCGTCACGCAGAACGGTAGCCAAGTCACGCAGGTCTCCGTTGATTCGGCAGACCACCACACTGCGATCCTCACCGAACAGGTCGAGGGCGCTCGAGCCTTCGACCACGTCCCGAGTCGTCTCACCCTCAGGGGCCAGAACGGTCACGGTGGTCACGGTGCGCCTCCTTCGACGTGGTCATCGGCTGAACCGCCGCTCCCGGTCGGTGACCGAGATAGACCGACATCGGCGGCCCGACGTGGTGGGCGATACTGGGTTCGAACCAGTGACCCCTCGCGTGTGAAGCGAGTGCTCTACCACTGAGCTAATCGCCCATTCATGCACGCTCACGCGTACAGAAGGAATACGGACCGCGAGACTACCGCACCGTGACCCCTATCCACCGGACAGGTCGCAGCCGCGACAGGGTTGGCGCCTACGGGTCGAGCCTCTCTGCGCTGGCATCGGCGAACCTCTCCCTCACCTCGACCAGCGCCGTCGGGGGCGCGGGCAGATCGCGCCCGTCGATGCGATGGATGACCTGTACGTCCCGGGTACTCGACGTCAGAGCGGCAGCATCCGTCTGCCCCCAGGCCTCGATCGAAATGTCGACCTCTTCGACCTCGCACCACTCCAGAACCAACTCCCGGGTGATTCCAGGGAGCGCACCCGTGGCCAGGGTCGGCGTGCAGACGTGGTCGTCGATCACGACCAGGACATTGCTTCCTGTCCCCTCACATAGTCGACCCCGAGTGTCCGGCATCACTGCCTCACTCGCACCGCTTCGCTTCGCCTCCGCGAGGGCCATCACGTTCTCGGCATACGAGGTCGACTTCACTCCGACCAACGCACCGCGGTCATTGCGCGGCCACGGGACGGTGATGACGGCCGCACTCCTCGGCCATGCCGACATCGAACTGACGGCGACGACGAGGGTCGGTGGTGCGTCGCCGCGGTCGGAGCCCAACGGCCCGGCACCTGCGGTGTAGGTGATCCGCAGGCGAGCGAGGTCGTCGATGTCACCGGCATTGGCCTCGACGGTACGAGCGATCGCATCTGAGATCCGATCCAGATCCGGTTCGGGCAGTCCCAGGATCGATGCTGACGTTCGTAGGCGACGCAGGTGACGTGTCACCGCGAAGGGCAGTCCGTGGGTCACCTTCAGCGTCTCGAACACCCCGTCGGCCACGGTGAATCCGTGATCGAAGACCGAGATGCGCGCGTCTTGAGCGGCAACGAGCCGATCATCCACCCAGATGGCGGAGGTCATATCGACCTGATGACGTGATTCATGAGGTCACCCTCGCGGTGTCCGATGGCATCGCAGGCACTCCCCCAGCATGCCATCGCCCGGCCGCCACGGCAGTCAACCGAGCGGCCTTCAGCTGCGTCTCCTGCCATTCGCGAGCCGGATCAGAACCCCACGTGATGCCCGCTCCGGTGCCGAAATTGACCTGACGTCGTCCGTTCTCGCTCGTCAGCCAGAAGGTGCGGATCGCAACGGCGAGTTCCGCCTCTCCGGTATCAGCATCGACCCATCCGATCGCCCCGCAATAGGGGCCGCGGCTGGCCGGCTCAGACTCGGCGATGACCTGCAGGGCGGTGTGCTTCGGCGCACCGGTCACCGAACCCGGAGGGAAGCTCGCCGACAGCAACTCCGCCCATCCCACATCTGGTCGCAGGCTGCCCCGCACGGTGGAGACAAGGTGCACGAGGCCGGGATGGGTTTGGGCGGCCATCAACTCGGCAACCTCGACCGTCCCTGGTCGACAGACGCGTGACAGGTCGTTGCGCACTAGGTCCACGATCATGACGTTCTCCGCACGATCCTTCTCGAGCAGATCCGAGGCCTGAGTCGCCGTCCCCTTGATCGGTGACGATTCCACCTGCTCACCCCGTCGACGCAGGAACAACTCCGGCGATGCACTGGCGACATGAACCCCGAGGGTGGGCAGGCGGATCATTCCGGAGAAAGGGGCCGGATGATCCCGCGAGAGCAGGGCGTGCAGTCCCGCGATATCGCCAGCATCCGCTCGGGGCAGCTGCGCGCTCAGGATGCGGCAGAGGTTGGCTTGATAGACCCTCCCCCGCTGGATCTGGCCACGGATCCCCTCGACAGCTGTGCAGTAGGCGGTCTCCTCCATCGAGGATTCCCATACCCGGGGGCCCTCCCACTCTCCAGCCAGCTCGTCAGGCGGTCCCGACTGCCAGGAGTTGAATCGTGCGAAGACTCCCTGACCGCCGTAGGGAATGAGCACCGCCCAGCGTCCGTGGCCATCGAGCACTCCCGGGTCACGGGACACCTCGACCAACTCGGTGGCGCATTGACCGCCGAGGTGGGCAACGGACAGACCAGGCACAGCCCCCATAGTGCCGCGTGGGATGACCAACGGGGTCGCGTTGAGCCGACATGTGCCCGTCGGCTAAGGTCGGGTGCTTGGCGGTGCCCCCGCCCACGCGGACGTAGCGCAGCTGGTAGCGCATCACCTTGCCAAGGTGAGGGTCGCGGGTTCGAGTCCCGTCGTCCGCTCGACAGTGGCCTTACGACAGGACCAAACTCCGGTGGAGTGGCCGAGAGGCGAGGCAACGGCCTGCAAAGCCGTCTACACGGGTTCGAATCCCGTCTCCACCTCGACAGCACCACCAGCACGGGCGATTGGCGCAGGGGCTAGCGCGCTTCCTTGACACGGAAGAGGTCACAGGTTCGATTCCTGTATCGCCCACCCAGACACTCGACGATTCCCAGCAGTTCCACCCGGCCAGTGATTGACGAGGCTTCGGCGTCTCCGCGATGTTGTCCCAGAGCGGGTGCTACTGACCAGAACTACGCGAGCGAGTCAATCCCGCGATGGTCGACACGAGGATGACCGCGATGAGGACCTGGATGAGGAACGTCGCCCAGAAGCCCCACGACAGGTAGCCACCGAGTGCGGTACCGAGCAGAGCACCGACGATTCCGATGATGATGGTCAAGAGGCAGCCGATCGGCTGCATGGTGGGCGCGAGAAGGCGCCCCAGCAGACCGATGACGATTCCGACGACGAAGGCACTGACGATGCCGGTGATCTCCATGAGCGCTGACTATGTCATGCCAGCAGGCCTTATGGCGATGCCTCCGCATTGGCCATGTCGGCGAGCGCCAGCACCCTCGACAGAGCGCGTCGGTCCTTCTTGCGATAGCCGCCGCGCAGCATCTCCTCACTGAACAGGCGATCGAGCGGTACACCGCTGGCGAACACCGGCACATCACGGTCGTAGAGGCGGTCGATCAGCACCACGGTGCGTAGAGCCTGGACCTGGTCGGTCAGGGTGCGAACCTCGCTGAGGTGCACGGCGTCGAGGCCTTCGACCAGCGCGCCGTACCGCGAAGGGTGTATCCGGCCGAGTTGCTCCTGCAGTGCTCGGAAATCGTCGAGGCTCGCATCAGGCATCGTCTCGGCGTGTGCACGGACGTCCTCATCACGCCAGGGCTCCGGTGCGACGGGCAGTCCACGATGCCGGTAGTCCTCACCCTCGATCCGCAGCACATCGAAGTGGGCGGAGAGGCCCTGGATCTCCCGGAGGAAGTCCTCTGCGGCGAATCGCCCCTCCCCGAGCTTGTCGGGCAGCGTGTTCGAGGTTGCAGCGAGGTTCACACCAGCATCGACGAGCCGACCGAGGAGGGTCGACATGAGCACGGTGTCTCCCGGGTCATCGAGTTCGAACTCGTCGATGCAGACGAGCCGATGCGCTGATAGCGCTTCCACGGCCGCCGCGAACCCCATCGCCCCGACCAGGTTGGTGTACTCGACGAAGGTGCCGTATGCCTTCGGGCCGGGAGCGGCGAACCACAGCGCAGCGAGCAGGTGGGTCTTACCGACACCGAAACCGCCATCGAGGTACACGCCTGCTCGCGCCTCAGGTGGACCTCCCCGCCTCCACCTGCGTCGCGGGGCCGGTGCGGTGATCCGCTCGGCGAAGGTTCGCAGCGCCTCTTGAGCGGCGGCCTGGGTGGGTTGCGTCGGATCGGGTAGATAGGAGTCGAAGGACACGTGGGCGAAGTGCGGCGGGGGCACGAGTTCCGCGACGATCCGCTCCACCGGGACATGCGGATCGCGATCAGCAAGGCGCTCGGGCACGCTGCGGATGCTACGCGTGACAGCATGGTCGGCATGCGCCTGGTCTACGCGGCCGATGACGACCGCACCCGCCACGACGAGACCGACATCTCCGAGATGCTCGACCTCGCCTACCCCTGGCCGGTTCAGGCGCCGTGGATACGCGCCAACATGGTGATGACAGTCGATGGTCGAGCTCAGGCTGGCGACGGGCTGACCGACGGCATCTCCTCACCGCAGGACAAGCGGGTGTTCGGCCATCTGCGCGCGGGGAGCGACGCGATCCTGGTGGGTGCCGGGACAGTGCGATCGGAGGGGTACCACGCGGTGCGACCGAAGCCCGGCTGGCAGGAGCGCCGTGAGGGCGAAGGCCGCCTGCCAGCCCCGGTCCTGGCGATCGTGAGCGGGTCCTTGGACTTCGACGTGGCCAGCGATCCGTTCACCGCACCAGCCGCAGAGGATGGTGTTCAACGTCCGATCATCCTCACCACCACCGCGGCCGATCCCGAACGCCGCCACGCCCTCTCGGCCCTCGCCGACGTGATCATCTGCGGTGAGACGCAGGTGGAGCCGCACGCCATCGTCAGCGCCCTCGTCGACCGTGGACTCACGCGCATCCTGTGTGAGGGTGGGCCGAGTCTGCTCGGTGAGTTGATCGCCGCAGATGCCATCGATGAGCTCGATCTCACCCTCTCGCCCCTCCTGCTCCTGCAGCGGACCGGCACCTTGCTCGACACGATCAGGCCACAACCCCGACACCTGCGGTTGGCCCATGTGATCGAGGCCGGGTCCACCCTTATGCTGCGCTATCTCGTCGAACGATCGGACATCCCCACCCAGACTTCGACATCACATCCTGAGGCGGGAATCGGTTAGCGTGGACCGATGGGATCGGCCATGGGCACACTCTTAAGAGCCTCTGCCATCGCCCTATCTCTCGTGCTGGCGATCGTTCTTCTCACCGCCCCCACAGCCACGCCGTCACGAGCTGCCGAACGCGTGATCGCCGCCATCGGTGACTCCTACCTGGCTGGGATCGGCGCCGGGGCCTATACGACAACCGACGGATGTCGCCGCTCAGCGAACTCCCCCGCCGCGCATCTTGCCCGGCGGAGCGCTGCTGGACTGATCGATCTCACCTGTCCGGGTGCCACGATCGCTGGGGCCTCGCGGATGGTCTCATCGCTACCAGGGACGGCTGATCTGGCCATGGTCCAGGTCGGTGGCAATGACCTCGGCTTCACCCGCCTCGCTGGCGCCTGCCTCATCGGCAGTGCCCGCCTGTGCGACCGGGAAGTCACCGACGCTCATCGACGCCTACCGGGGATCAGGGCAAGCCTCCTTTCCCTCGTACGTCACATTCGCCTGACCGTTCCCAAGGCGCAGGTGCTGGTTTTGGGATATCCCCGACTGCTGGGCTCTCCTCGACGGTGCGACCATCTCCTCGAGGCCACCACGGTCCGCAGAATCGACCGCCTCCAGCGAACCCTCGATCGAGTGATCCGCAGTGCCTCGCTCACGGGGGGCGCCGACTTCACCGACTGGCCGCGAACCGTCGATCGCGCGTCCCTGTGCTCTTCTGACCCCTGGTACGCCCTTCCCGGTGACCGACTCGATGATCTGCTGCACCCTGATTCTCGTGCGACTCTCGCGATGGGCCGCCACCTCACCCGGGAGTGGTCCCGGTGAGCGTCATGCACCGAGCCCAGAACTGGTCGAGGTCCATCTCGTCCCAGGGTCGTGCCACGTTCATGCGCCTGCAGATGTCACCACGCTGGGGCTTCCTGCTCCGACTCGGTCTGCGAGTGCTGCACCGGCAGGGCTATGCCCAGATCGGTCTGTCGGCTGCCGGAGTGGCCTTCTGGTTCATCATCGCGGCCTTCCCCGCACTCATCGCGATGATCGTGGTTCTCAGCCTGTTCCTGGACACCACGCAATTGAACGAGGTGATCGATCAACTCAACAAGATCAGTCCGGGGACCTTCGGGGTGAGCATCCTCAAACAGGTGCAGACGGCCGCTGAGAGCGAACCATCCACCCTGTCGGTGTCCTTCGCGATCTCTCTGGCTCTGTCGGCGTGGTCTGCCTCATCCGGGGTGTACAACATGTCGCGGGGGTTGCGATTGGCCTACGGCCTGCGTCACCGCAACTACATCATCGCTCGGTTGCGCGCTTTCGCTGGAAGTTTCACAGTCATCCTCGTGCTCGCGATCGTCACTGTCGCGATCACCGCATCATCTGCTTGGGCGAGCACCCAGCAGGGCCTGTATGCCCTCGTCGCCTACACCGTGCTCGTCGTCGGCGCCCTGGTGGTGATCCTCGGCATCATGCTGGGCCTGTATCTCTACGCCGTCGGCACGACGAAGCCGCGACCCACACTGCTTCCCGGTGCGATTGTGGCCTCCATCGGTGTCGTCGGGGTCTATATCGGCCTGGGGATCGCGTTGCGCTTCACCGCCAATTACCAGGCGGTCTACGGGGCGCTGGCCGGTGTGGTCATCGTCATGCTGGTGCTCTACGTCTCCAGTTACATCATCCTCATCGGTGCGTTGATCAACGGTCAGTGGAAGGGCGCGCACTCCCTGATCGAGGAACCGGTGGATGACGGGGATCACCCTGACGACGACGCTGAGAGCGATGCCAGCAATGTGCCGGCGAAGTCGGGCACGTAGTGGCTCAATTCCCGAGGGGGGCGCTCATACCCACTGCTCGTCGGGCGCTTGGGCAGGATCAACTCCGCGCGTTCGACCGGTTCGTAGGGGATGGTGCTCAACAGGTGATGGATCATGTTGATGCGGGCCTTGCGCTTGTCATCGGCTTCGACATCGAACCACGGTGACTCCGGAATGTCGGTGTGCACCATCATCTCGTCCTTCGCCCGGGAATACTCTTCCCAGCGGGTGATCGATTCCAGATCCATCGGTGAGAGCTTCCACCGGCGCATCGGATCATTCAGACGGGATGCGAAACGTTTCTCCTGCTCGTGATTGCTCACGCTGAACCAGTACTTGCGCAGCAAAATGCCGTCCTCGATAAGCAGCCGTTCGAAGATGGGTGCCTGATGCAAGAACCTGCGGTATTCCTCGGGTGTGCAGAAATCCATCACCCGCTCGACTCCGGCCCGGTTGTACCAGGACCGATCAAACAGCACGATCTCCCCCGCAGCCGGTAGATGCTCGACGTAACGCTGGAAGTACCACTGGGTCTTTTGACGCTCAGTGGGCGTGGGAAGGGCAGCGATCCGTGCGACGCGGGGGTTGAGGTACTCCGTCACCCGCTTGATCGTCGAACCCTTGCCGGCAGCATCCCGACCTTCGAAGACGACGACGAGGCGGGCCCCTGTCGTTCGCACCCACTCCTGCATCTCCACCAACTGAGCCTGCAGGGCGTACAGGGTCTCTTCATAGAACGGTTTCGGTATCCGCTTCACCTTGCCCTTACGACGGGCCTCACGGTCGGATGAATCAGAGTTCTTGGCTCCCACGGTTGCAGGCTATCGCTCACAGACCCTTGGGGCGGAGATACCGCTGCGCTAGACCCCCTACGAAATCAAAGAACAGGGCGACCAGGGCCACCAGGACCGCCCCGATGAAGATCGCGGTCGGACGATTGAGTTTCAGCCCTGCATTGATCGTCTCACCCAGACCGCCACCGCCGATGAGGAATGCCAGGGTCGCCATGCCGACGTTGATGACAGTGGCGGTACGGATCCCGGCCATGATCACCGGTACCGCGAGAGGAAGTTCGATACGGGTGAGGCGTTGCACACCTCGCATTCCCATTCCCTTACCCGCCTCGATGACCGAGGAATCCACCTGCTCGAGCCCCACGATGGTGTTGCGCAGCACCGGAAGCAGGGCGAAGGTCGCGAGCGCGAAGATCACCGTCCAGGCCCCCTGGCCCAGCCAGACGAAGAACAGCACGATCAACCCGTAGGCCGGGATCGCCTGGCCCAAGCCGAGGATGCTGACCAGCGTGTCCTTGACCTTCGGTGCGCTCTCTCTGGTCACCGCGATCCCGATCGGCACGGCGACAAGGACGACGATCACGGTGGAGAAGAAGGCGACATACAACTGCTGACCGAGTTGACGGGCCAACTGCGACGGTTCGAGGATCCGTTCGGTCGTCGGGTCGAACGTCGAATACGTCCACACCACGATGAGAAGGATGAGCAGGAGGAGCGCCAGGACGGGAGTCACGATCAGGTCGAGCTGATCGGAGGTCCACGAGGCCAGGGACCGACGCTTACGCGTCACTCCGATGCTCACGGGGGCTGTCGCCGTCGTCACGATCGACTCGATCCGTTTCCGTTGGCGAGCAGCATGGCTGCCAAGCTCTCGATCGTGCAGCACCCGAGATAGCGTCCGCGGCCGTCAACGACAACCGACATCCCTGATGAGGTCTGCAACATCGCTGAGAGGGCATCTTGCAGCGTGTCCTCCGGCTGCAGTTGCACGGTGATGGGTCGGCCGGCGCGATCGAGTGAAGAACTCGATGAGTTCAATGCCCGCTCATCGATCCAGCGAAGTGGATGATCCTGCTCGTCGAGAAGCACCGCTGTACTCGTATTCGCCTCACCCATCTGGGCTAATGCCTGTCCTCGATGCACCGGCTGCTTGAGGGTGACCATCGGATCGAGCTCGATATCACGTACCCGTCTTAGTGTCAGAGTCTTCAACACCGCACCGGACCCGAGGAAGTTCTCCACGAACTCATCCGCCGGATCGGTCAGGATCACCTCGGGCTTGTCCAGCTGGGCGATTTCAGACTGATCGCGCAGGATCGCGATCCTGTCTCCCATCTTGACCGCCTCGTCGATGTCGTGTGTGACGAACACGATCGTCTTCTTCAACTCCGCCTGCAGCCGCAGGAACTCGTTTTGCAGGCGATCGCGAGTAATCGGATCGATGGCACCGAAAGGCTCGTCCATGAGCAGAACATCCGGATCTGCGCCCAGTGCTCGTGCGACGCCGACACGCTGAGCCTGGCCGCCGGACAGTTCCGAGGGATAACGGTCCCGATACACAGACGGGTCCATGGACACGATCTCAAGAAGCTCATCTACTCGCTCGCGGATCCTCTTCTTGGGCCACTTGAGCAACTTGGGAACGGTGGCGATGTTCTCCGCGATCGTGCGGTGGGGAAAGAGCCCGATCTGCTGGATGACGTATCCCATCCTGCGTCGCAGCTCATTGGGGTCGCTCTTGGTGACGTCCTCACCCTCGTAAATGATCCGACCAGAGGTCGGCTGGATCATCCTGTTGATCAGACGCAGAGTGGTGGACTTGCCACATCCGGACGGCCCGACGAGCACCAGGATCTCGCCCGGCTCGACAGCCAGGTTGAGTGACTTGACAGCGGGTGCGTCCACACCGGGGTAGGACTTCGAGACGTCCTGAAGGTCGATCAGCGGCTCAGCCATGGTTCCTCCTATCGGACATCAGCGGACTCCCGCCGGTGTGGTGACCCGCCCGAGCAGACGCAGGAGCAGGTCGATGGTGAAGGCCAGCGCCAGGGAGAGGAGCACACCGGTCCAGATCGCCTCGAGGGAGTTCGGCAGTGGAAGCCGTGCGAGGCCACTCTTGATGAAGTCACCCAGCCCGCCACCGGCCACCAGGGTTGCGATGGCCGAGATGCCCACGGTCAACAGCGCCGACACGCGGATCCCGGCGAGCATGACCGGCCACGCCAGGGGCAGTTGCACCTGGAAGAGCACCTGCGTGCGCGTCAGGCCCATGCCACGTGCCGATTCCAAGACGCTGGCATCGACCGAGTCCAGCCCCGTAACCGTGTTCCGCAGAATCGGCAGAAGCGCGTAGAGGAAGAGGGCGATGAACGATGGCGCAAACCCCAAACCCACGATGGGGATGAAGATCGTGAACAGGGCCAGGGACGGGATTGTCAGGAACACCGATGCGATCGCGAGCGACAGTTCCTTGGCGAAAGGCCGGTTACGAGTGAGAATGCCGGCGACGATAGCGACGAACCCGGCTGAGAGCGTCACCGTCACGACATAGACGAGCGTCTCGGTGAG
>CBFHQG010000060.1:0-13630 GCA_965657825.1 Actinomycetes bacterium | reverse complement strand
GGCTGTGCGCCCATGACCCTCGACACGTCGAGCACCTCACTGGTCGCCCTGATCGGGGCGATCATCGCGGTGCTTGCGCTGGTGTTCGTGGGGCTCCTGTCGGCTCGCACCTCCCGGATGCGCCGGGACTACCGGCTCCTGCAGGGCGCGGATGGTCGCGAGTCCTTCATCGAGGCGGTGGCCCGCAAGACCGAGGAGGTGGAGCATCTACGCGCCGAGGTCGCTGAATTGGCTGAGCAGTTGCAGCGGACCCGACAGGATGTCGCGCAGGCTCTTCGGCATGTCTCCGTCGTGCGCTTCGATGCCTTCGGCGACATGGGAGGGCGTATGTCGTTCGCGGTAGCGATCGCCGACGATCATGGCGACGGGGTGATCATGACGACGATCCACGCCCGCGCGGAGTCGCGCACCTACATCAAAGGGGTGCGACGAGGTGAGGCCGATGTGCTGCTCTCACCCGAGGAGCAGCAGGCATTGGATGAGGTCCTGCGGAGTCTGCCGTGACCGGGCGGATCGGTGATCGGTACGCATTCCTCGGACCGAGGGGAACCTTCGCCGAAGCGGCCTGGCGTGCCCTCGAGATGCCCGACGCCGAAGCACAACCGGCTGCCTCGGTAGTCGCGGCGCTCGACCTTGTGCGACAGGGCAGCGTGCGCGGTGCACTGGTCCCGATCGAGAACTCCGTCGAAGGTTCGGTGGCCACGACACTCGATGAACTCGCGATGGGCTCACCACTGGTGATCACCGCGGAGATCTCGATTCCCGTGCAGTTCGCGCTGATGGTGCGCCCAGGTGTGCGCCTGGAGGATATTCGCGCCGTGGCGACCCATCCGCATGCCCAGGCCCAGTGCCGGGGTTGGCTGGGGCGGAATCTTCCCGATGCGCTCGTGATTCCTGCGATGTCCACCGCTGGTGCAGCACAGGCACTCACCGAGGGTGCGACCTACGAGGCAGTGATCGCCCAGCGCATCGCGGCTGAGCACTACGGTCTGGAGATCCTCGCCGATGGGATCGCGGACAACGAGGACGCCACGACCCGGTTCATCATCGTCGAGCAGGCCGGCGCGTTACCGGCGCGCACCGGTGCGGACAAGACGACCCTCGTGCTGTTCATGCATGCTGATCATCCCGGTGCACTGCTGGAGATCCTGACGGAGCTATCGGTCCGCGGGATCAATATGACCCGGATCGAGTCACGCCCCACCAGGCGGGCGATGGGCGACTACTTCTTCTCCATCGACTGCGAGGGGCACGTCGATGACGAACGCGTGGGTGAGGCGTTGAAGGGACTGCATCGCATCTGCGCCGAGGTCCGGTTCCTCGGTTCCTATCCTCGCCACGATGGCCGCGAACCGCTGTTGCGGGGCGGGGTCGCCGACGCGGACTTCACCGAAGCCGATGAGTGGTTGCGCCAGGTTCGGTCGGGATCCGGTGAGTCAGACGATGCCTAACGACGGGCGCGGCGCTTCTCGATCATCTCGCCGATCGCGTCCTCGGGGATCGATACACGTCCGAACCCAGTGAAGTGCGCATTGGTCCAGGGAGTGCCGCGGACCGGTGAGATGATGACGCCGACGCCGTAGTCCGATGCGTTCACGATCTTGCCGTCCCCGATGTAGACCCCGACGTGCCGGGCGCCCCCGGTGAGGTAGAACACCAGATCACCGGGCAGGGCAGCATCTGGTGAGATCCGGCGAACCTGCTGATACTGCCCGGCTGAGTAATGGGTCAGTTGCACACCGGCGGCCTGCCAGGCGAACAGGGTCAGCCCCGAGCAGTCGAAGGCATCGGGGCCCTCGGCACCGGCTGCGTACCGGTCGCCGACCTGACGTAGTGCGCGGTCGGCGACCGACTGGCGGATGGCATCGCGGGCGCTGCGGCGCTCACGCGCGGTGGCTTTGCTGCCCCTGCCGGTGTTCCGGGCCCGCGTGGCGGGTGCGCTGCTCACCAGCGTGGGGGAGGTGCTCACCGAAGCGGTGGTGGCGGATTGATCAGGGGCTGCGCTGGCGACACCGGATGAGGCGCCGACGAGGAGGGCTGCGACGAGTCCGGCTGCGACGATCCCTCGGCTGCCAGTGGGGCTCATGTGGCTGGTGTTGTCTGTTGAGATCAGGCTTCGCCGTGTCATGTCGCTCCCGGTCGTCTCACATCCCTCCCCGACGCGAGAGCACCGGGCGCCACCTTCCGACTGAAGATAACGGAATGGACACTACGAGATAACGGCCAGATCGCAAATCAGTCCCGGAGTGATGTAACCGTTATCCGGACACGAAAGGGAGGCCGCGGGTTTACGTCTCGGCCGCTAGGGCGGCCTCGATGAGCTGCCCCACACCCTCCTCCTCATGCGACGGCAGGTGGTGCGTCGCCGCCTGCAGCACATGGGGGTGGGCATTCGCCACCGCATACGAGGTCTGCGCCCAGCGCAGCATCGGAAGGTCATTGGGCGCGTCGCCCGCCGCGATCACCTCGGTCTGATCCTCCCCACGACGCTCGGCCACCCGCGCCAACGTGCTCGCCTTGGACACCCCCGGTGCGCTGATCTCCAGCAGTCGATCCGCCGGATTCGAATGCGTCACCTCCACCAATCCCGCCAGTGCCGCATCCCCAGCCGAGAGGAAACCGTCAGCATCGAAGTCGTGGTCGTCACCCGGACGGACCAGCAGTTTCACCACATCACCGTCGGCGACAAGCTCCTCGATCGGGGCGACGTGGGTCCCCGGGGGCACCGGCCAACGCGGGCGATACCCGTCGGCGAGGGCGAACTCCGTCGCATCGGCCAGGCTGGCATCCAGTGCGTCGTATCCACCACCGCCGGTCGGTGCGAGTCGGCCACCCGGGCGAGCCCGCTCCACAGCGAACACCACCCCGGGCAGTGCTCGACGTAGTCGATCCACCGCCTCCAGCGCCGTGTCGGCGTCCATCGCGAACACATCGGTGATGTGCCCATCCCCGAGATCGATGATCACCCCGCCGTTCGCACCGATGCCGATTCCGCGATGTCCGGTCATCTCCACGACCGGCGAGATCCACCGTGGCGGGCGGCCGGTGACGATCGCCAGGTCTAGATCGCTCTCGCTGAGTGCATCGAGTGCCGCGCGCGTGCGTGCTCCCACGGAACCATCCGGTAGCAGCAGAGTCCCATCCAGGTCGGTGGCAATCAGGCGGACCTCTGCCGGGACCGGAATCCTGATCGATTCACCCAACACGGTTGCCATGGTCTCAGGGGCGGTCTACGGTCACCACAGGGCTATGGGTCTGACTCACTGACGCGCCCCCCGGCAGCAGAGGGATTCGTCGGTGGCGTACCCGGCCTCGCACTCGACGTCGATTTGCAGAATGGACAGTCGGTCCCATCGGACAGACGCACAGGCAGACGAACAGATGAAGGAGCAGGCACATGGACGATTCGGTACGCCAGCACAAGTACGTGCTCAGCGAGGACCAGATGCCCACCACCTGGTACAACCTGATCGCCGACCTGCCGACCCCGCCCCCGCCTCCGCTTCACCCGGGTCGCATGGACCCGGTCGGGCCGGATGACCTCGCACCGCTGTTCCCGATGGACCTCATCATGCAGGAGGTCACCACCGATCGATATGTCGAGATTCCCGGTGGCGTGCTCGACGTCTACCGCCAGTGGCGCCCTTCACCGCTTTTCCGCGCGCATCGTCTCGAGCAGTTGCTCGACACTCCCGCACGGATCTACTACAAGTACGAGGGAGTTTCACCTGCCGGTTCCCACAAGCCCAACACCTCGGTGCCGCAGGCGTACTACAACGCTAAAGAGGGCACGAAGAGGCTGACCACCGAGACCGGCGCCGGGCAGTGGGGTACGGCGCTGGCATTCGCGTGTTCGCTGTACGGCCTGGAGTGCGAGGTGTGGCAGGTCGGTGCGTCCTATGACGCCAAGCCCTATCGGCGCCTGATGATCGAGACGTTCGGTGGCAAGATCCACCGCTCGCCTTCGGATGTGACCGAGGTCGGCCGGCAGCTTGCTCAGGATCCCAATAACTGGTCCGGATCCCTGGGTATCGCGATCAGTGAGGCCGTCGAGGTGGCGGCGATGGATCCCAATACCCGATACGCCCTGGGCTCGGTGCTCAACCACGTGCTGCTGCACCAGACGGTGATCGGTGAGGAGGCGCTGCTGCAGTTGCAGATGGCCGGGGATACCCCGACGCACATCGTGGGCTGCACCGGTGGCGGGTCGAACTTCGCGGGCCTGTCCTTCCCGTTCCTGCGCGAGAAGCTCGCCGGGCGGATCAACCCGCAGATCACCGCGGTCGAGCCGGCCTCCTGCCCGTCACTCACGCGCGGCACCTACGCCTACGATTTCGGCGACACCGCCGGGATGACCCCGCTGATGAAGATGCACACCCTGGGTCACGAATTCGTGCCGGATCCCATCCATGCCGGTGGCCTGCGCTACCACGGTATGGCGCCGCTCATCTCCCACATCTACGAGCTCGGACTGCTCGATGCGGTCGCGATCCCGCAGACGGAGTGCTTCTCCGGTGCGTTGAAGTTCGCGCGGACAGAGGGCATCGTGCCGGCTCCCGAGCCGACGCACGCGATCGCGCAGGCGATCCGGCTTGCCGAGCAGGCGAAGCAGACCGGCGAGGAGACAGTGATCTTGACCGCGCTGTGCGG
Organism: Actinomycetes bacterium; assembly: GCA_965657825.1. Taxonomy (GTDB): domain Bacteria; phylum Actinomycetota; class Actinomycetes; order S36-B12; family S36-B12; genus M55B157. The sequence goes on along the minus strand of CBFHQG010000060.1, from coordinate 8,980 downwards.
TCACGGGCACTTCGATCTTGCCGCCTACGAGTCCTACCTCGCCGGGTCGATGGTCGACGAAGAACTCACCGACGAGCGGTTCGCCACCGCACTGTCGCACCTACCGCAGGTTCCGGCCTGACGGGAACGTCCAGCGCGCCAGGTCGGCGTCGAGAGGAACGGGAGTACCGGCCAGATCTATCACGCCGGTCAAGGTGACGCTGCCCGGTGATTCTTCGGTAGGCGGAATGAGTTCAAGTCGCGCCTGCTGCAGGCGTGCACCGGACTCCACGGTGATGTCGCCCAGCGAAGTCTCAGGCCGGTCAGGTGCCAGGAAACGCGAGTCGACGATGACGCCGTCATCATCGCGTAGTTGCACCAGCACCTGCTGAGCCTCACGACCTGTGATCGTGACGACGCTGGTCAAACCCGCGGTGATCTCGCTGCGCTGGACGCGCACCCCGGGTGCCCCATCGATGGTGAGTGTCACCGGACCGTAGGAGTCGACGGTGTCGGGGACGGCACCGATCGGAGAGATGTCCAACACGAGGGTGCCGTCGGCGCGGACATTCGCACGCTGGATGGTGAATGCCAACGTGCCGGTCGACCAGGCCAGGAGCGCCTGGGGTCGCGGTCGTGGGATCCGCGCCGTGGCGCCATCTCCACCGGGGCGCCAGCCCAGGGTGAGCATCATCTGCTCGGTCGACATCGAGCCGGCGCGTCGCTGGGCCGGGGCGGAGAACCAGCTCGTGGTGTTCTGTGTGCGCGTGAGGGTCAGGCGGATCGGGCGTCCACCGGCGACCAGTGAGGCATCCTCGGCCTGCTGGACGAATAGCACCCGACCGCGGGCGGTGCCCGGGAGCACCGGCACCGGGTCGATGGTGATGGTGGGCGACGGAGAAGTCGACGGAGAAGTCGAGGGTGAAGTCGAAGCTGAAGTCGAGGGTGAAGTCGACGGTGAAGTCGACGGTGATGGCGCTTCGGTGGGTGATCCGGTCGGTGTGGATCCGGTCGGGGCGGGCTGCGGACCGGATGTGCAGGCGGTGATGATCAACGCCGCGGCGGTGATGAGGAAGAGAGATCGCAGGCGGTGCGCCATCGGCTGGGCTCAGCCCTGCGGGGTCAGCAGTTCGCGGCCGAAGAACGGCTGCAGGGCGGCGGGGATGTGAACCGAACCATCCGCGCGCTGGTGGTTCTCCAGGAGCGCAACGATGATGCGCGGCATCGCGCACAGGGTGCCGTTCAACGTCGCAAGAGGACGCGTGCCCTCCTCGTCGCGCATACGCACCTTCAGGCGCCGGGCTTGGAACTGAGTGGTGTTCGACGTCGACGTGACCTCTCGGTAGGTGCCCTGCGTGGGGATCCATGCCTCGATGTCGAACTTGCGTGCCGCGCTCGCGCCGAGATCACCGGTCGCGACATCGATGACCCGATAGGGGATCTCCAGATCGTCCATGAACTCACGTTCCCAGGCGAGGAGTCGCGCATGTTCGGCGTTGGCTTCCTCGGGTGTGGTGAACACGAACATCTCGACCTTGTCGAACTGATGCACGCGGATGATGCCGCGCGTGTCCTTGCCGTACGACCCGGCTTCGCGGCGGAAGCAGGATGACCAGCCGACATAGCGAAGCGGCAGACTGTCGGCGGGCAGGATCTCGTCGGCGTGCATCGCGGCCAGGGGCACCTCGGCAGTCCCGACGAGATACATGTCATCGGTTTCGATGCGGTAGACGTTCTCAGCAGCCTGACCGAGGAACCCGGTGCCTTCCATGGCCTGCGGTGCCACCAGCACCGGGGGGATGACGGGAGTGAAGCCATGCGCGGTCGCGCGAGCGACGGCGAGGTTGAGCAGGGCCAGTTCCAGCAACGCGCCCACTCCGGTGAGGAAGTAGAAGCGGGAGCCGCTGACCTTGGCGGCGCGCTCGATGTCGATCGCCCCGAGTAGCTCACCGAGTTCGATGTGATCGCGTGCGGTGAACCCCTCGGTCGCGAAGTCGCGGGGACGACCGACGACCTCGAGTACGGCGAAGTCCTCCTCGCCCCCGACAGGTGACCGGTCATCGACGACGTTGGACACCGCAAGCCAGGCCGACTCGAGCTCACCGGTGAGCCGGGAGGCCTCCGCGTCGGTGGTCTTGACCTCCTCGGCCAGAGCCGCCGCAGTGGACATCAGGTCATCGAGTTCGGCACGTGCTTCGGTGTCGTCGGGATCGGACTTCACCCGACCCTGCAGCGGACCGATCCGCTTGCCGAGCTGCTTTTGCTGCGCCCGAACCTCGTCGAAGGCCTGCTGGGCAGCACGACGGCGCGCATCGAGATCGAGCAGCGTGTCGATAACAGACACGTCCTCGCCGCGCCTCCGCTGCGATTCGCGCAGCACCTCGGGGGATTCGCGCAGCAGCACCGGATCGATCATGCGACCAAGGTTAGAGGTTCGCCGGAGATGGTCATCACCTACAGGTAGGGACCGTGGGTGGATCGGTCGGATCCGGAGTCGCTGGTCCCGCCCTGCCCGGGTGCGAGCACAGCGCCCGGTGGAAGCATCCCCTGCGGGGTGCCGGCGCGGCGACGCATCTCTTCGAACTGTGCGCGCGCGGCCATCTGCTGAGCGAACAGCGCGGTCTGGATCCCGTGGAAGAGACCTTCGAGCCAGCCGACGAGCTGGGCCTGTGCAATGCGCAATTCGGCCTCGCTGGGCGCCTCATCATCGGTTAAGGGCAGCGACAGTCGCTGCAACTCCTCGACGAGTTCAGGGGCCAGGCCGTCTTCGAGTTCGCTGAGGGAGCGGGCATGGATATCGCGGAGTCGGGCGCGGGCTGCTTCGTCGAGGGGTGCGGACTTCACCTCGTCGAGCAGTTGCTTGATCATCGATCCGATGCGCATCACCTTCGCCGGCTGCGAGACCAGGTCGGTGATGCCCAGATCGGCACCGGTCGTGTTGTCCTCGGTCGATGGGGTCGCGACAACGTCGGCGACGGGGGTGCCGTCGGGGCCGATGATGTAGGGCGTGGTCGCGTCGACGTGCTCGTCGGTCATGGTTCCATCGTGTCATCCCGGTGCCAGAGGCTTCTGCAGTCGTCCGGGGAGCTTCTGCGATCCGATCTGTCTTCCCATCTCCCATGGGGGCGTGGCAGAATCACAGGCTGCTTTGCCTCGTGACCGGGCATGACCGGTCACGTTCCACAACGTGCGACCCGTGTGAGCGGGTAGCCGACCGCGAGGAAAGGAACCTCGTTGGATTACAACTGGCTGACCCCCAAGGCGCAGGCGCGCCCGGCCGGGGGCAAGGGCTGGGGCTCTTTCGTCGTGGAGCCGATCACCGCGGGTGAGACGGTGGCCGGCTTCGGCGGCTGGGTGATGAGCGGCGCGAGTTTGGCGGAGTTGTCCCATGACCGCCAGAGCCGGTCGATCCAGATCGATGCCGACCTGTATCTGGTGTCGGCGCCGACTCCGGAGGCTGGCGACATGCTCAACCATTCCTGCGAACCCAACTGTGGTCTGCTCGGCTCGCAGTTGCTCGTGGCGATGCGCGATATCGAGCCGGGTGAGGAGCTCAGCTTCGACTACGCGATGTGCGATGCCAGCGACTACGACGAGTTCACCTGCCTGTGCGGGGCGCCAACCTGTCGGGAGATCGTCACCGGTGCCGATTGGCGTAGCCCGGTGCTGCAGGAGCGCTATGCCGGGTGGTTCTCGCCGTACCTGGTGCGCCGCATCGCCGCCCTCCCCCTCACCTGATCACTCCCGCCGGATCCGCTCTCAATCTGGCGGCCTTTTGGTGAGCGAATCCCTCGGATAGCGACCATTTCGTGATCGGATGCTGTGGGAAACGAGGAGACCCGGCGCGGACGGTCGCCGACCCCATCACCAGGAGACAGCGGTAGGCGCTCACCTTCGCACGTACATCTCCCGACGGATGTGTCGAAGCCAGGCATCGGTACGCGACCAGACGTCACTGGCTGACCATCGCAGGGTGCGGATGGCGACCTCGGCAGCGGCGAGGTCCCGTAACTTTTCACCGCGTAGTCGATCGGTGCCGAATTCACCGTCGTACTTGACCATTCCGTCGGCTTCCCCGATCAAACCCTCAGCAAGGAGGAAATCCGCACGTCGGTTGTTCCCCTTCCCATCGATGAATCGAAATTGAAGTGCCTTCGGTGGCAAGCCAGCGTCAATGAGTTCTCCTCGGGAACCCGACTCGAGAGGTGACTCGCTCAAGGGGCTGGTCATGAGCGATGCTCGTCGCAGGTGATCGACACCGGTGCAGTACTTCAAGCTCGCGACCTGGGCTCGTAGGCATCGGATGACCTCATCGGTCACGTGAGCGCATTCCACACGCTCATCGTCGTGGAGGTAGGCGTGAGTCCGCTGGTCTTCGATCACGCATCGACGCAGGGCAGCATCGAGGGGAATCAGCGCACTTCGCAGGGGTCGTCCTCGAGCGACGTCGATAGCCGCTCGCATGGGCGTCACGACAGGGATTCCCTCGATGCTGATGATGTGTTCGGCGATATCGCCCCGGGCCGCATGGATGATCGCACCGGGTACCCGGAGCCGGCGTTGACCGAGAGAGGTCAGGTGGAGCGGGCCTTCGTCGGCTCGAGGTGGGAGAGGGAGGGCATGGAGGATGGCGGCGCTGCTGTGGCTGACGACGATGTCGGAGTCCAACCGGGCTAGCACCGCCCGCAGACGGTGCAGCGTCTGCTCTCGATAATCCCCGCCACTGATCGCAGAGACGCAGATGACTCCGTGGCGGACTTGCGTAACCGTGTCCGCAGCAATCGCAGCTCGAATCTGGGCACGGGTGACACCAGCGGCCTGAGCCTGGGCGATCGTGATGGGCTGACCACCGCCGACGGCGGCGACTCGTTGAGCGGTGAGAGAGGGCGTCACGCGGCTGACGGTGCCATTGATCGGCTCGATTCCGTCAGCGCTATCCACAGGCTCGATGAGCGATGCCAGGCGCAGGACAGAGTCGGTGTCCCACCCAGAGCCTGAATCCGCTCACGAAATGGTCGCGTTTACGGGGATCTGCTGGCGAAATGGCCGCCAATTGACGAGCGGATCAGGGGACGAGGAGGACCTTGCCGGTGATCTCACCGGCTTCCAATGCCGTATGGGCGGCGGCGGCATCAGCCATCGGCACCACCCGGTCGATGACGGGGCGCAGCAGTCCCGCGGCGATCCACGGCCACACGTGGCGCTGGACGGCATCGCAGATCTCGGCCTTCTCCTCAAGCGGGCGTGAACGCAGTGTGGTGGCGCGGATCGTCGCGGACTTGCGCAGCAGCACGCCGAGGTCCACCTCGCCCTTCACCCCACCCTGCAGCCCGATGATCACCACGCGACCACCGCGGGCGAGCACATCGACGTTGCGCTGCAGGTACACCGCCCCCATGTTGTCGAGCACCACATCGACCCCACGGCCACCGGTCTCGGCCTTCACCACCTCGACGAAATCCTGATCGCGGTAGTTGACACAGATCTCGGCACCGAGTTCGGCGCACATATCGAGTTTCTCCTGCGAACCGGCGGTCACCGCGACGTGCGCCCCGAGGAGTCGAGCGACCTGGATCGCCATCGTCCCGATCCCACCGCCACCACCGTGCACGAGCAGCCAGTCCCCACGCTGCAGCCCGGCGATCATCACCAGGTTCGACCACACCGTGCACGCCACCTCGGGAAGGCCGGCTGCCGTGACGAGGTCGACACCTGCAGGTACCGGCATGCACTGACCGACGGGCACCACAACCTCGGTGGCGTATCCACCACCGGCGAGCAGGCAGCACACCTCATCACCGACTGAGAGAGAGTCGACTCCAGCACCGAGGGCTTTCACGCGCCCGGAGCACTCCAGCCCGGGGATCTCACTTGCCCCCGGCGGTGGCGGATAGAAACCGCGACGCTGCAGGATGTCGGCACGGTTGACCGCGCTCGCGGCGACCTCGATGAGGATCTCGCCCGGTCCGGGAACGACATCAGGCACCTCCCGCCACTGCAGGACGTCGGGTTCGCCGGGAGTGTCGATGATGATCGCGCGCATGGCAGGTGAGTCTGCCAGGTCGAGTCGGCGACCTCAGTCGCTCGCGGTGACGTCCTCGGCTGACCGTCGCCTCTGGTGGGCCTCGCGGATCACCACGAGCTCATCGTTCTTGTCCAGGATGCGCACCATCTGCTGCTGGTTGAACCGGTGAACGTCACCATCACGCACCACGGCGAGGACGATCTCGCCGCTGGCATCGATCTCGGTGGGAGACAACCCGAGCTCGGTCTTGGTGATGGGTCGCTGCACGATCTCCAGGCCACGACCGGATTCCAGGAGGTCCTCCATCAGGTCACCAGCCTCAGGGGAGATCAGCGTGAGCGCCATGAGGTTGCCTGCGGATTCCGCGGTCGGGATGACACTGTCGGCACCGGATTGCCGCAGGATCTCGGCGTTCTCTGCCGCTCGGACCGCGCACACGATGTTGGCGGCGGGTGCGAGTCTGCGGACGGTGAGGGTGACCAGCACGGAGGTGTCGTCCTCATCGGTGGCGATGATGACCTGCTTGGCCCGTTCGGTGGCGGCGTCGGTCAGGATGTCGGTGCGCCGACCGTCGCCGAGCACTGCGGCCAAGCCCATCCGTGTCGCATCGGCTATCGATTCCCGATCGGGTGCGACCACGACGATCTTGTCGGAGGGCACACCGTTCTCCATGAGCATGCGCGCTGCGGACCGGCCCTTGACACCGAATCCGATGATGACGGTGTGGTCTTTCACGTTGCGCCTCCAGGAGTTGCGACGGAACTCAGCGCGGCTTCTCTTGGTGAGTGCCTCGACGGTAGTGCCGATGAGAACGATCAGGAAGATGAATCGCAGCGGGGTGATCACGATGATGTTGACCAAGCGCGCGGATTCACAGACGGGGGCGATGTCACCGTAACCGGTCGTCGACAGCGAGACCGTCGCGTAGTAGAGCGCGTCGATGAAGGTGATGTCACCCAGCACCCCGTTGTCGTCGTAGCAGTCACGTTCTAGGTAGACGATGAGGGCGGTGAGAAAGAGTGCCCCGACGGCGATGAGGATGCGGAAGCCGATCTGCCACCCGGGGAGGATCTGTCGAGAGGGCAGGCTGATGCGCGCTGCCTCTTCTTCGTCTTCGGCCGGTCCGCGGAAGGAGATCCGCTGGGGCAGCCATCGTCGTGCCACGAGGAACGACGCTACTCCGGTCGGTCAGGCGATGGTGGGATTGGGCAGTACCTGCACGCTGGTGCCGCGTTGACCGCTGCCTGGGGTGATGACCGCGAAGCCCGAGGAGTGCGCCAATCCGCGCAACATGGCCGGCCCCGCGTGCAGGTGGGGTCGTGCCAGGGGAGTGAGGTCTCCGGGTTCGAGGGTGACCGGTATGAGGCGGGTGTCGTGGGGGTGCGGGGTCACGTCGTCAAGGAGGATCGCGTCGACACCCTGGGTTAGCGGATCAGCCAGGCCCCGCATGGCGGCGATGAGGGGAGCGGCGAGGGTGACCAATCCGGACACGGCGGCGAGGGGATTGCCCGGTAGGCCGATGAGCAGCCGCCCATCGGGGAGTTCGGCCATCAGCATCGGATGACCCGGGCGCACCGCGACGCCATCGACCAACCAGCGGGCCCGCAGTGAGTCCAATGCGGCATGCAGGTGATCGACCGGCCCTGCGGCGGTGGAGCCGGTCGTGACGATGACATCGACCTGGGCGTCATCGATCTCGTCGAGCAGCGCCTGCAGCGAGTCGGGTACGCGGATCGGCGGATTAGCCCGTGCTCCCAGGCCGGCCAGCCATGGGGGGAGCAGTGGGCCGAGGGCATCGCGGACCCGGCCGGGCCGCGGGAGGCCGCGCTCGAGCAGTTCATCACCCATCACGAAGACACCGATGACCGGCGGACGGATGACCTCGAGGGTGTCGTATCCGGCGGCGGCGGCGAGACCGACGATGCCGGGGGTGACCAGCACGCCGGCATCGACCAGGCTCTCCCCGGCCGCGCACTCCTCACCGCGGGCCCGGATGTCGGTACCGGGTGGTGGAGCAGGGCTGGACTCATCGGGTAGCCCGGTGAGCGAATCGCGGGTGAACAGTCGCGACCCGTGCAGAGCACCTTCGACGACAGCGAGTTCATGGCGAAGGACGGCGATGGCGCCAGCAGGCAGGACCGCTCCGGTGGCGATGGGTACCGCATGCCCTTCAGGGAGGGGCGGGTGTTCCTCGTGGGCAGCCAGATGCGGATCATCGCCGACCAGCCACGGCCCAGGGCCGGCGACAGCGAATCCGTCCATCGCCGCCGAGGCGAAGGGGGGCAGGTCACTGAGTGCGACGAGTGGCTCTGCCAGGACCGATCCGACGGCCTCGTCGAGGCGGGCGGCGACCACCGGGAGAGCGTCACTCGCGGTAGCGGCAACGCGGCGCGCGGTATGCCAGTCCAGGGTGCTCACAGGCTCCAGCCTCCCACGCTCAGTCGATCAGATGAGGCTTTACCTGCCCTGAACCTTCACCTCACCGTGATCTACCCGCGGCGGGATTGACTCAAGGAACGGCGAACGAACCAGTCGATCGCACCGGAACACGCAGGAGGCACATCATGGGCGGTTCACCGGCGAAGAATCCAGCCCCGGGCGGGCGAGGACTCAGGCACGGGCAGGCGGGGCGGGCCATGATCGCCGCCGTTGCCGCGGTAGGGGCAGTCGGCGGTGGCGCGATGGCTCTCGCGGCCGTGCCCGGATTGACCAGCGCAGCCTCCACGACCGATCCGACGATGGTGGCCGACACCTCCTCGGTGTCGAGTTCCACGCAGTCGACCGGAGGTGCAACTCCGATCGATGTGGATGCGGTGCGCGAGGAACTACGACGTGCCCAGGATGACCTCGATGCCGCCCGAGCCACCCGGGATGCGGCTCGCCAGACGTCCGGAGCCGCCACGACGACCTCGTCGGTCTCCTCAGCGACGGGTGCAGGGACGAATGGCGGGGCGTCGATCCAGAGCACACCGTCGC
>CBFHQG010000059.1:0-13728 GCA_965657825.1 Actinomycetes bacterium | reverse complement strand
TCAACCTCGACTACCCCGCGATCCAGGGGACGGTCTTGATCATCACGATCGTGTCCCTCACCGTGTACCTCGTCCTCGACCTGCTGCTGGCGACCATCGATCCCCGGGTGAAGAACTGATGACCATTCCCACCTCACCTCCCGTACCGGGCGAACACCCGCTGGAGAATCTCAGCGACGAGAAGCTGAGAGCGAAGCGCTGGTACCACGACCCGCTCCTGCTCACGGGCCTGATCATCGTGTCCATTGCCCTGTTCCTTGCCGCCTTCGGCGAGGCGATCGCCCCCTACAACCCGACGATTCCTGTCGGGCCGCCGAGCACCCCACCCTCGTCCGCCCACTGGTTCGGCACGGATACCGCCGGGCTGGATGTCTTCAGTCGGGTGATCTCCGCACCACGGATCGATGTCACTCTCGCGGTGAGCGCGGCTCTTCTGTCCTGCATCCTCGGCACGTTCATCGGGCTCATGGCGGGTTTCTACCGTGGACCGCTGTCCGCGCTCATCATGCGTATCTCCGATGTGTTGCAGGCATTCCCGGTCTTCATCCTGGCCATGGTCCTCGTCGCGCTCTCGGGCCGGAACCTGACCAACCTGATCTTCGCTCTCACCTTCCTGTACACCCCGATCTTCATCAGATTGACGCGCGCGGAGGTACTGACTCAGCGCGAGCGGTCCTACGTGGAAGCGGCGCGGGCTTCGGGCAACTCCGATCTGAGTATCGCGTTGAAGCACGTGCTGCCCAACTCCCTGACACCGTCACTGATCCAACTGTCGGTAACCGTCGGCTTCGGAATCCTGCTCACCGCCGGGCTCTCCTTCGTGGGTGCTGGTGTCCGCCCCCCGAATCCCGAGTGGGGTCTGATGATCGCGAACAGCGCCCCGCAGATCGTCCTCGGTGAGTGGTGGACCTCTCTGTTCCCGGGAATCGCAGTCTCCCTGACCGTCGTGGGCTTCGCCGCCCTCAGCAACGCCATCGAGAGAAGGGTGGCGTCATCATGACGAAGTCGATCCTCAGAACCCGAGGATTGCGAGTGACGTATCCGACACCGAAGGGGACGTTCGTCGCCGTCGACAACGTCGATCTGACCTTGAATGCGGGTGAGATCGTCGGCTTGATCGGTGAGAGCGGATCGGGCAAGACGAGCCTGGCCCTCGGCCTGCTCGCCCTCGTGCGACACCCCGGACGGCTCTCCGGTGAAGTGGAGTACGAGGGACGCAATCTCCTGGCACTCGATGACGAGGAATTGCGGGAGATCCGCGGCCGGTCCATCGGACTGATCACGCAGAAGCCTCGACAGTCGCTCAATCCGTTCTTGAATGTGGGAACGCAGATCGGTCGTGTCTATCGAGCCCACGTCAAGGCGAGCAAGGAAGAGGCTCGCGATCATGCGGTCGAACTGCTGGAGAGCGTGGGCATCAACGATGCACAGCGACGCATCAGGGCGTATCCCCACGAGTTGTCCGGAGGTATGGCGCAGCGGGCCCTGATCTCGATGGCGCTGAGCGCGCAGCCCACGCTCCTCGTCGCCGATGAGCCGACCAGCGGTCTCGACGTCACCATCCAGGCCCAGTTCCTCGATCGGATGTGGGCACGCGCGGAGGAGACCCAGACCGCGGTTCTTCTCGTCACCCAGGACCTGGGCATCGTCGCGAACTACTGCGATCGAGTCCTCGTCATCGAACAGGGCCGACTGGTCGAAGACGCGCCTACGCGCGACTTCTTCGCGAATCCCCGTGATCGATACAGCCAGCGTGTACTCGCTTTGGCAGGGGAGCGGGCGAGTGCCGCGACTGCCGACTCGCAGAGCGAAGCAGCACCGCTGATCACCGTCGAAGGACTGCGCAAGACCTTCACCCTGGATGACGGGAAGGTGCTCAGCGCGGTGTCGGACGTGTCGTTCACCGTTCAAGAGGGCAGGTCCCTCGGCCTGGTAGGTGAGAGCGGCAGCGGCAAGACAACGGTAGGGCGACTCATCCTGCGTCTGCTCGATGCGGATTCGGGTGACATCTGGTTCCGTGACACCGACCTCACCAAACTGAGCAACCGCGCGTTCCGGGATTACCGCGCCAAGATCCAGGTGGTCTTCCAAGATCCCTTCGATTCACTCAATCCCCGATGGTCCGTCGAACGGATTCTGCGCGAGCCACTCGATCTGCACACCGACATGAATCGCCAGCAGAAGGGTGAGCGGATCACGGAGTTACTCCAGCAGGTCGGGCTGCCAGAGAGTGTCCGTGGATCCAAGCCCTCGGGGCTCAGTGCCGGCCAGCAACAGCGCGTGTGTCTAGCACGTGCACTCGCCACTCACCCTGACTTCCTCGTCCTCGACGAGCCGACCTCGGCCCTCCCGCCGGTGGCACGTGTCGAGATGATCGCGCTGCTGAAGGACCTCCGGGAGCGACTGGGATTGTCCTTCGTCTTCATCTCCCACGATCTGAGTACCGTGCGCGAACTCTGCCAGGACGTGGCCGTGATGTACCTGTCGCAGATCGTCGAGATGGGTCCGACCACGAAGGTCTTCGCTCACCCTGAGCATCCCTACACCCAGGCGCTGCTGGATTCGGTGCTGTTCCACGATCCGAACGATCGTCGGGTCGATCGTGGGCACGACCTGGCACTCCAAGGTGAGATCCCCAGCCCGGTCGACCTACCCAAGGGGTGCTACCTCGCAGGAAGGTGCCCGCTGGTCGAGGATCGGTGCCGTGAGGAGCCCCAGGTGCTCCAGATCACCGAGCCCGGACACTCGGTGAGATGTTGGAAGGCAGTGCAGCGCGTCCTGTCAGGCAGCCGGGACTGAGCATGTCCGAGCGACCACGCGTCCTCATCGTGGGAGCCGGGGCGACTGGCGCGGCGTTCGCGTGGCGGGCTGCATCGGCGGGCCTGGATGTCACCTGCCTGGAGCGGGGCCGCTGGAATCCGCCGGTGTCCACGCCGAGCACGGGTCCGGATTGGGAGTGGCGCAGGCTGCGCGATCGTTCGCCCAATCCCAACATCCGTCGACTACCGGAGGACTATCCGATCCTCGATGACACCTCCCCGATCAAGCCGGCGATCTTCAACGGGGTGGGTGGTAGCACCATCCTGTGGTCGGCTCACGTGCCACGGTTCCGGCCGTCGGACTTCCGGGTGCGCAGCCTCGATGGTGTGGGTGCTGACTGGCCCCTCACCTACTGGGATCTCGCCCCCTATTACGAGATCAACGATCGTGTCGTAGGGGTGTCGGGTCGACACGGTGATCCAGGAAATCCGCCGCGCACGCCCAGGCAGACGCCGCCGGTACCGCTGGGCGGTGCTGGCCGGCGGGTCGCCGCGGCGCTGGACCGACTCGGTTGGCACTGGTGGCCCACTGACGGTCAGATCCTGACCGCGGAGTACGACGGACGGCCAGCCTGCAACGGCTGCGGACCCTGCGAAATGGGGTGCTTCACCGGTGCGAGAGCGTCGGCCGACAACACCTACTGGCCGCGTGCTCTCGCGGCCGGAGCACAGTTGATCACCGGTGCTGCCGTCACGCGGATCCTGGTGTCCGGCGACACAGCACAGGGGGTCGAATGGGCGGATGAGCGCGGCGAGATCCATACCGAGCATGCCGACGTCGTCGTGATTGCCTGTAACGGCGTGGGAACGCCGAGGCTTCTTCTTGCCAGTGCGAACGCTGATCATCCGGAAGGAATCGCGAACTCCTCCGGCCAGGTGGGTCGCAACCTCATGCTCCATCCGATCGCGGGGGTTACCGGGATCTGGGAGGACCGAGTTGATGGCTGGTCTGGCAACGATGCCTTCTGCCTGCTGACCCAGGAGTTCTACGAGACTGATGAGTCACGAGGCTTCCTCCGGGGCTATGAGATGCAGGTCACGCGTTCGCAGGGCCCGTTGGTCAGCGCTCTCGGTGGATTCGGCCTCGGCATCGGCTGGGGCACGGGGCACCATGAGCGCTTCGAGAAGGTGTTCGGTCACAGCGCGACGCTCGCGGTGACATGCGAGGACCTGCCAGATGAGCGCAACTACGTCAGCATCGATCCCTCGCAGACCGATCGCTTCGGGGTTCCAGCAGCTCGCATGCACTACACCGTGGAGGCGAACGCGGAACGGATACTCGATCACGGCATCGCCAACGCCCAACGGCTTCTCGAGGAGGCTGGGGCGCAGGAGAGCGTGGTGACACGAGTGCTCCCGGGCGCCGGGTTCCACCTCATGGGCACAGCCCGGATGGGGGCGGATCGGGCGTCGAGTGTGGTCGATGCTGATTGCCGAACCCATGATGTGCCGAATCTGATGGTCATCGACGGTTCGGTTTTCGCCAGTGCCGCAGCGGTGAACCCGACTCCCACGATGCAGGCTCTGGCTCTGCGAGCCGCCGACCGACTGGTGGGGAGTGTGCGATGACCAGCTCTCACGAGACCTTCATGGCGGGACTGCTCCCGGGCCATGATGTGTGGCCGTGCGCCGTCGATCTGGATCTGCTCCCGCGAATCGACCGTCTCGCCGGTGAGGACCCTGATGCGGCACGGGCATGGGCGACGGTGAGCGGGTGGTCGCTTCCTGATCGATCCTCACCTGAGGACGTGCACAGCGCCCTCAGGCTGTACGAATCCTCAGATCCCGCTACCTTCTCCACCGCGATGCTCCTGGTGTACACCGCGTATTACACCCACCCGATCGTCCTGGATCTCATCGAGCAGCGATCCGGCTACCCGGCTCGACCACCGCAGCCGGTGGGACACCCGGTGCGCTTCGATGGCCCTGATCCGATCCCGGCATCATCGGGGTCCGCACCCCTGTGGCGTTCGGACGGCACCACCCGCGGCAGTGAGATCCGCAGTATGCAGGCTGAAGACCCGGAACGAATCTGGACAGAAGAGGAGATCGCCGCATGGCCCATGTCATAGTGCTGTTCAATTTGAAACCTGGTGCTGATCGAGGCGCCTATGAGGAGTGGGCTCGATCCCGGGATCTACCCACTGTCAACGGTCTGCCCTCGGTGAACTCCTTTCGGGTTTTCGCCGCCTCAGGACTTCTTGGTGGAGGTGACAGCCCGTATTCCTACGTCGAAGTCATCGACGTGGCTGACATGGACGGGCTGTTCGCGGACATCTCGACGGAGACGATGCAGTCGATCGCCGCGGAGTTCGGCCAGTTCGCTGATGACCCGAAGTTCATCGTCGTCGATGAAGTGAAGGAGTGACCGGGGAATGAGAGGTATCGAGGGCAAGTCCGTGATCGTCACCGGTGCCGGGCGCCGGCTCGGTCTCGGTGAAGGGATCGCGCGACGTTTCGTAGAGGAGGGCGCGAATGTCCTCATCGCCGACCTCGACCGCCCATCGGGGGAGCATTTCCCCGAGCATGGAGTTCCGGCGCTGACCGAGATGGAACAGGTCGTCGCTGATCTGCGCGCCTTGGATCGCGGACGGGTAGACAGCGCCATCTGCGATGTTCGCGATGAGCAGCAGGTGGAGGCAGCAGTCGACCAAGCCGTCGAGGTATTCGGTGGAGTGGATGTCGTGATCAACAACGCCGGTATCGGGTACCTGATGAGCCCCATCGTGGACACGTCGCTGGAGGACTTCGAAGTCGTCCTCGATGTGAACCTGGTCGGCACTTTCCTCACCACCAAGCACGCAGGTCGGCGAATGATCGCGCAGGGCAGGGGTGGCCGCATCATCAATATCTCCTCCCAGGGAGGCAAGTCCGGGTTCCCGCATGCGGGTGCCTACGTCTCGAGCAAGCATGCGGTGATCGGTTTCACCCGGACCGCCGCGATCGAGTTCGGTCCACACGGCATCACCGTGAACGCGGTCTGTCCCAACCATGTCACGACCGGCCTGGGTTCCTGGCAGAACGAGTACTTCTCGAAACTTCTCGGCCAGACTCTTGACGAGTACATGGAGGGAATGCGATCGCGTATCCCCATGGGCCGCAATGGAACACCGGGGGATATCGCCGCTGCCTGCGTCTTTCTCGCCAGTGATGATGGCGAGTACATCTCCGGTGACGCCCTGAATGTCTCCGGTGGCGAGGAGACTCACTGAAGCAACCTGCTGTCATGCACGATCCCGACACACGAAAGGCTCACCCATGTCCATCCGTTCATTGCGAATCGAAGAGAAGGACGGCTCATCCG
This sequence comes from Actinomycetes bacterium, assembly GCA_965657825.1. GTDB lineage: Bacteria > Actinomycetota > Actinomycetes > S36-B12 > S36-B12 > M55B157. The sequence continues at coordinate 7,605 of CBFHQG010000059.1, read as the reverse complement.
TTCCCGTCGACGTCGATTTCGTGCGCTGCTACAACCTTGGCTTCACCATGCGCGACAAGGCGAAGATGCAGGCCCACCTGGAGGAGTGTTACAAGCTCGGTGTGAAGGAGCTGATCTGCGAGCGCCCTCCCCTGGTGATGCCGATCAGTGTCTGGGCGACTGTGACCGACGATGTCATCTCCGTCCAGCGCCCCAAGACCAGCGGTGAGGTCGAGATCGTCACCATCCAAGACTCCGATGGCCAGGTGTACGTGACTGTGGGTTCAGACCACACCGATCGCTCCCTGGAGGGCCATGACATTCCGTGGGCCAAGCAGGTGACCCCGAATGTCTTCGCCCCGCAGGTCTGGCGTTGGGAGGATGTGAAGGACCACTGGGATCAGATCACCATGGAGTGCTGGGTCGTCGACCAGGGCGAGGAGGTCAAGTACCAGGAGGCCTCCGTTGCGGAGTTCTGGGCTCCCGACGAGATGCTGCAGGGTGTGCGGGAGAGCGTGGTCGAGGTTCCCGGGGCGATCATCTTGTTTAGTGGGACGGTGGTTTCGATCGAGGAGCGTTTGCGGTTCGCTGAGCAGTGGACGATCCGCATGTCCGACCCGGTTCTCGGTCGATCCCTGGAGCACACCTATCGGGTGGAGCTCCTGGCCGTGGAGGTCCTCAACGATGGATCGGCTACCGGGGATGTGGCACGGGGGACCGCGCTCACCGGCTGACCAGCTGCTCGATGGCGTGTGCGACGCGCAGAACGAGCCCGTCACCCCCGTGCGGGCCCGTGATGTGCACGCCCACGCCATCGAGGCCACCGGTCGGCACCGTGACGGACGGGTGGCCGGTCAGATTGGTCGCGCAGGTGTTGTGGAAGTAGGCGAGGCTCTCCACCACCATGTCCACCGGGTCGGTTGAGAGTGGGCCGGGGATTCCAGCGGGAGCTGTCGTCGGGTGGACCAGGACGTCGTACTCCCTCAGTACTCGGTCGTAGTCACGCCGGAGCATCACCACCAGTTCGCTGGCCTGATCCAGTGAACGTCCTCGCCCACGGTCGAGGAACCACGATCCAGCCAGAGCGACCAGTTGGGTCGGCGGCGACATGAGGTCGGGGCGTTCGCGGAGTCCGGAGATGATCCGGTCGATAGGAGTATCACCAGCCCACGCGATGTCCGCGGTGGCCCGACCGTATGAGCGCCACAGCGTGATGACGGCAGCTTCGATGAGCAGGGGCCCGTAGATGTCGCGGGCTCGTTCGTGCCAGGGCACCGGGACGTCGTCGACGAGTGCACCCAGATCGCGCAGCTGCTCCACGGTGTCGCGCACCTGGTCGGCGGCGGCGGCTGAGCCCGGGTAGGCCGCGTCCCCGGCGATCGACAGAGCGAAGCCCTCAGGCACGACCGCGACCCGTAGTCCCTCGACACCGTGGGTCAGGGATTCCAGTGCTTCCGGTGGTGCACACCCGGTGCTCCGTCTATCGATTCCATCGGGTCCGGCAATAACGTCCAGGGCGCGTGCCACGCCTTCGACGTTGCGTGCCATCGGCCCGACATGGTCCAGCCCCCAGGCCAATCCCTGCACGCCGGTGAACGGCACGAGCCCGAAGGTCGGCTTCAGGCCGACCACGCCGCACAGCGCGGCGGGAATCCGGATCGATCCACCCTGGTCGGCACCGAGAGCCAGATCGACCATTCCGCGAGCAAGTAGCGCAGCGCTGCCCGATGAGGAACCGCCGGCTGATCGTCCCGGATGGTGAGGATTCTCAACGGGTTCGGGCTGCGACGTGCACGAGGATCCACCGATGCACAGGTCCTCGGTTGTGGACTTCCCGGTGATGATGGCACCGGCATCGAGGAGCCGGTCGACGATCGTCGCGTCGTGATGTGCGATCGGGGGAGCCGCGTCGCCATCGAGGATGCGCGAGCCCATCGCGGTGGGGAGCCCGGCGACGGCGATGGAGTCCTTGATCGCGACGGTCACCCCCGACAACGGGCCTACATCGGTGCGCTGGATCCGGCAGGTCCACGCCCAGGATGGATCCGCGCTCGGTGAACCGGAGTCTCGATCCGCGATCTCGGGCGCGGTGGGTGTTCGCACAGTGCTGTCCATTCGCGCCCACTGTTCGATGCGCTGATAGGAATCAGCCAATCCAGTGATCGCGTCGACGAATGTCGGCATCAGGTCATCACGGATCATCCATCCCTGATCCGCTGCGATACGACTCAGGTCATCCGGGGTGGGGGAGTTCGACTCGGTGGTCACGGTGTGCTCCTCATCGTGCGCGATCCGCTGCGATCACCGTAGACGACCATCGCAACGCCGAGGATCACCAGCGGGGCGGCGATGACGCTCAACGGATCAGGCCACACACCGAGAATGAGGACGGACAGGACCATGGCGACCACGGGATTGGTGAAGGCGTAGGTAGAGGCGGTGGAGACCGATGACAGCGCCGCGATCCGGTAGAACACGACGAGTGCGATGAGCGAGGACGCGATGGTGAGCCAGACGAGGCCGCCCACTGCGGAGGGGGTCCATCGGGTGTCCGACCAGGTACCGGATTCTACGACTGCGGCAAGCACCAGGAGACCGACTCCTCCGATGAGGAGCTGACGAAGTGTGGTGACGAATGGATCGGCCGCGCCACCTCGCCGGGTCGATACATAGGCTCCGATCGCCCAGCCCAGGGCCCCGCTGAGTGCGAGCAGGATCGGCACGATGCCGGTGAGGCGCATTCCGGAGGTGGATACGAGCAGGAGCGTGCCCAGCAATCCGATGGCCGTACCCCACAGGGTCAGGCGACTCGGGCGGGGACCCCAGCCCAGCCGTAGGAGCGCGATCCACACCGGGATCGTCGCAACGAGTAGCGAGGCAAGCCACGAGGGGATTCCCCGATCCTGCGCCACGACGACACCGCCGTTGCCGATGGTGATGAGGAGGAGGGACAGGCTGATCACAGCCAGGAGGTCTCCGCGTTTGGGCAGCATCTGCCGCCAGCCCCGGCGGGGGAGGACCATCAGGGCGAGGATGAGGCCGGCCGAGGTGAATCGGATTCCAGCGCCCAGTAGCGGAGGAATATCGCGCACCATCAATTCGATGGCCAGGAAACTCGAACCCCAGCACAGGTAGAGGGTGCCCAGCAGCAGTGGGAGTGCCAGGGATGTGCGTGCCGAGTCGGTGCTGGTCAAGGCCCCATCTGCACCAGACGCCGAGCCTGCCGAACGACTGCCTCGTCGACCATGCGCCCATGCTCGTCGGTGAACGCTCCTCTGCCTTCGAGGGCGGCCTGCTCAGCCGCGGAGATCAAGGCCCTAGCGCTCGCGACGTCCTCCTCCGACGGAGTGAAGACCTCATGCGCGATGGTGAGTTGAGCCGGGTGGATACAGGCACGACCGATGTACCCCATCCTCGCTAGTCTCTGCGTCCCGGTGCGGAACGCATCGAGGTCGCGGAACTCCACACTGACGGGAGCCACCGGGGGAAGTAGTCCCAGTGCGGTGCTGACGATCACCACCCGTTGGCGCACCACGAGCAACTCCGACTCATCCGGTCCGAAGGTGACGCCCAGATCGGCGCGCAGATCGGCCTCACCTACCTGGAGTTGCGTGACCCCATCCACCGCGGCGATATCGGCGACGGTGAAGACGGCCCGCCCGGTCTCGATGAGGGGCATGAGTCCGCGACGTGCGCCGGGGAGGGTGGCGAGTCGATCGGCGACATCGGCGACCTGTGCGGGGTCTTCAGCCTTGGCGAGCACGATGCCGGCCAGGTTCTCATCCAGGCACGCTGCAAGATCGAGTTCGAGCCCCGCGGTGTCGCTGGTCACCCGAACCCAGGTTTCGGGCGGGGCGTCTGGCAGAAAGGCCCGCAGGTTGTCGCGGGCAGCTGGCTTCGCCGCGGGGGCGACACCGTCCTCGAGGTCGACGATCATCGCGTCGGCGCCTCGCCCGGCCGCTTTGGCGAGTCGAGCTGCATCATCGGCGGGGACGTACAGCCAACTGCGCGGGATCATCCGATCGAGTCGCGTCCGGAGATCAGGGACTTCGCGATGATCATCCGCAGGATGTCGTTGGTGCCTTCACCGATCGCCATCAGGGGAGCATCACGGTAGAGGCGCTCGACGACATACTCCGTCGAGTAGCCGTAACCACCGTGGATGCGCATTGCCTCCAGGGAGGCATTGATGGCGACCTCGGAAGCGAAGTACTTCGCCATCCCCGACTGCATGTCTGCTCGCTTGCCCGCGGTCTGTTCGGATGCGGCCCAGTAGGTGAGCAGTCGGGCTGCTTGAAGATTGGTGGCGATATCGGCGAGTTTCAACTGGATCGCTTGGAAGTCACTGATGGGCTGCCCGAAGGCGGTCCGATCGCGGCTGTAATCCAGGGCGGCGTCATAGGCGGCCTGGGCGATGCCGACCGCGCGGGCGGCGATATTGATGCGGCCCGATTCCAGGGCGGGCAACGCCTGCTGCATGCCGCGACCCTCGACCCCACCGAGGAGGTTCTCCACCGGTACGCGTGCATTATCGATGATCACCTCGCACGACTCCGGGCCCTTGTAGCCGAGCTTGCCGATGTCACGCAGCACCTCGTAGCCGGGGGTGTCGGCCTCGATGAGCAGGATGCTCATCCCCTTGTGCCGTGGATCGGCGTTGGGGTCGGTCTTCACCATCACCGGCAGCGGATCGGCGTGACGGGCATTGGTGATCCAGGTCTTGCGGCCGTTGACGACGTAGTGGTCACCATCACGGATCGCGGTCGTGCGGATGCCCTGCAGGTCCGAGCCGGCATCGGGCTCGGTGAGACCCACACCCGTGCGCCGCTCGCCGGTTGCGAGGGCAGGCAGGTACTTCGCCTTCTGCTCGTCGGTGCCGAACTTCGCGATCATCCAGCACGACAGGGAGTGGCTGCCGAGGGTGCCCGCGATGCCCATCCATCCACGAGCGATCTCCTCGAAAACGATGGCGAAGGAAACCGCGTCGAGGTCGAGGCCGCCGTACTCCTCGGGGATAGTCATCCCGAACAGGCCCATCTCCTTGAGTTTCTCGACGATCTCGGTCGGGTACTCGCCACTGCGTTCCATCTCGCTGGCGACAGGCTTGATCTCCTTGTCGACGAATTCCCGCATCACCCGCTGGAAGTCCCGCTGCTCCTCATTGAGTTCGAAGTCCATTGCCGTTCTCCGTCCGGTGTGGGGGTTAGTTGTTCTCGCTGGATGATGTGGAACCGAATGCTGCCTGGTCTACAAGGTTCGCGATGCGTGTGTCGTCGTAGTCGAGGATGTCGCGCAGGACGTCGCCGCGGTGCTCATCGAGCAGGGGTGCCCGACGGTGCGGTTCGGTGCGCCGGCCGACCTTCATCGCCGAGGCGACAGAGCGCACATCACCCAGATCGGGTGTCGAGGTCTCGACGATGAGTTCTCGACCGATGGTGTGTGGATCGCTCAGCGCCTCGGCTACCGATTGCACCGCACCGCAGGGAACGCTGGCCGCTCGCAGCAGGTCTACCCATTCGGTGACGGTGCAAGTGGCGAAGACGTCGTCGAGGATGGCCAGCAGTTGCTCGGAGTTCTCGAACCGGTGGGCGAAGGAGTCGTACAGGGGATCTGTCGCTAATTCCGGGCGTTCGATCACCTCGGTCAGTCGGACCCAGAATTTCTCTTTCGCGCAGCCCACGACGAACCAGCCGTCGGAGGCCTGGAACGCCTGGAAGGGCACGAGGGAGGGGTGTGCGCTGTTGCGCATCCGCTGCGGCTCATGATCGGCGGTCAGGTGCCAGGTGGCCAGATAGGACAGCATCCCGATGGCGGTGTCGTAGAGACTGAGATCGCAGTCCATCCCGATGCCGTCCCGGCGGGCCGCGATCACTCCGGCGAGGATGGCTCCGGCGGCTACGAGGCCACCGGAGAAGTCCACCAGGGACAGGCCGGTCTTGGTCGGTGCGCCATCGGGTTCTCCGGTGAGAGACATCCATCCACCCAGGGCTTGCAGCATGTAGTCGTAGCCCGGGTCTTTGAAGCGCGGTCCTTCCATCCCGTAACCGGACAGGCTGCAGCACACGATCGCGGGGTTGAGGTGCGCGAGATCGTCGTAGGTGATCTTGATCTTCGCGGGCACGTCGCCGCGGAGATTGGAGAAGACCACATCGGAATGGCGCACGAGATCTTCGAAGACCTCGCGTCCTGCGGGGGTGGTGATGTCCAGCAGGATGCTCTTCTTATTGCGATTGAAGGTCTCGAAGAACAGCGAGGTGTCACCCGCCTGATAAGGCGGCACGTGCCGGCCCACGTCTCCGTTGACGGAAGGGTCCTCGATCTTGATCACCTCGGCGCCGAGATCGGCGAGATGCAAGGTGGCGAAGGGACCGGCGCCGTACTGCTCAAGTGACACGATGCGAACACCCTCGAGCGGTTTCACGGTCCTCCCCAGGTCGATGTCGCGGTCGTGGGTGCACGCGAGCAGGGTCCTAGAATAAGTGTCCGATGTTTAACGCGCAAGGGCTATCACCCGGAAAGCGTGTGCCCGCAGGTCGGTCAGGTGGCAGCGGCGAGGTCGAGATAGGTCAGGTGGACGACCTGCAGGTGCTCGCGCATCGCCGCCTCGGCCCCCCGGGCGTCACCATCTTCGATCAGCGCGGTGATCTCGGCGTGCTCCTTCTCGATCCGATTGAAGTGCCCGCGTCGACCCTTGGAGCGATCGAACCGGGTGGTGAGGGCCTCGTACACGGGGGTGGCCAGGGCCGGGAGCAGGGGATTGCCGCTGAGCCGCAGGACCACCCGGTGCCATTCCCAGTTCATGTCGTCGCGCCTCGGCGAGGTGGCGGGTACCTGCAATTCACGCAGTGCCGCCACCGGCCCGGATTCATGGCGCGAGGCGGCCAGGGAGGCGGCGAAGGGTTCGATGAGCTGGCGAATCTGGATCAGATCAGACAGGTTGATCCCGTCATGGGTCAACAGCACGCCCATCGTGGTGCGCAGATAGTCCGAGATCCGCTCGGGGACCAGAGCGACGAAGGTTCCCCCGGATCGACCTCGCATGGTCTCCACCAGGTGCTGGCTGGCCAGGAGCCGGAAGGCCTCGCGGACGGTGCCTCGGCTGACGTTGTACTGCTCGGCGAGATCGGCTTCGACGAGTCGGTCCCCGGGTGCGAGAGCTCCGGAGAGGATCGAGGCGCGCACGTCATCGGCGAGGCGCTGGTACTCCGTGCCGACTCCCGGAGAGTCCTCGGCATCGATGACTGGCATGGTCCCCTCCCGTTTCGGCGATCTGCGGGTCAGGGCATCACGTCGCCGCTGTTGGGTCCCAGATTCGCGCCCACGTAGAGATTACCGCCGGGGTCGCTGGCCAGCAGAACGGCTGTCGGCGCGACCTCCTCGGGGACACCGAATCGACCGAGGGGGAGTTCCTTGCGCTTGGCTGCCTTCCACTCCTCATCGATTCCGGCCACCATCGGGGTGTCGATCGGGCCGGGCGAGATGGCATTGACCAGCACTCCGTCGGCTGCCACCTCCAGGGCGAGGGACTTGGTGAACCCGATCACCCCGGCTTTCGCTGCGCAGTAGTGGGCCAGTGAATGGCCGCCCTTGATGCCCAACTGGCTGGCGATGTTGATGATGCGCCCG
>CBFHQG010000058.1:0-13739 GCA_965657825.1 Actinomycetes bacterium | reverse complement strand
CTGATCCTCTCCGACCGGGACCCCATCGGCCTGGTAGATGAGGATGTCAGCGGCCTGCAGGATCGGATAGGTGAACAGGCCGACGGTGGAGCGTTCAGCGCCTTCGCGCGAGGACTTGTCCTTGAACTGCGTCATGCGGCCGGCTTCGCCGAATCCGGTCTGGCACTCCAGCACCCAGGCCAACTGCGCATGTTCGGGGACATGGCTTTGCACGAAGATCGTCGATCGCTGCGGATCGAGCCCAGCAGCGATCAACTGGGCGAAGGACAGCAGGGTGCGATGGCGCAGAAGCGCAGGGTCGTGCTCGACGGTGATCGCATGCTGGTCGACGACGCAGTAGAACGCATCGTGGGTGTCCTGCAGATCCACCCACCGGCGGATCGCGCCGAGATAGTTGCCCACCTGGAAGGAGTCGGCGGTCGGTTGGATCCCCGACAGGACACGAGGACGGGCTTCACCGGTCGAGGACATGACCGTCATTGTGTCAGCGGTGGTGCTCCACTCGGCGAGGAGTCCGCCGATGGCGCCGCCTTCGGGCTCACTCGGATCCGTGCGATGCGACGGCCATCCATCGCGGTCACCGCAAGTTGGCACCCCTCGACATCGACCACCGATCCCAGGGCGGGCAGCGTTCCCAACCGCGAGATGACGAATCCGGCGACGGTCTCATAGGGACCCTCGGGAAGTTCAAGGCCGGTGCGCTCGGCGAAGTCCTCGAGGTTCAACAGTCCATCCACCTCCGAGACCAAGACCGTCATCGGGGCGTCGTACTCGTCTCTGATATCGCCGACGAGCTCCTCGACGAGGTCTTCCAGGGTGACGATGCCCGCAGTACCGCCATACTCATCGACCACGATGGCCAGGTGCTGACCACGGCGCCTCATCTCCGACATCGCTGGGATGACCGCCTTGGAACCGGGGAAGAAGGGCACCTTTCGGGCCAGGCTGCCCACCGGAACTCCCTGTCTGGCTTCATCCACGGTCAGCAGATCACGCACATGGACGAACCCGATCACATCATCCGCCGAGTCGCGGATGACCGGGTAGCGCGAGTGGGGGGCATCAACGACTCGCATTGTGGCCTGACGCACCGACAGCGATGCCTCGAGGAATTCGACCTCGGTACGGGGCAGCATGACCTCGCGCAGTTCCCGATCACCCGCGTCGAACACGTCGTCGATCAATGCTCGCTCCTCAGCCGAGAGATCCTCGTGTGCGGCGACCATGTCTCGCAGTTCCTCACCGGTGATGTGCTCACGACCGGTCCGGGGATCACCACCGAGGAGACGGACCAACCCATTCGTCGACACCGACAGCAACCAGATGAACGGCCGCGCAAGGCGCGCGAGCAGCTCGACCGGAGCCGCGACGGCGAGCGCGGTCGACTCAGCCCGTTGAAGCGCGAGGCGCTTGGGGACCAACTCGCCCACGACGAGGGAGAAGTAGGCGATCACCACCGTGATGAGAATGAACGCCAGGACTCCGGCAAATGCCTCCGACAGGCCCCAGCTGATGAAGAGCGGAGCGATCGAGGGGGCGATCTGCGAGGCACCGAAGCCCGCGGAGACGAAGCCGGCGAGGGTGACCCCGACCTGGACCGCTGCCAGGAACCGGTTGGGCTCTCTGGCCAACCCCGCCAGTATCCGTCCGCGCCTCCCGGTTTGCGACAACCGATCGATCTGGCTGTCCCGGAGGGAGACGAGAGCGATCTCAGCCGCGGCGAAGAACCCGCCGATGAGGATGAAGACCAGGACGAGCCCGGCGTTCACCAGGATGTCGGACACACCCAGCAGGATACGGCTCGGTCACAGGTCGACAGCGAGGTACTGCGTTTCGAGGAACTCATGGATCCCGGCGAAGCCACCCTCGCGGCCGAGACCGGACTCCTTCATACCCCCGAACGGGGCCGCCGGGTCCGACGCCAGACCCCGGTCGATCGCGACCATCCCCGACTCCAGACGGCGGGCGACGGAGATCCCCCGCCCCTTGTCGCCGGCATAGACGTAGGAGATGAGTCCGTACTCGGTGTCATTGGCCATTGCGATCGCTTCGTCATCACTGGTGATGGTGATGATCGGCACGACCGGTCCGAAGACCTCGTTGCGGGTCAACGTCGATCCATGCTGGACGTCGCGTACGACATGGGGGGCGATGAAGGCCCCGGCGCCTGGTGCGGGTGAGACCTCCTGTGGCTGGGCTCCTTCGTCGCGAGCCGCATCAATCAGCGCCACGATCTTGTCTCGTTCGACCAGGCTCACCATGGCACCGAGGTCGTTGTCCCGGTCGATACCCGGACCGATGCGCAACCCGCGGAGTGCGGCGGTGAACTCGGTGGCGAATGCGTCGACGAGGGACTCATGGACGTAGAAGCGGTTGGCAGCGGTGCAGGCGGCTCCTCCGTTGCGCATCTTCGCGATCATCGCTCCCTCGACAGCCTTTTCCACATCGGCTCCCTCGAGCACCAGGAAGGGGGCATTGCCGCCGAGTTCCATCGAGGAGGGCAGCACGCGCCTCGCGGTCTGCTCGAGCAGGATCTTGCCGACATAGGTGCTGCCGGTGAAGGACAGGGTCGCTACCCGATCATCGGCGAGGATCGCTGAGGACACCGCCCCCGACTGCGAGGTGGTGACCACGTTGACCACGCCATCGGGCACCCCGGCTCGCTGCAGGACACCGGCCACCCACAGGGCGGTCAGCGGGGTCTCGGCTGCCGGCTTCAGCACCGCGGTGCACCCCGCGGCCAGGGCTGGGGCGAGCTTGCGGGTCGCCATGGCGGCGGGGAAGTTCCACGGCGTGATCATGTAGGCCACGCCCATCGGCTGATAGGTGGTGATGATCGTCTTGTCACCGGCCGGTGAGGGTCGAAAACCACCCTCGACGCGCACGGCTTCCTCAGCGAACCACCGGAAGAACTCCGCAGCGTAGCTCGCCTCGCCCAGCGCATCCCGCCACGCCTTGCCGTTCTCCAGAACGATCAATCGGGCGCAATCCTCGACCTCGGCGGTCATGATCTCGAAGGCTCGCCGCAGGATCTCCGCGCGCTGCCGCGGGGCGGTGGCCGCCCAGGACCCGAAAGCGTCGTGCGCCGCGGCCACCGCGGCCAGCCCCTCCTCGACGCCTGCATCCCCGACCTGGGCGAGTGACGTCAGGGAGGCCGGGTTGATCACGTCGAGATGCGCGGCACTGCTCAGCCAGGCGCCTCCGATGAATAGTCCGGTGGGGGCACCGGCGGGCAGGGCATCGACGGACATCGTTCCTCCTCGGCAGGTCGACGAACCGCGCACAGCGGCAGGCCTTTGAGCCTAGTCGTCGAACACCACGGTCAATGGAGCATGGTCGCTCCATCGCTGGGCATATGTCGCCGCCTTGCCGACCACCGCCTCACGGGCCCTATCGGCCAGCGCCTGGGTTGTCATCACATAGTCGATGCGCCACCCGCCATCGGTGTCGAAACCCTTGCCACGCCATGACCACCAGGTATAGGGACCAGGCCCTGGGCCACCCAGTCGGCGTCCGAGGTCCGCCCAGGGTCCCTTCCCCGAACCCGCAGGACCGAACCACCGATCGAGGTAGACCCGCTCCTCGGGGAGGAAACCAGCGTTCTTCAGATTGCCCTTCCAGTTCTTGATATCGACTTCGGCGTGGGCGATGTTGAAGTCCCCGGCGACCAGCACGTGGCCCTTGCGGCGCGCGGCCCGGCGCTTCAGCGTGGCCAGGCGGGCATCGACGGCATCGAGGAACCGGTACTTGTCATCCTGGCGCGGCGTGCCGACCTCACCGGAGTGGATATAGGCGCTGACCACGGTCAGTCGATCGCTGCCGCTGCCGCTGTCGATGTCGACTTCGATCCAGCGGCCGGAGTCGGCGAAGTACTCCTCACCCACGCCGACGCGGACATCGGTCGGCTCGTTGCGGGTGAGCACCGCGACGCCATTGCGGCCCTTGTCGGCGGATTCCGCGTACGCCAGATGCCAGTCGGTGAGCGCGGTGCCCTTGAGTTCGGCATGCACCTGATCAGGGGTGGCGCGCACCTCCTGCAGGCAGATCACATCCGCATCGTCTTGCGCCAGCCAGTTCAGCCCACCGCGGCGGGCTGCGGCGCGGATTCCGTTGACATTGGCAGTCGTGACCCGCATCGGCACTCCTGATCTTCGGGTGATACTTCGGGTGATGTCGGCCCTTTTCGGGATCGATTCGCCCGAAGAAGTGCTAGGCCATCGCTTTCTGGAGGTTCGAGTCGATCGCGGCGAGGAACTCCTGGGTGGTCAGGTGCGGCTGGTCAGGGCCGATGAGCAGCGCCAGGTCCTTGGTCATCTGCCCGGACTCCACGGTCTGGATGCACACGCGCTCGAGCGTCTGGGCGAAGCCACTGACCTCGGGTGTGCCGTCGAGCTTGCCGCGATGGTCCAACCCGCGTGTCCAGGCGAAGATCGACGCCACCGGGTTTGTGGAGGTCGGCTTGCCCTGCTGGTGCTGACGGTAGTGGCGGGTGACGGTGCCATGTGCGGCCTCCGCCTCGACCGTCCTGCCATCGGGGGTCATCAGCACACTCGTCATCAAGCCCAGGGATCCGAATCCCTGCGCGACGGTGTCGGACTGCACATCGCCGTCGTAGTTCTTGCAGGCCCAGACGTAGCCGCCCTCCCACTTCAAGGCTGCGGCGACCATGTCATCGATGAGGCGATGCTCATAGGTCAAGCCGGCAGCCTCGAACTCCGCTTTGAACTCCGCATCGAATACCTCCGCGAACAGATCCTTGAAACGACCGTCGTACGCCTTGAGGATCGTGTTCTTCGTGGACATGTACACGGGGAAGTTGCGCGCGAGGCCGTAACGGAATGAGGCCCGGGCGAAATCACGAATGGACTCGTCGAGGTTGTACATCCCCATCGCCACACCGCCGGCGGGGAAGTCGAAGATGTCGAACTCCATCGGCTCGGAGCCGTCTGCTGGCGTGAAGGTCATCGTCAGTGTTCCCGCGCCGGGCACCTTGAAGTCCGTTGCGCGGTACTGGTCGCCGAAGGCGTGGCGGCCGACGATGATCGGCTTGGTCCACGTGGGAACGAGGCGGGGAATGTTGTCGATGATGATCGGCTCACGGAAGATGACACCGCCGAGGATGTTGCGGATCGTGCCGTTGGGCGAACGCCACATCTTCTTCAGGCCGAACTCCTCGACGCGCGCCTCATCCGGGGTGATCGTGGCGCACTTGACGCCCACGCCGTATTCCTGGATCGCATGGGCCGCATCGATGGTGACCTGATCGTCGGTCGCATCGCGGTACTCGATGCCGAGGTCGTAATACTTCAGGTCGATGTCGAGGTAGGGCAGGATCAACTGGTCTTTGATGAACTGCCAGATGATGCGGGTCATCTCATCGCCATCGAGTTCGACGACGGGGTTCACGACCTTGATCTTCGCCACGGTGCTGTCCTTTGCTGTGATGTGTCGTATCGGTTATCTGCGGTGTGCGGAGGATCTGTTCCCGTTGCTATCAGAGGAGGCCGAGGGCGGCGACGGCGTCGCGCTCTTCGATCAGCTCATTGATCGAGGTATCGATGCGAGCCCGGGAGTCAGCGCTGATCTCCAGACCCTCGACGCGCTTCCACTGGCCGCCCTCACTCACGCACGGGACGCCGGCGATGATCCCCTCGGGGATCCCGTAGCTGCCATCGGAGACCAGACCCACCGAGACCCAGTCCTGTGCCGGTGTCCCCAGCACCCAGTCGTGGACATGGTCGATCGCCGCGTTCGCTGCCGATGCAGCCGACGAGGCACCCCGCGCCTCGATGATGGCCGCACCGCGCTTGGCTACGGTCGGGATGAACGTGTCGGTTACCCACGCCGGGTCATCGATGACCTCCGGGGCAGGGCGACCGTCGACGAGGGCATTGGTGAGATCGGGGAACTGGGAGGCGGAGTGGTTGCCCCAGACGGTCATCCGGGTGACCTGCGAGACCGGGGAGCCAGACTTCTGGGCCACCTGGGTCAGCGCCCGGTTGTGGTCCAGACGCATCATCGCGGTGAACCTCTCGGCCGGGATGTCAGGAGCGTGCGCGGAGGCGATCAGGGCATTCGTGTTGGCCGGATTACCGACGACGAGGATGCGCACGTCATCGGCGGCTCCCGCGTTGAGCGCCTCCCCCTGCGGCTTGAAGATGCCCCCGTTGGCCTCGAGCAGATCGCGTCGCTCCATACCGGGGCCGCGCGGTCGGGCACCGACGAGGAAGGCGACGTTGACACCATCGAAGGCGACCGCGGGATCATCACTGATGTCGATCCCGTGCAGCAATGGGAAAGCGCAGTCGTCGAGTTCCATCGCCGTCCCCTCGGCCGCACCGAGTGCCGGGGTGATCTCCAGCAGTCGAAGGCGTACGGGGGTGTCGGGTCCGAAGACCGCACCCGAGGCGATCCGGAACAGCAGGGCGTACCCGATCTGGCCGGCAGCACCGGTGACAGCGACGGTGACGGGGGCTGGCGACATACGCGATCCACCTCTCACAGGGCTCGAGTGCCAGTGGGAATGCCCGGACCGGGGCACCCCGGATGTCTTGACGTCGAGATATCTCGACGGGACGAGGTTATCCAGTGCGACGTGCGCTACGACGGCGGGGGCACCCACAGGGCGAAAACGAGCAGGGCTGACCCGAGGAGTCCGAGAACGACGAGGTCCATCGGGCGGCTGCGCACCACGAGGAGACCGGCACGCGCCGGTGGGAGGATCAGGCGGAGCACGAAGGCGACGAGCACACCGACGGCGAGCAGCAGCGAACCGATGCGGAACTCGTCGAGGGCAACGAATGCGACAGCCACGACCACGATGAGCAGCACGACCGTGATCGGCCACTGGGAGAGAATGTCGCGTCGGCGCCGCGGACGCAGCGGCATGACCGGTGCGAGAGGTGAGTCGTCAGGTTCCTCACCCGGTGTCATCGCAGCCACGATGGGCAGCCTACGCCGCGGGTAGACCTCGCTCAGCCGAGGCGACGACGTTCGCCAGCAGCATCGCCCTGGTCATCGGCCCCACACCACCGGGCATCGGGGCAAGGTAGCCCGCAACCTGTGACACCGCCGGGTCGACGTCTCCGACGAGGCCGGCCTCGGTACGGGTGATTCCGACATCGAGCACGGCGGCACCCGGGCGCACCCAGTCGGGTGCGATCAACGCCGGCACTCCGGCCGCCGCAACGATGATGTCGGCACGTCGGCAATGCTCGGCGAGATCGCGGGTGCCGGTGTGGCACAGGGTGACGGTGGCGTTCTCCGTTCGTCGGGTGAGCAGGAGCCCGAGCGGTCGACCGACGGTCACTCCCCGCCCCACCACGACGACCTCCGCGCCGTCGAGGGGCACGTCGTAGGCACGCAGGAGGGTCACGATCCCATGGGGCGTGCACGGCAGCGGGGCCTGGACACCGAGGACGAGGCGGCCGAGATTGGTGGGATGCAACCCATCAGCGTCCTTTGCCGGATCCATCAGCTCCAGCACTCGATTAGCGTCCAAACCCCTCGGTAGTGGCAACTGCACGATGTATCCGGTCACGGCTGGATCAGCATTCAGGTCGCGCACGGCCTGCTCGACCTGGTCCTGGGACGAGTCAACCGGCATGTCGACTCGGATCGAGGCGATGCCGACCTCCGCGCAATCGCGATGCTTCCCGGCAACGTAGGAGTGGCTCCCCGGATCGTCGCCGACGAGCACGGTGGCCAGGCCGGGGACGACATCGGCCTGCGCCAATCGGGCGACGCGATCGGCGAGATCCGCTTTGACCGCAGCTGCGGTCGCCTTCCCGTCCAGGATCGTCGCACTCATACCTGCCAACCTATCTAGCCATCTTCTGACGACGACGCATCGCCTCGGCCCACGCCGGCACATTCGCTGCCACTACCGCTGCCGCTGCCACGAGAACTCCCGCGAGTACCTGTAGACGAAGCCCAGCATCGTCTGTCGGCACGGTGAGGTCGAGTGCTGCCGCTCCGACCAACTGACCCAGAATCGTCAACAGGGCGAAGGACAAGATGCCCACCACCTGCACTACCCAGGCTGCCGTCGCGATGTAGAGCACCCCGACGATTCCACCCAGGAGCAGGTAGGGCCGATCCCAGGGCAGAGGCCCGGGATCGACATCACTGAGAACCCATAACGCCACGGTCACCATGGCGAGAACACCGAAGCCGACGGTGAAGTTCACCCACGACGCTGCCAAGGGTTCGCGCGAGGACTTCGCCACATAACCGTTCATCGCCTGCTGGATGGCCATCCCGCTGCCGGCGACCACAGCGAGGATCAGGGGGGCGACTGCCAGAGCAACGGGTCCATTCCAACGATCGGAGACAGCGATGACGACGGCTACAACAGCAAGGAAGGCCGCAACGATCCGTGCACCGGTGATGGGCTGCACCCCAGCCGGACCCCAACCCAGACGATCGACTACGACGCTGTTGGACAACTGCCCTGCCACCAATGCGACGGTGAAGACTGCAACTCCCAGAACAGGAACTACCAGCGACTGTGTGGCGAGAAAAAGCGCAGCGAACACACCACCCATCAGTTTCCACCACTCGAGTCGGCGTTTCCGCACGGAGACGAAGACACCGAGCAACGCTCGACGTAATGATGGAATGAAGAGGATGATGACGCTGGCAATCAGGAATGACACAGCCATGCTGAACGTTGCAGCCTGGAGCCCATTTCCGGTCTCGATTGCTAGTTCACCATTGATCCTGCTCTGGCCCGCTGTCAGTGCACCGACAGCGAAGGACGCACCGAAGGCGAAAACGGCCTCATTCCTCATTCGGGGCACTCAGCGCTCGACGCCGCCATTGAGACGACGTGCCGACGACGACGGCGACCACGGCAAGGACCAGCCCTGCGAGCAAGGCCGGTGTGACGGTGACCCCGTCAGTCGGGAACACGATGTCCACCGCAAGTGCTCCGGCCATCTGCCCGAGCACACCGATCACAGTCAAGACCAAGATCCCCAAAGACTTGACCGCCCAGGCAGCATTGAGGACTACGAGCAATCCGAAGACAGCGCCGAAATACAACCACGGGATCCCAACCCCGCTGACCTGCGTGACGTCTCCGGTCGCAGGGATGAAGGGACCGATGATGACCAAGGCCGTCACGCCTACGGCGAAATTCACTCCAGCGCCAATTGCTGGTTGGCCGCTCACGCGGGCGAGCTGACCGTTCCCGGCCGACTGAAAGGAGATTCCCAATCCCGCGATCACGGCGATCAGCACTGCACCCCACGCAAGATCACCCGCTGTGCCGCCGACGATGCGATCACTGACCGAGAGGATCACGGCGCCGATCGCGATGAGCGCGGCGAGGACCCGGGAACTGCTCAGCAGACGGCGACCGCCCGGGCCCAACCCCCATCGATCTACAGCCAGCGAGCTCGTCGTCTGTCCCGCCACGATGGCGATTGAGAACACCGCGACGCCTACCAGGGGCCCCGCCACTCCCATCGAGGTGATCACGGAAGCCCCGACAATGCCACCGACGAACCACCAGGCTCGCACTCGTCTCTGACGAATTGCGGTCACGAGATGGACAGCACCAGTGCGGATTCGTCTCGAGAGGAGAGCCGCGATGACGACAAGACTGATCTGGATACCCATGTTCACTAGGGCGATCCGCGTCGGAGGGACACCTTCCATCGCCAGCTGACTATTGGCCCGGATCTGCAGATTCATTCCCACCGACGCAAGAAGGGTGGTCGTCCCGGCGATGAGGAGAATCACCCGTCCCGAACGGGCAGTGCCCCTAGTGGAAGAAATGGCGCGTCCCGGTCAGGTACAACGTGACTCCGGCTGCCTCCGCTGCGGCGATGACCTCCGCATCGCGAACTGATCCCCCGGGCTGCACCACGGCACGCACACCGGCTTCGAGGAGCACCTCGAGCCCATCGGGAAAGGGGAAGAACGCATCAGAGGCTGCCACGCTGCCGCGCGCCCGATCCTCGCCCGCGCGAGCGACGGCCAGCCTGGCCGAGTCGACTCGGTTGACCTGACCCATACCGACACCCACGGCCGCCTGATCCTTCGCCAGGAGGATCGCATTGGACTTCACCGATCGGACCGCCCGCCAGGCGAACACCAGATCCGCGAGGGTCGCCTCATCGGCCGGGGTACCGCAGGCGAGGGTCCAGGTCGATGGATCATCGCCGGGGGCGTCGATCGCATCGAAAGCCTGAACGAGCACACCCCCGCTGATGGGGCGCCACTCCACACTCGGTCGCGGTCCTTGTTCGACGACGAGGACGCGCAGGTTCTTCTTCCCGGCGAGAAGGGAGAGCGCCCCCGGTGCATACGACGGGGCGATCACGACCTCGGTGAACACGTCGGCCATCGCACGCGCCATCGCTTCGCTGACCTCCTCGGTGGCGGCGACGACTCCCCCGAAGGCTGAGATCGGGTCGGTGGCGAAAGCTTTCGCGTATGCGTCCGCGATATCCGCACCCACCGCGATGCCACAGGGGTTGGCGTGCTTGATGATCGCAACGGCCGGCCCCGGGTGATCCGCAGCCGCACGCAGGGCCGCGTCGGCATCGACGTAGTTGTTGTACGACATCTCTTTGCCCTGCAGCTGCTGAGCTTGAGCCAGGCCCGCCGGCGCTCCCTGCTGGGTGTACACCGCCGCAGTCTGGTGCGGGTTCTCGCCGTACCTCAGGCCCTCGATGAGGGCGAAGCTGCCACCACGCCAGGTCGGTTGCGGATCATCCCGCAGCATCCACGTCGCGACGGCTGTGTCATATGCCGCCGTGTGCGCGAAGGCCTGTGCGGCGAGTTCGCGGCGCTGCTCGAGAGAGAATCCGCCCTCTTCGAGAGCACGCATGACATCCGGGTAGCGCTGAGGTGACACGACCACCGCCACGCTCGCATGGTTCTTCGCTGAGGCCCGCACCATGGCTGGGCCGCCGATGTCGATCTGCTCGACGCACTCGTCCTCGCTGGCCCCGGAGGCCACAGTTTCGGTGAACGGGTAGAGGTTGACCACCACGAGGTCGAATGCCGCGATGCCGAGTTCTTCCAGTTGATCGACGTGGTCGGCGCGGCGAAGATCGGCGAGCAGTCCGGCATGCACATGCGGATGCAGGGTCTTCACCCGACCGTCGAGGCACTCGGGGAATCCGGTGACCTCCGATACGGGAGTGACCGGCACACCCGCGTCGCGGATCCGTGATGCGGTCGATCCCGTGGAGACGATCTCCACACCTGCGGCGTGCAGTGACCGCGCCAGGTCGAGCAGATCGGTCTTGTCGTACACCGAGACCAGTGCCCTGCGGATCGGCCGTCGTGAATCAGTCACGGGATCGTCACCTTCCTTCCAGAGACAGTGCAGCCGAACCGACTCAGGTTCTCCACGATGTCGAGCAGCAGATGACGCTCGACCACCTTGATGCGCTCGTGCAGCGCATCCTCATCATCCTCGGGGAGCACCTCGACGGCTTCCTGGGCGAGGATCGGACCAGTGTCGACACCGGCGTCGACCAGGTGGATGGTGCATCCGGTGACGCGGACGCCGTACTGCAAGGCATCCCGCACTCCGTGTGCTCCCGCGAAGGCCGGCAGGAGCGCCGGATGGGAATTGATGATGCGTCCGGAGAAGGACTCCAGGACCGCCCGGCCAAGGATCCGCATGAAACCAGCGCAGACGATCCAGTCCGGTGCGACCTCACGCATCGCCTCGTCGAGGGCGGCGTTCCACGCGTCGCGATCCGGGTGATCTCGCGGCGAGACCACCCTCGCAGGGATCCCGGCAGCGGAAGCCCGCACCAACGCATGGGCATCATCACGATCCGCGATGACCTCGACGATGGTGAAGGAGCCACTGCCCGAATCGATCAGGGACTGCAGCAGGGTGCCCGAACCCGAAGCGAGTACGAGGATTCGAGCGGTCACGGGCGCACAGCCTACGCGGGTGCGCTCAGCGGTCGACTATCACCAGATCACCGGCGACTCGATCCTGGATCCCCTGCATGCGACCGCTCCGGTCGAGCAGGGGCGATAGTGCGATCGCGAAGGTGAGCAGCCACGCCCAGGGCCCGATGACCGGCAGCAGGCCGAGGCTTGCCGGGATCGCCAGGAGCACGAACCACCGACGGGTCGACACCGACCACCCTGGCCTACCCCCTGTGTCGGCGCGGATGCAGCGGATCCCCACCGCCCAACCCCCCGGTGTGCGGCCGGCCAGGGCGATGAACGTGATGAGGTACACCGCCGCGACGGTGAAACTGAGCAGACCGAGCCAGTCTGGACTCCACAATTGCTCACCCAGCACGATTCGCTCGCCGGTTTCTGCATCGATGCGGACCTGAACGGGCACACTGCTCGGTGCCACGCGCGACCAGATCAGGCCGACGATCACCAGGATGAGAATGGAGTCCAGCACACCACCGAGGAGCCGGCGCGGAACAGATGCGGGCACGACATTCAGGGGCGTTCGATCAGTCGACGCGCCAGGAGGTGTCGCCCTCGCAGGGGTCGCACGCGACGGAGCACGTGGCGGTGCGGTTCGACGCACCGGCGTGCTACTGGCCATGGTCGGTTCCCTTCCGAGGCTTATCCGCCCCGCTCGCGAGGTTTTCCGTGCCCCGGTTCTCGTTGTCCGGGTGTTGCAGCTCCGGCCCCATCGAGGCGAGGGCCGGAATCACGATGATGAGTGATCCGACCCCCCATAGCAGTGCTGCCACGCCGATGGTGGGGCCGATGATCGGCCCGATCCCGGCCAGCCGCTCCTCACCGAGGGAGCCCGAGGCCGCGGCGAGGAGTCCCCACAGCAGGCCGCTGGCGATGGCGACCATCGCCGCGGACTCGGCGAGCAGCGCCCAACCACGCCCTCCACGTCGCTTGAGCACTCCTGCTGCGAGCATGCCGGCGATCAATCCGACGATGGGCAGAGCCTGCGCCCCGGGTGGGGCACTCTGCGGGAGGGCTCCCAGAAGGGGGAACACTGGCAGCGGGGCCTCACCGGGGGTTGAGAAAGGGCTGACCACGACACCTGCGGACACCACGAAACCGGTTCCCATCAGGTAGGACATCCCCCACACCACGAGGATCGGCAGGTATCCCAGGCTGAGGAGGACCAGCGCGGCGAACCCCGCGGCATCGGGTGCCAGGGCGATGAGAAGTCGATGGGATTGCTCAGCGTGAGCGACTAGGGAGGCACCGACCGCGATGGCCGCTGCTGCAATGAGTACCGCGACTGCGACGGCGGCTGCGGAGAGGATCCGGCGCACCGCAGCGGGAACAGCCGCGCGCAGAGCGCCGAGTAGGCCTGCGCCCTGGGCGACGCCGGTCCCGAATGCGGCAATCCCCACTGCGAAGGAGGTGAGCAGGACTCGTCCGGGTCCCGTCCCGGGCTCGCCCACCCAGGTGGTGACGGCGAGTGCGAGGCCGGCGTAGACGACCGTGCCGGACAGGGTGACGATCATGGTGTCCGAGAGCGTCGTCACCGCAGCAGTGCGGGCGGCCCACCGACCGGACAGTAGGAGCAGGCCGACGGTGATCGCCAGCAATCCCCAGGGCAGGAGCGTGACGAGCAGCCCCGACACCGTGACCGGGAAGCCCTGGCCGGCCATCCAGGCAAGTCCGGCGATCCGAGCAACCTCCTGCCAGGTGTCCCACTCCGGGCCCACCTCCGGCATCGTCAACCACAGGGCGAAGACCGGGAGGGCGAAAACGATCGCAACCAGGAGGAACGCGGCCAAAGCCGCAAGCGGACCGGTCAGCAG
>CBFHQG010000057.1:0-13908 GCA_965657825.1 Actinomycetes bacterium | reverse complement strand
GGTTGCGCAGGTGATGCGCGATGAGCCAGCCCTGCGCTTCGAGATGTGCATGGGGGTCAGCGGAGTGCATTTCCCGCACGAGGCCGGTCGGGAGTTGCACGCGGTGTACCACCTGCAGTCGATCACCCACAATCGGCGGGTCCGGCTCGAGGTGGCCTGTCCGGATGGTGATGCGCACATCCCGTCGCTGGTCTCGGTGTATCCCACCAGTGACTGGCACGAGCGGGAGACCTACGACTTTTTCGGGATCATCTTCGACGATCACCCGCACCTGACCCGCATCCTGATGCCCGACGACTGGCCGGGGCATCCGCAACGCAAGGACTATCCCCTCGGGGGGATTCCCGTTGAGTACAAGGGCGCGGAGATTCCGCCCCCCGACCTGCGCAGGGAGTACTCCTGATGACCACCGAGAACATCATCTTCTCCAGCACGGCGGAGGACGTGGACGCCAATACCGGGCCCACCGATCCGTACGCAGGCTCTTCAGACGACGACGGCATCGGCACGGTCTACACCGTCACCGGTGGCGACTGGGACACCATCGCTGGCGCACCGGAGGGCGAGAAGGAGCGCATCGTCGTCAACATGGGGCCGCAGCACCCCTCGACCCACGGCGTGCTCCGACTGATCCTCGAACTCGAGGGCGAGAGCGTGATCGAAGCCCGCTGCGGCATCGGATACCTGCACACCGGTATCGAGAAGAATCTGGAGTTCCGCACCTGGGTTCAGGGCGTCACATTCGTCACCCGGATGGACTACCTGGCACCGTTCTTCAACGAGACCGCCTACTGCCTCGGGGTAGAGAAACTGCTCGGGGTCACCGACGAGATCCCCGAGCGGGCGAGTGTCATCCGCGTGTTGATGATGGAACTGAACCGCATCTCCTCCCACCTTGTCGCTCTCGCCACCGGCGGAATGGAACTCGGTGCCCTGACGGCGATGACGTTCGGATTCCGTGAGCGCGAGTTGATCCTCGACATCTTCGAGATGGTCACCGGCCTGCGCATGAACAGCGCCTACGTCCGCCCCGGCGGTGTGGCGCAGGACATCACCGATGACCAGGTGCGTCGTATCAGGGAGACACTCCCGCTGCTGCGCAGTCGATTGGCCGACACGGCTGCGCTCCTGGTGGACAACGCGATCTGGATGGGTCGCACAGTCAATGTCGGGTACCTGGATCTCGCCGGCTGCATGGCGTTGGGCATCACCGGACCTGTCCTGCGCTCGACCGGCCTCCCGCATGACCTGCGCAAATCCCAGCCCTACTGCGGGTACGAGACCTACGACTTCGATGTGGTCACGCGTGAGACGGCCGACTGCTACGGCCGATTCCTGATCCGCCTCGATGAGATGCAGGAGTCCATCAAGATCATCGAGCAGGCTCTCGACAGGCTGGAGGGCAATCCCGGCCCGGTCATGATCGACGACCCGAAGATCGCCTGGCCGGCACGCCTGTCGATCGGCTCGGACGGCCAGGGCAACTCTCCGGAGCACATCCGGCACATCATGGCCGAGTCGATGGAGGCGTTGATCCACCACTTCAAGCTCGTCACGGAAGGATTCCGTGTCCCGGCCGGACAGGTTTACTCAGCCGTGGAATCCCCGCGCGGTGAGCTCGGCGTGCACATCGTCAGCGACGGCGGCACCAGGCCCTACCGAGTCCACTACCGCGACCCCTCCTTCACCAATCTGCAGGCGACGTCGGTGATGTGCGACGGCTCGATGGTCTCCGATGTGGTCGCAGCCGTGGCCAGCATCGACCCGGTGATGGGGGGAGTGGATCGATGAGCGGCTTCGAGGTGTCCGAGAAGACAGCAGTCGAGATGGATCGGATCATCGCGCGCTACCCGCATTCGCGATCCGCCGTCATGCCTTTGCTGCACCTCATGCAGTCCGAGCAGGATGAGATCACCATCGAGGCGATCGGCGTGATCGCCGACCGACTCGGGCTTACCACCGCCGAGGTATCCGCGGTCTCGACCTTCTACACGATGTACAAGCGTCGCAAGGTCGGCGAACACCACATCGGTGTCTGTACCAACACCCTGTGCGCGGTTCTCGGTGGCGACGCGGTCTATGACGCACTGAGCAGGCGTCTGGGGATCAGGCACAACGAAACGACCCCGGATGGGCGCTTCCACCTCGAGCGCATTGAATGCCAGGCCGCCTGCACCCATGCACCGGTGATGACCGTCGACTGGGAATTCATGGACGATCAGACCCCGGTCAGTGCGGTCGAGGTCATCGATCGGCTCGCCGCCGGTGAGCCGGTTGCTTCCACCCGCGGGCCGATGATCAGGGACTTCGCTGCGACGGAGCACACTCTGGCGTTCCCCGACGACGGCCTCGCAGGTGAAGGCACACCCGTCGATGCCCTGATGCTCGCCGGGCTCAACGAGGCTCGACAGCGCGGGATGTCCGCCCCCACACCACCGACACAGGAGTCCTCGTCATGACCACTCCGCTCACCCCGGTCATCACCGAGCACTGGGATGTCCCGGATCTGTTCACCCTCGATGGCTATCGGCGCACCGGTGGCTACACCGCTCTACCCAAGGCGCTGGCCGAGGATCCCGACTCCATCATCGGCACGGTCAAGGACTCCGGGCTGCGCGGGCGCGGTGGGGCCGGCTTCCCCACCGGGTTGAAGTGGAGCTTCGTTCCCCAGGGCGACGGCAAGCCGCACTATCTGGTGGTCAACGCCGATGAGTCCGAGCCGGGTGCGTGCAAGGACGTGCCGATCATGATGGCCAATCCGCACGCGCTGGTCGAGGGCGTCATCATCGCCTCCTATGCGATCCGGGCCCATCACGCGTTCATCTACATTCGCGGGGAGGTGCCCGAAGCCATCCGCCGGGTCGCGAACGCTGTGACGGAGGCGGAGGCTGCCGGACTGGTCGGGACCAACATCCTGGGCAGCGGGTTCGACCTGCGCATCACCGTGCACTCCGGGGCGGGCGCGTACATCTGCGGTGAGGAGACAGCGCTGCTGGACTCCCTCGAGGGGCTTCGGGGCCAGCCCCGGCTGAAGCCACCGTTCCCTGCGGTGGCGGGCCTGTACGCCGCACCGACCGTGGTCAACAACGTCGAGACGATCACCAACGTCCCCTGGATCATCAACAACGGGGTCGACTGGTTCCGTCAGTTCGGCACCGAGAAGTCCCCGGGCTTCAAGGTGTTCGCCGTGTCGGGTCATGTCCGCCGGCCCGGAATCTACGAGGCTCCGCTCGGTATCACGATGCGCGAACTGCTCGACTACGCCGGTGGGATGCGCGAGGGATCCGAGGTGAAGTTCTGGGTGCCCGGTGGATCGTCAGTGCCCATGCTCACCGCTGAGCATCTGGATGTGCCGTTGACCTATGAGGCGATGACCGAGATCGGCACGATGCTCGGCACCGGGACTCCGATGGTGTTCGACCAGACGGTGAGCGTGGTCAAAGCCGTGACCCGCTGGCTGGAGTTCTACAAGCATGAGTCCTGCGGTAAGTGCACACCCTGTCGTGAGGGCACCTACTGGATAACCGGTGTCCTGCAACGCTTCGAGGAGGGCCGGGGCTCCGACCCGGACCTCGACCTGTTGAACGAGCTGTGCTCGCAGATCATGGGGCGTTCCTTCTGCGCACTCGGCGATGCAGCGGCGACGCCATTCCCCGCCGCGGTGAAGTTGTTCCGCGACGAGTTCCTCACGGCCACGACCACCCCGGTGGATGAGACGTTCGTACCGGAGCGCTCCTATGTCTTCGGTTCGGACATGATGGGCCTGGCTGCCCGAGATGAGGTGCCGGTCCGATGACCATCGCGCCCCAGTCCACTGGCGGAGCCGGTCAGTCGCTCGACGCGGTCGATCTCGTGACCGTCACCGTCGATGACATCGCGGTGCGCGTGCCCAAGGGTTCGCTGGTCATCCGGGTCGCCGAACAGATGGGGATCGAGATCCCCCGCTTCTGCGATCACCCGCTCCTCGATCCGGTGGCCGCCTGCCGCATGTGCCTCATCGAGATCGAGGGGATGCCCAAGCCGCAGCCGGCCTGCGCCATCGCGGTGACCGACGGCATGGTCGTGCGCACCCAGCGCACCTCCGAGGTCGCCGACAAGGCGCAGGAGGGGGTGATGGAGTTCCTCCTGCTGAACCATCCACTGGACTGCCCGATCTGCGACAAGGGCGGGGAGTGTCCGCTGCAGAACCAGGCGATGACCGCCGGGCGCGGTGAGTCGAGGTTCGAGGGTGAGAAGCGCACCTTCCCCAAGCCGATCAACGTCAGCGCCCAGATCCTGCTGGATCGAGAGCGTTGCGTGTCCTGCGCGCGCTGCACGCGCTTCGCTGATCAGATCGCCGGTGATCCGATGTTGGAACTCCTCGAACGTGGAGCCCACCAGCAGGTCGGTGTCGCCGAGGATGCGCCCTTCGACTCCTACTTCTCGGGGAACACGATCCAGATCTGCCCGGTCGGCGCCCTGACCTCCTCGCTCTACCGCTTCCGCTCACGACCCTTCGACCTCGTGTCGACCCCGACGACGTGTGAGCACTGCGCCTCCGGCTGCTCCCTGCGCACCGATGTCCGACGCGGTGAGGTCACCCGTCGACTGGCCTGGGATGACCCCGAGGTCAACGAGGAATGGAACTGCGACAAGGGGCGCTTCGCCTTCCGATACCTGCACGAAGGTCGGATCGAGTCACCACTGATCCGGGAGGACGGTCAGTTGCGACCGGCATCGTGGCCGGAGGCGATCGACGCTGCGGCCCGAGGGTTGGCCGCTGCCGATGGCAGGGTCGGGGTGCTCACGGGCGGTCGGCTCACGGATGAGGACGCCTACGCCTACGCGAAGTTCGCGCGATCTGTGCTGCACACCGACGACATCGACTTCCGCGCCCGCATCAGCAGCGACGAGGAGGCCGCGTTCCTCGCCTCCGTCGTGGCGGGGCGTCCGCTCGGCCCGACCTACGCCGATCTGGATGCAGCGCCATCCGTCGTGCTCGTCGGGCTCGAACCCGAGGACGAATCGCCCATCATCTTCCTGCGTCTGCGTCGAGCCGCGCGATCTGCGGGCACGTCGGTGCTCGGCATATCGTCGGTTCGTACCCGTGGTCTGGAGAAGATGTCCGGCCAGTGGGTGCCCTGCCAGCCCGGCCAGGAGGCCCACCTCCTGCGAGCGGTTATCGATGGCGGCGACGATCACGGTGTAGCAGCGGCCCTGCGTCAGCCGGGGGCGGTGCTGCTCGTCGGTGAGCGGTTGGCCGGAGTTCCCGGTGCGCTGTCTGCGGCCGCTGCGTTGGCGCACACCACCGGTGCGGCGATCGGTTGGGTGCCACGGCGGGCTGGTGAGCGCGGAGCTCTCGAAGCCGGGGCCATGTCCGGTCTCCTCCCCGGTGGAAGGGTGCTCACCGATCCCCAGGCGCGCGCGGAGGTAGCCGGTGTCTGGGGTATCTCCGCAGATGATCTGCCTCGGTACCCCGGCCGCCGTGACACCGCAGCCATCAGCGCAGCGGGTGCGCCACCGGTGGCTGGGGATGAGGAGCCAGCACCGCAGACCGCTCTGGTCGTCGCGGGAGTGGATCCCGACGACGATCCGGCCGGTGAGCGCCTGATGGCAGCCTGCGAGGGTTCGGCTTTCGTGGTCTCCCTGTCGACTCACCACACGGCGGTGACCGAGCGGGCCGATGTCGTCTTCCCCGTGGCTGTCGTGGCAGAGAAGCCCGGAACGTTCACCGACTGGGAGGGTCGCCGGCGCCCCTTCGGTCCGGCCATCCGCGGTGCCCAGAGCGTGACCGATGCCCGGGTCCTGGCGATGATCGCCGATGCCATGGACGCCACCTTCGGCTCCGGTGAGGTCGGCGAACTTCGAGCAGAACTCGCGATGCTGCGTCCCGTTGCCGGTGAGCGGAGCAAGACCCCCGACACCCTGCCCGAATCACCCGCTGCAAGTGGACTGCGACTTGCCTCCTGGCGCTTGCTTCTGGACAACGGCGCTCTGCAGGAGGGTGAGCCGCACCTCGCTGCGACTGCCCGGCCGACCGTCGCCGTGATGAGCCCCGCAACTGCCGCCTCGCTGGGTCTCAGCGGAGCCGATGCCGTGCGCGTCATCGGGCCGCGTGGCTCGGTCGAGGTTCCCCTCGAAGTCGGCGAGGTGGTGCATGACACCGTGTGGCTGCCCATGGATTCCGAGGGGTGCTCGATTCTGCGCGACCTAGGAGCACGCCCCGGTGACATCATCGCCGTCGAGCGTGCCACGGCGACGAAGGAGGCATCGGCATGAACGACACGCTCGGGCTCTTCGGTCAGGATCCCTGGTGGATCGTCGTCATCAAGGCGGTGGGCATCTTCGTCCTGCTGGTCGGACTGACCCTGTTCACCATCTGGTGGGAGCGTCGGGTGGTGGCCCGGATGCAGCATCGCATCGGCCCGAACCGCGTGGGCCCCTTCGGCCTGCTGCAGTCCCTGATGGATGGCATCAAGTTGGCCTTGAAGGAGGAGATCATTCCGCGCACCGCCCATCGTGCGGTGTACTGGTTGGCTCCGGTGATCTCGGCGACCATGGCCTTCATCGCCTTCGCCGTCATCCCCTTCGGTCCGACGGTGAGCATGTTCGGCGTCGAAACACCCTTGCAGCTGACCGACTTCCCGGTTTCTGTGCTCTACGTCCTGGCGATCGCATCAATCGGGATCTACGGCATCGTGCTGGCAGGTTGGTCCTCCGGTTCGACCTATCCGCTGCTGGGCGGCCTGCGTTCCTCGGCTCAGATGATCTCCTATGAACTAGCCATGTCGATGTCGTTCGTCGCGGTCTTCCTGTACGCCGGAACGATGTCGACATCGGGCATCGTGGCCGCACAGGAGCCGATCTGGTACGCGGTGATCCTGCTGCCGTCCTTCCTGATCTACGTGACCGCGATGGTCGGCGAGACCAACCGCGCACCGTTCGATCTGCCCGAGGCCGAGGGCGAGCTGGTCGGTGGATTCCACACCGAGTACTCGTCGTTGAAGTTCGCGCTGTTCTTCCTTGCCGAGTACATCAACATGGTCACCGTCTCGGCGCTGGCCACGACGCTGTTCCTCGGTGGCTGGCGGGCGCCGTGGCCGATCAGCCTCTGGGAGAGCGCCAACACCGGTTGGTGGCCGCTGCTGTGGTTCCTGGTCAAGGTGCAGCTGTTCATCTTCGTCTTCATCTGGCTGCGCGGCACCCTTCCGCGACTGCGCTACGACCAGTTCATGCGTTTCGGGTGGAAGGTCCTCATCCCAGTCTCGCTGGTCTGGATCGTCGTCGTCGCCACGGCCCGGGTGGTGCGCAACGAGTTCTCCGTGGCCACCGAGGACATCCTGCTGTGGGGGGCAGGCCTCCTGGTCGCCGTCATCGCTGCCTCCTGGGTCCTGGCGTGGCGTTCGTCTCGACGCGAACAGGCCGCGGAGCGAGCCGCGGCCCGCGAAGCTGCTCGCCCCTTCGATGCGATGGCCGGTGGTTATCCGGTACCCCCGTTACCCGGGCAGCAGTTCACCTACACCTCGAGAGTCGACCGGCGGGTCGCCGTCGGCGCCGAGGTAGCGAACGAGGAGGACCGCAACGATGCCTGAACTACCCTCCGCGGTGCGCGGCTTCGGGGTCACCTTCCGCACCATGTTCAAACGGGTGGTCACCGAGCAGTATCCCGAGCAGGCCGATCGGTTCCCGCCCAAGCCGCGGTTCCACGGCCGCCACCAGCTCAACCGCTGGCCTGACGGGCTGGAGAAATGCGTCGGCTGCGAGTTGTGCGCCTGGGCCTGCCCCGCCGACGCGATCTTCGTAGAAGGCGCGGACAACACCGAGGGCGAGCGATTCTCACCCGGGGAAAGGTACGGCCGCGTCTACCAGATCAACTACCTTCGCTGCATCTTCTGCGGGCTGTGCATCGAAGCGTGCCCGACGCGCGCTTTGACGATGACAAACGAGTACGAACTCGCTGATGACAATCGCGCGGATCTGATCTTCACCAAGGACGAACTCCTTGCACCTCTCCTGCCTGGAATGATCGCCCCGCCGCACGACATGGTGCCCGGGACCACCGAGAAGGACTACTACGCCGGTAAGGTCACGGGCGCCGTGCCCGAGCAGGAGGGGTCGGCGGTGGAGCAGCACGAACGCGCTCGGGAGGCGTCATCGTGATCGAACAACTCGGCACAGGCGAGACCGTGGTCTTCTGGGTCTGCGCGGTGCTGTCGGTCATCGGAGCCCTCGGGCTCATCCTCTCCCGACGTGCCGTTCACAGCGCACTGTGGTTGGCGCTGACCATGATCAGCCTCGCGGTGCTCTACATCGCCAACGCCGCCCCGTTCCTGGGCATGGTTCAGATCATCGTGTACACCGGCGCGGTGATGATGCTGTTCCTCTTCGTCCTCATGGTGGTCGGCGTCGATGCGTCGGACTCCCTGGTTGAGACGATTCGCGGGCAGCGGTGGGCGGCCATCGTGCTCGGCCTGGGCTTCGGCATGCTGCTGACGGCCGGGATCGCCAACGCACTCACCGGCACCGGGATGATCGGACTCGATGGCGCGAACTCCCAATATGGCGGCAACGTCGAGGGCCTGGCCCGGTTGCTGTTCTCCGACTACCTCGTGGCCTTCGAGATCGTCGCCGCGCTGCTGATCGTCGCCGCGGTGGGGGCCCTTGTCCTCGCCCACCGCGAACGCTGGCAACCGCGGGCGACACAGCGCGAACTGGCCGAGCAGCGGGTTCTCACGGGTCTGCACCCGGGCAATCAAGCACCGCCAGGTGTCTACGCTCGGCACAACTCCGTGGACACTCCGGCATTGCTCCCTGATGGCAGCATCGCTGAGCAATCCGTCCCTGATTCCCTGCGGGTGCGCGGTGACGTCCGCCCGGTCGACACCGCGGCTATCACCGAAACGGCGGAACTCAGCGAAGGCAACGCGGCGGAAGGCCCGATCACACATCCGGTGGCCGATGACCCCGGCTACTCCCCGGGGGAGGGTCGATGAGTCCGGAGAACTACGTCGTCCTCGCCGGGATCCTGTTCACCATCGGGGCGATCGGCGTGATGGTGCGCCGCAACGCCATCGTGGTGTTCATGTCCATCGAGTTGATGCTGAACGCGGCGAACCTCGCCTTCGTCTCCTTCGCCCGCATCAACGGCAACCTCGACGGCCAGGTCGTGGCGTTCTTCGTCATGGTGGTGGCTGCTGCCGAGGTCGTCGTCGGTCTCGCGATCATCGTGACGGTGTTCCGATCCCGACGCTCGGCCTCCATAGACGAACCGAATCTGCTCAAGTACTAGACCGATGGCCGCACACGCGGCCCACGACCTGAAGGACTCGACGTGATGAACGAGGAGGCGCCGTGATCGGGAACGGCGCTATTGCCGCGGCCGACGTCGCTCCCGTGCTGGAGCCGTTGAACGCGGCGACGGGCATCTTCGCCTGGATCTGGCTGCTGATCGCCCTACCGCTGGTAGGGGCGATCGTGCTGCTGACGACCGGGCGACTGACGAATAGGTTCGGCCATCTCATCGGAGTCGGAACGGTGGTGATCTCGGCCGGGCTCGCGATCGCGATGCTGATCGAGATGATGGGCCGCCCCGCCGAGGCCCGCGCGTTCGAGCAGACCATGTACTCGTGGGTGTTCGCGGGGCAGTTCCAGGTGGATGTCGCCTTCCAACTCGATCAGTTGTCGATGGTGTTCGTGCTCCTCATCACCATCGTCGGCTCATTGATCCACATCTACTCGATCGGCTACATGGCGCATGATCCCGACCGGCGCAGATTCTTCGGGTTCCTCAACCTATTCGTCGCAGCGATGCTTCTGCTCGTCCTCGCCGACAACTACCTGCTGCTCTATGTGGGCTGGGAGGGTGTCGGTCTCGCATCGTTCCTGCTGATCGGCTTCTGGCAGTACAAGCCCAGTGCTGCGGCCGCGGCCAAGAAGGCCTTCGTGATCAACCGAGTGGGCGATGTCGGCCTGAGCCTGGCCATCATGCTGATGTTCGTCACCTTCGGTTCGGTGACCTTCGACTCGGTCTTCTCCTCCGCTGGTGAGGCCAACGATTCGACCCTGACCTGGATCGGCCTGCTCCTTCTGCTCGCTGCCGCCGGTAAGTCCGCGCAGTTCCCCCTGCAGGCGTGGTTGCTCGACGCGATGGAGGGCCCGACCCCCGTCTCGGCACTGATCCACGCAGCCACCATGGTGACCGCCGGCGTGTATCTGATCGTGCGCAGCAATGCCATCTACGACCGGACGGTGTTCGCGGCAACGACCGTGATGGTGATCGGCGTGATCACGATGATCATCGGCGCAGTCATCGGGTCGGCCAAAGACGACATCAAGAAGGCACTGGCAGGCTCGACGATGAGTCAGATCGGCTACATGGTCCTCGCGGCAGGGCTGGGGCCGGTGGGCTATGTCTTCGCGATCTTCCACCTGCTCACCCACGGTGTGTTCAAGGCGAATCTGTTCTTGAGTGCCGGCTCGGTCATGCACGCCATGAACAACGGTGTCGACATGAGACGTTTCGGTGCCCTGAGAACCGTCATGCTCATCACCTTCGGCGCATTCACCTTCGGCTATCTCGCGATCATGGGCATCCCGCCGTTCTCCGGCTTCTACTCCAAGGACAAGATCATCCACGCGGCCTTCGAGCAGAACACCATCGCGGGGATCGCCGCCGTTCTGGCGGCCGGGATCACCGGCTTCTACATGACCCGTATGTTCACGATGACCTTCCTTGGCAAGGCGCGGTGGGACGATGAGGCGCACCCGCACGAATCGCCACCGGTCATGACGGTGCCCCTGATCGTGCTTGCCATCGGCTCCCTCGGCCTCGGCGCATCGCTGGTCTACTGGGGCGACATCGTGGAGTGGCTGACCCCTGTGACCGGATACGAATCGAGGCCGATCGCCATCCCGACCACGGTCTTGGAATTGATCACCCTGGCCATCGTGCTCATCGGGGTCGCGATCGCAGTCCTCATCTACGGCAAGTCCGTGCCCATCGAGCCCCCGCAGAAGGTCTCCGTGCTGACGATCGCTGCTCGCAACAACCTCTACGACGACGCCACCAACGACATCGTCGCGGTGCGCCCGACCTGGTACACCGCGAGGTTCCTGGTCTGGTTCGATAACCGCGTCGTCGATGGTGCGGTGAACGCCTCAGCCGCGTTCATCGGGGGTGCCTCCGGCCGACTGCGTCGACTGCAGAACGGCTTCACCCGCAGCTATGCCCTGGTGATGGTGATCGGCGTGCTCATCGTCTTCGGCGTTCTGGCCCTGGTGGGGCTGTCATGAGCGGATCCTTCCCCTGGCTGACCACGATCGGCCTGGTACCCCTGATCGGCAGCGCCCTGGTCATGCTGTTGCCGGTGGCCAGGACGACCCTGGCCAAGCAGGTCGCACTCGTCGTGTCGCTGGTCACCCTCGGTCTGACGATCGCCATGGCCCTGCAGTTCGACGCGACCGCAACCTCCCCCTTCCAATTCGTGGAGAGCGCACCGTGGATTCCGGCCCTGGGTATCAGTTACTCGGTGGGAGTCGACGGCATCGGTTTGGTCCTCGTCGCATTGGCCACCACGCTCGTGCCGGTCGTCATCCTCGCCGGATGGAACGATGTCGATGCCGCCGCGGGCAAAGGCAGCGTGAAGGGCTACTTCGCGCTACTCCTGGTACTCGAGACACTGATGGTCGGCGTGTTCGCCGCGACCGACCTTTTCTTGTTCTACGTGTTCTTCGAGGCGATGCTGGTCCCGATCTACTTCCTCATCGGGCGCTATGGCGGGGCTCAGCGGTCCTATGCAGCGGTGAAGTTCCTGATCTACTCCCTCGTCGGCGGCCTTTTCATGCTGGCGTCGCTCATCGGGGTCTACGTCGTCTCGGCTCGGATCCTCGGTGAGGGCACCTTCGATTTTCTGTCCCTCGTCGGTCTGGAGATGGACTCCACGACTCAGCGACTGCTGTTCCTGGGCTTCTTCTTCGCCTTCGCGATCAAGGCGCCACTGTGGCCATTCCACACCTGGCTGCCGGATGCGGCGAAGGAATCGACTCCCGCAACCGCTGTTCTGCTCATCGGTGTGCTGGACAAGGTCGGCACCTTCGGGATGATCCGCTACCTGCTCCCGATCTTCCCCGAGGCGTCGCAGTTCTACGCCCCTGTCGTCATCGCGATGGCAGTCATCGGGATTCTCTACGGCGCCCTCGTGGCGCTGGGGCAGAACGACATGAAGAGGCTGTTCGCCTACTCCTCGATGTCCCACTTCGGATTCATCGCCCTCGGCATCTTCGTGTTCACCTCCCAGGGCGGAACTGGCTCGGTGTTCTACATGCTCGCCCACGGCCTCTCCACGGCTGCCCTCTTCCTCACCGGTGGATTCCTCATGATGCGTCGGGGCGGATCGAGCCTGATCAGCGACTACGGGGGAGTGGCGAAGGTCGCCCCCGTCCTCGGCGGGTTCCTCATGTTCGCCGCGATGGCCTCCCTGGCCCTACCCGGTCTTGCCGGGTTCGTCGGCGAGTTCCTCGTCCTGCTCGGCACCTTCTCCCGCTACATCTGGGTCGGTGTCATCGCCACGCTGGGCATCGTGTTCACCGCGGCCTACGTGCTGCGCTTCTACCAACGCACGGCTACCGGTCCGGCGCCGGCTGCGCTGGTCGACATGCCCGATGCGCGAGGGCGTGAGATCACCTCCCTTGCACCCATCGTGCTGCTCACCCTGGTCCTGGGCATCATCCCCGGCCCGGTGCTGGATGTGATCAATCCGGCGGTCGAGCGCACCCTGCAGATCGTTGGAGTGACCGACCCCCCACCCACGATCGACACGGGTGAGGGAGGTGCGCCGTGAACGACGTGCTGACATCACCGGATATCGACTATTTCGCACTTCTGCCGATGATCATCGTCGGCGTGGCGGCCATCGTCGGTGTCATCGTCGAGGCCTTCATCCCACGCGGGGCGCGGCGCGGCTTACAGCTGGTCATCGTGTTCGCCACCCTCATCGCAGCTCTCGCGGTTGTGATCTCCAACGCCAGCATCCGGGTGATCACCGGAGGATTGGCGATCGACGGTCCGAGCCTGTTCCTGCAGGGCCTGATCCTCGTGGTGTCCCTTGTAGCCGCCCTGCTCATCGCCGAGCGCAGTGTCGATCCAGCAGGTGATGCCTTCGCCCCCCGGGTGAGCTCGCTGCCGGGCTCGGAGGAGGAGCGCGAACTAGCGAGGCGCGGATTCGCCCAGACCGAGGTCTGGCCGCTCATGCTGTTCGCGGTCCTCGGCATGATGCTGTTCACCGCGGCCAATGACCTGCTCGTGATGTTCATCGCCCTGGAGATCATGTCGCTGCCGCTGTACCTGATGGTTGGCATGGCCCGACGTCGCCGTCTGCTCTCCCAGGAGGCGGCGCTGAAGTACTTCGTGCTCGGCGCGTTCTCCTCGGCCTTCTTCATCTTCGGTGCGGCCCTGCTGTACGGGTACTCCGCCAGCATCAGCCTTCCGGTGATCGCCGAGGTTCTCGCGTCCAAGCCCGGAGAGGCCGGACTCGTCGTTGCTGGGTTCGCCCTCGTCGTGGTGGGGCTGCTGTTCAAGATCGGTGCGGTGCCCTTCCATCAGTGGGTACCCGATGTTTATCAGGGCTCGCCGAGTCCGATCACCGGTTTCATGGCGGCCGCGGTGAAGGTCGCGGCGTTCGGTGCGCTGCTTCGATTCCTGTACGTCGCCTTCGGAGGTACCCGGTGGGATTGGGAGCCTGCCCTGTGGGTGGTCGCGATCGCCACCATGCTGCTCGGCTCCATCGTGGCGCTGACGCAAACTGACATCAAGCGGATGCTGGCCTACTCCTCGATCGCTCAGGCCGGCTTCATCCTCGTCGGGGTGATCGCGACGAATCCCGAAGGTGTGGCAGCAGTCATGTTCTACCTCGCCGCCTACGGGTTCGCGAC
>CBFHQG010000056.1:5535-14003 GCA_965657825.1 Actinomycetes bacterium | reverse complement strand
CCTGACGATTCACACCAGGCAAAAAAATTTCCCGGGGGATCAACCCCGGGAAATTCTTTTGTCGGGCTGACAGGAACCGTCGCCTCGCCCACAGCGAGGCTCCTCCCAAATCCTGACGCAACACCACAAATAAAATGTGGCACCCGGGGGATCAACCCCGGGCACCACATTTTGTCGGGCTGACAGGATTTGAACCTGCGACCCCTTGACCCCCAGTCAAGTGCGCTACCAAGCTGCGCCACAGCCCGCCACTCCACCCGAGTGGAGCCGGGCAAGCCTACCCAACACCTCACGACCCTCGGTGGGCCGGTCGACTAACGCCGTCTCTTCTCGCGGATCCGCAGATTGATCCGTATCGGCGAACCTGTGAAGCCGTACTCCTCGCGAAGCCGTCGCTCGATAAAGCGCCGGTATCCCGCCTCGAGGAACCCGGTGGTGAACAGCACGAAGGTCGGGGGCGCGATGCTGACCTGGGTCCCGAAGAGGATCCGAGGCTGGCGCCCACCACGTACCGGGTGCGGATGAGCCGCAACAAGATCGGCGAGGAACGAATTCAACTGCCCTGTCGAAATTCTTGTCTCCCACCCGGACAGGGATTCGTCAAGGGCCACCACCAGTTTCTCGACATGCCGACCCGTTCGCGCAGAGATATTGACCCGCGGTGCCCAGGCCACCTGATGCAGGTCCCGATCGATCTCGCGCTCCAGATAGCGGCGACGATCCTCGTCGACCAGGTCCCACTTGTTGTAGGCGATCACCAAGGCACGGCCTGCCTCGACCACCATCGACAGAATCCGTGTGTCCTGCTCGCTGATCGGCTCCGAAGCATCGACCAGGACTATCGCGACCTCCGCCTTGTCCAGGGCGTTCTTGGTGCGGAGGGAGGCGTAGTACTCGTGACCGCTGGCTTCACGCACCCTTCGTCGGATCCCCGCGGTATCGACGAACCACCACCAGCGGTCCTTCAA
This sequence comes from Actinomycetes bacterium, assembly GCA_965657825.1. Taxonomy (GTDB): domain Bacteria; phylum Actinomycetota; class Actinomycetes; order S36-B12; family S36-B12; genus M55B157. The sequence continues at coordinate 13,035 of CBFHQG010000056.1, read as the reverse complement.
CTCCACGAGCTCATCGACCGGATCGACAGTGGTCCCGGCCACCGAATCCACTACCACCCGCGATTCCCCCGCCAGAGTATTGAGCAGGGAGGATTTGCCTACGTTTGGGCGGCCCAGGAGAGCCACCCGCCGGGGCCCGCCCACGCGAGGGTCGCCCCGACCCTCCTCGGGCAGCATCTTCACCACGGCATCCAGGAGGTCGCCGCTCCCCCGCCCATGCAGAGCCGATACCGGATGTGGCTCACCGAGTCCAAGGGACCATAGCGACGCGGCCTCGGCCTCTGTTGCCGCATCGTCGACCTTGTTGGCCACCAGCAGGATCGGCAGACCCGAGCGACGTAAGACTCGTACCACTGCGTCATCCTCATCGAGGTGCCCAACCGTCGCGTCGACGACGAACATCACCACGTCGGCCTCGCCCATCGCCCGCTCCGCCTGCGCCGCGATCTGAGCGGCGACACCTCGCGCGTCGGACTGCCATCCCCCGGTGTCGATAACGAGGAAATCCCGGCCGTTCCATTCCGCCTCATAGACCACGCGATCGCGCGTCACTCCAGGGACGTCCTCCACAACGGCCTCGCGACGCCCGAGCATGCGATTCACGAGGGTGGACTTGCCGACATTAGGCCGGCCGACCACCGCCACCACGGGCAGCGCCGGGGACTCCTCGCGTGCCGCGAGCAGCGCCTCATCGAGGTCACCGAACTCCTCCTGGGCAGCGGCCAGGGCCGCAGCGGTTACCGCATCGAGGTCGTCGACCTCTTCGGCCACCACCCAGACACCGTCATCGAAGTCCCCCTCGAGGGAATCGGAGCCACCGAGGTCGCCCTGCTGCGTGTCATCCACGAGGGCCATTCTGGTGCCCGGGTGGGTCCGGCTGGTCCACGGGGCGCCGCCCGGACCGAGCGAGTGCCTGTGCATGGGCATCAACGTGGATCTGGCGGATGACTTCGGCGTGCCGGCGTAGCTCCGGTGCGCTCACCGGGTCCGTCGGACGACCCACCTGCCGCACCTGCCCGACATGGACGTCGATCCGCGCTCGTGGTCGTGGTGGATCAGTCGCTCGCGGGCCATGTGACCCGAACAGGGTGACCGGCACGATAGGAACCCCAGTGCGCGCATGCAGATAGGCCGCCATCGCTCCCGGAGGAGATAGGCGAGGCGCGTGGAAGGGACTCGAGGTGAACACCCCGACCGCCTCCCCCTCCTCGAGAGCCTCGACCGCCTCAGTCAGCCCGTACCAGGGAGACCGAGCCGGATCCAGATCGATTCGGCCCAACGCGGTCGTCACCGGACGCCAGCGTGGCGACTGCTCGGAGGGTTCGACGAGTAGTCGCACAGGCCGGGTTAGTGAGGTTGCCAGAATCGTGGAGTCCAGCAGGCCGGTCTGCTCGGTGAGAATCAACACCCCACCACTGCGCGGAACATGATGGCCACCGGTGATCCGCACTCGGTAGATCGAGGTCAGCACCGGGCCGATCAGATTCCGAGCGTGAGCTCCCGCTCCCATGGTCTCAACCGTTCAACGGGACGAGGTCGACGATCGCATCGATCACGTCATCCAGCGTCATCGAGGTCGCATCGATTTCGATGGCGTCATCGGCCTTCATCAACGGAGATACCGCACGCGTACTGTCCGTCGCATCACGGCCCACCAGATTTCGCAGTGCCGCCTGATGGTGATCACCGGACTCACCGCTCGCCATCTGACGTTGCCTATCCTCCGCAGCTCGCCTGGCCGCTCGCACATCGACATCGGCGGTCAGGAACACCTTCACTGTGGCATCGGGGAGCACAACGGTGCCGATATCCCGACCTTCCATCACCACTCCTCGGCCATCCCTGATCGCTCGGGCGACCATTTCACGCTGCAGGTCGACGAGGCGGTGGCGAACATCCGCCACGGCACTGACCCGACTGACCGCATCGCTCACGTGGGATTCTCGAATGGCATCCGTCACGTCGACTCCGTCAACCTCCACCGTCGGGTGATCGACATCACCACTGAGGGTCACCCGCGGCTTGCTCGCATTCTGCGCAATGTGCTCGGGGTTATCGATGTCGATCTCGTGATTCAACATCCACCAGGTGATGGCGCGATACATCGCGCCGGTGTCTACGTAGTCGATGCCGAGGCGACGGGACAGACCCTTCGCCGCGCTGGACTTGCCGGATCCAGCAGGGCCGTCGATCGCGATGGTCACCGCCATAGATGCCCCCTACGCTCGTACATCGAAGCCCTCTCGGGTCAGTCCCTCACGCAGCCGGGTGGCGACCTGGGGACGCACGCTGAGGTCGATCAGCCCGCTGGGACGACCCAGCACATGCTCGATGCGGACATCCTCGAGATTAACCTCGAGCGCTCCGGCGGCGACGAACAAACTGGCGAGTTCACCTGGTTCGTCCTTGACCATGACCGAGACAACCTCATATTCCCCACCGCGTCCCCCGTGCTTACCGGGAATGCGAGCCTGGCCGGCGACTCCGCGGAGGAGTAGATCGTTCACGGCCTTCTGGTCCTGGATTCCATCAGAAGCGCGCAGCGCAGCAATGATCTGATCAAGATCGGACTTCACCGCATCGAGGACCTCACTGACACTCTGTGCATTGAGTTCGAGGATCTCCGACCACAGGCCCGGATCTGATCCGGCGATGCGGGTCATGTCTCGAAGCCCCTGGCCGGCAAGACCGACCACCGAGCCGTCCACTCCCACGAGCCGTCCGGCGAGAGCGGAGGCCAGCACCTGTGGGGCATGTGAGATCACTGCGACAGCGGCATCGTGGTCTTCCGGTTGCATGTCGACCACCGTCGATCCGCAGGCGCGAGCCAGGCCCGAGACGCGGACGGCATGAACGGGATCGACGCCCGCAGCCGGACAGATCACCCAGACGCGATCATCGAACAGGTCCGCACGCGCGCCTGTCGGCCCGGTGATCTCCCGACCGGCCATCGGGTGGCTCCCCAATAGTCGCTCGGTGGGGACTCCGCGAGATAGCGCGTCGCTCATGGTGGCTGATTGGACCGAAGCCACATGGGTCAGGGTGGCATCGCTCCACTGCGCTGCTGCCTCGGCGAGCACCGCACCGACCTGTGCCGGAGGAGTCGCCGCGATCACCACCTGCGGTGCTGGATCGCTGGGTGAGCGGAGTCGACCAGCACCGCGGTCGACCGCCACGGACAGGTTGATCTCATCCGTGTCAGCGAGACTGACTTCGACTCCAGCACGAGCCAGAGCAAGGCCCAATGAAGTGCCGATCAGTCCCGTACCCACGATGTGAACCCGCACCGGGACTTCCCATCCGGAATCCCCGTTCGGGCCCTCCGTATTCACTGCGCGAGGTCCTGGCGCAGAATCTCCGCCCCACGGAGGTAGACGTGCTGGATTTCCAAGCGCGCACGCTCAGTTTCGACGTGGGCCAGGATTCGGACCACCCGCTCTGGTGCACCCGCCACATCGATCTCCTGGGCGCACATCAAGGGAACATCCCCCAGCGCCAGGGTGCGTGCCGCTGCGGCAGGGAAGGCGCAATGCAGGTCGGGAGTTGACGTGAAGACGATGCTGATCAGGTCATCGGTGCCGATGCCGTTGCGGTCGAGCATGGCGGTGAGAAGCTCGACGACAGCCTCGGTCATCTCCTGCGCATCATCCGCCGTCAGCAGGACTGCACCACGCACTCCCCGAACCGCCACCGTGGCCACCTCCTCCGGCAGGACCCTACATCCCCGCTGCCGTGTACAGGGAGCGCAACTCTGCTCCCTCGATGACACGGGTACGCCCCGGTTTGAGTTGGCCGAGACGAATGGGGCCGATCTGGGTGCGCACGAGGGATTCCACCGGGTGCCCCACCGCGTCGAGCATCCTGCGCACGATGCGGTTGCGACCCTCATGGAGCGTCAACTGCACCAGGGCCCTGCCCGGCAAGGTCTGAGTGACTCGAAAATCGTCGACCTTCGCGATTCCATCCTCCAGCTCGACCCCCGCCTTGAGTTGGCGGCCGACCTCACGCGGGACCGGCCCGGGAACGGTCGCCACATAGGTCTTGGCGATCTCATGAGAGGGATGGGCTAGCCGGTGAGCGAGATCACCGTCATTCGTGGCCAGGAGCAAGCCCTCGGTGTCGGCATCGAGTCGACCGACGTGGAACAGCCGCTCGGGCCGATCGGCAAGGAGGTCACCGATGCACGGGCGACCTCGATCATCAGACATCGTCGTGTGCATCCCCCGGGGCTTATTGACTGCGAGCACCACCTGATCCGGAGCGGTCGGGACGCGCTCACCGTCGACATGGATCACCGCGGTCACCGGGTCCACTCGAGTGCCCAACTGCCGCACGACTGCGCCATCGACGCGGACTCGTCCCTGTGCGATCATGTCCTCGCAGGCGCGACGACTGCCCAGGCCCGCCTGCGCCAGAACCTTCTGCAGGCGCAATCCAGCCTCCGGCGTCATGCTCCCCCTGCAGACACTGAGTCGAGGATCTCATCCAACTCGGCCAGGTCGGGTAGGTACTCCGACAGATCCGGCAGGTCCTCCAGGGAGGAGATTCCCAATCGTTCCAGGAAGTACGAGGTGGTGCGGTACAGGATCGCACCCGAAGACGGGTCGGTGCCGGTCTCCTCGATCAGGCCCCGCGTAATCAGCGTGCGCATGACGCCATCGACATTGACCCCGCGCACCGCGCTAATCCTGGCTCGTGACACCGGCTGCCGGTAGGCCACCACCGCCAGGGTCTCCAGGGAGGCCTGGGTCAGGCGAGCCTGCTGACCATCCACAACCCACCGCTCCAAAAGACCGGCGCACGATGTGGCGGTGTAGTACCTCCAGCCCCCGGCGACCTCCCGCAGTTCGAACCCGCGCTCGGATTCCACATAGTCTGCGGCGAGCCCCGCCAAGGCCTTCTCCACGTCATCGACCGGCGCTCGTACGGCCTCGGCCAGCACGACGGCACTCATCGGCTCCACCGCCACCATGAGCAGTGCTTCTAACGCAGCGGCAAGGGATGGCGCTCCGGCGAGTGGATCGGTGTCGTCGTTATCTCGGCCCTCGTCGACGGTGACCGAGGGTGCCTCAGCATCGATAACCCCAGCAGCACCCAGCTCGTCGTCTTGCTCGCTCATGCATCCTCCCCTGGCTGTGTTCGGGACTCCTGCGCGTCGGTGTCCTCGGCCGTGTCGTACTCGTCGTGCAACTCGATCTCACCTTCATCGGTGCCGGTCCATCGGACTGTCAGGTCGCCCAGGGGTGTCACCTGATCGAAGGTGACGAGGGCCTCGCGGAACATCTCCAGCAGGGCCAGGAACCGACCGACCACGAGCATCGTGGAGTCACAGTCTGCGATCAGCGCTCGAAAGGTCGACACTCGCTGTCGGCGCAGCCGGCCCACGAGGATGGCGGCCTGTTCGCGCACGCTCACCAACGGCACGTGCAGGTGCTCGACTCCGACGATGTCCGCAGGCTTCGGAGCGAGAGCTCTGGCTGCGAGAGCCGCGAACTGCTCTGGACCGATACCGAACAGGACCTCAGGAAGCAGTTGAGCAAGGTGCGGCTCCAGGCCGACGGTTCTCGGGTGGCGCTGGGCTGCCTGCCCCATGCGCTCGACGAACACCGCCGATACCTGCTTATAGGCGCGGTACTGCAGGAGCCGTGCGAAGAGCAGATCACGCGCTTCGAGCAACGCGAGGTCTTCTTCGTCGTCCACCTCCCCACTGGGCAGCAGGCGCGCAGCCTTCAGATCCAGCAGGGTCGCGGCCACGACCAGGAATTCCGTGGCCTCATCGAGATCCCAGGTGGGTCCCTGAGCGCGGATATGGGCGATGAAGTCGTCGGTGACCTGATGCAGGGCGAGTTCGGTGACCTCGAGTTTGTGTTTCGCGATCAGGGACAGCAGCAGGTCGAAAGGCCCCTCGAAGCCCTCGACCGTGACGGTGAAGGAGGACTCGGCGGTGTCGAGTGCGGTCACCGGGTCAGCAGTTCACGGGCGAGTTGGCGGTAGGCATCAGCGGCCGGATGACTCGGGGCGAACGACGTGATCGGCTCACCCGCGACTGTGGCATCGGGGAACTTGATCGTGCGACTGATGACGGTGTGGAACACGTCGTCGCCGAACGCGTCGACGACGCGGGCGAGAACCTCGCGGGTGTGCAGGGTGCGCGCGTCGTACATCGTCGCGACGACACCGATGACCTGCAGGCGTGGGTTCAGGCGCGAGCGCACCTTCGTGATCGTGTCCATGAGGAGCTTGACTCCGCGCAGCGCGAAGTACTCACACTCCAGGGGGATCACCACTCCGTCGGCTGCTGTCAGCGCGTTGACGGTGAGAAGGCCGAGGGAGGGTTGGCAATCGATGATGATGTAGTCGTAGTCGTCGATGACCGGTGCCAGGGCACGAGCGAGGGCTTGCTCGCGGGCGACCTCGTTGACCAGGGCCACCTCGGCAGCAGACAGATCGATGTTACTCGGGATGAGAGACAGGCCCGGGACCGTTGTGGGCACGGTGACGTCGGCGATGGTGCACCCGTCGTCCATGAGCAGGTCGTAGACCGACCGCTCGAGTTGATGGGCCGGGACGCCCAGGGCGACCGAGAGGGCGCCCTGGGGGTCGAAATCCACCAGCAGCACCCGCCGGCCGTATTCGGCGAGGGCCGCCCCGAGGTTCACCGTCGAGGTGGTCTTACCGACCCCGCCCTTCTGATTGACCATGGCGATGATGCGCGCTGGACCATGGGCAGAAAGCGGTGCCGGGACCGGAAATTCCGGAAGCGGGCGGCCCGTGGGGCCGAGTTGACCCACCTCTACCGCCTCATCCGCTGACTCCATCCGGGCATCATCCCAGACCCGGTGCCGGGCCCGCCGCCGACGCTCCGGATTCCCGGGCTCGAGGATGGGATGCGGCGTAGACCTCACGCAGGGTGTCCACCGTGACCCGCGTGTAGATCTGAGTAGTCGTGACCGAGGCATGCCCGAGGAGTTCCTGGACCACCCGGACATCGGCGCCACGCTCCACCAGGTGGGTGGCGAAGCTGTGGCGCAGGGTGTGGGGGGATACCGCCTGGGCGATCCCGGCGCGTTCAGCGGCCACGGAGACCACGGACCAGGCGCTCTGCCGGCTCAACCGGTGACCCCGTGTGTTCAAGAAGACCGCGGGGGTGGAGGTGCGCACGAAGGCTGGCCGACCCCGGATCAGGTAGGCGTCGAGGGCGTCCAGGGCAGCCGCGCCCAGCGGCACCATGCGCTGCCTGCCCCCCTTCCCCCTGAGGAGCACGACACGCTCCTCCAGGTCGAGATCGTCTCGATCCATCCCACACGCTTCATCGATCCGCGCGCCGGTGCCGTACAGGAACTCCACCAGGGCGACATCACGCAGGGTGGTCGGCCCGTCCCCCAGCCCTGCCGCCGCGAGGATCGAGCTGACCTGGTCGTACGCCAGTGCTTTGGGCAGCCTGCGCGGTGCCCGCGGGGGATGCCACTGGCGAGCGGGATCCACCGTCGCGAGTCCCTC
>CBFHQG010000056.1:0-5525 GCA_965657825.1 Actinomycetes bacterium | reverse complement strand
GAGGCAGAAGGAATGGAATCCGCGCACGGCCACGATCGTGCGGGCGAGTGACGATGTGGCGAGAGCGCGTCCGCCATCACTACCGGTGGCGAGGGCAGAAGCGAAGTCCTGCAGGCCGGCCGAGGTGACCTCATCGAGGGTGCGGATCCCACGTTGAGAACACCAGGCGCGGTAACGATCGAGATCGCGACGATAGGCAAGCACGCTGTTGCGTGCCAGCCCGCGTTCGACGGTGATGTGGTCGAGGTAGACCGCGACCGCCTGTTCGATCGTCCCGGTCAGGAAAGCACCTCCTCGACTGCAACCACGGGAAGCCCGAAGGCGTCGCCGACGGCACCGTAGGTGATCTGTCCGGCATGGGTGTTCAAACCTGGGCGCAGGGAGGCGTCGCGGCGCAACGCCTCGACCCACCCGTGATCAGCGAGCGCAACGGCGTAGGGCAACGTCACGTTGGTGAGCGCGTACGTCGAGGTGTGGGGCACCGCACCCGGCATATTCGCCACGCAGTAGAACAGCGTGTCGTGCACCGGATACGTCGGATCGGCATGGGTGGTCGGCCGGGAGTCCTCGAAGCAGCCTCCCTGATCGATGGAGATGTCGACCAGGACCGCGCCGGGCTTCATCCGCGAGACGAGTTCATTGCTGACCAGAGTCGGCGCCTTCGCGCCGGGCACGAGCACCGCCCCGATGACGAGATCGGCGTCGATGACAGCCTTCTCGACCTCGTAGGCATTCGACGCCACCGTCTGCATGTGGCCCTGATAGATAGCGTCGGCCTGGCGCAGGCGAGCGATGTTGCGATCGAGGAGTAGGACCTCCGCCTGCATGCCCAGTGCGATGGCAGCGGCGTTCATGCCGGAGACTCCGGCACCGATCACCACGACCTTGGCGGCGTACACACCCGACACGCCCCCCATGAGCACTCCCCGTCCGCCATTGGCACGCTGCAGACTGAATGCTCCGACCTGGGGCGCCATCCGACCGGCCACCTCGGACATCGGGGCCAGCAGGGGACGAGAGCCGTCGGGCAGTTCCACGGTCTCGTAGGCGATCGCGGTGACCTTGCGCTCCAGGAGGGCATCGGTGCATTCCCGAGATGCGGCGAGGTGCAGATAGGTGAAGAGCACCTGCCCCTCACGCATCCGGTGGTACTCCTCGGCTATGGGCTCCTTGACCTTCAAGATCATCTCGCCGGTCGCCCATACCGCGTCGGCATCCGGCAGGATGCGCGCCCCGGCCGCGATGTATTCCTCGTCGGGAATCGACGAACCGACACCGGCTCCAGCCTGGACGAACACCTCATGGCCGTGTCGGCTCAGCTCCATGACACCCGCCGGGGTGATCGCCACCCGGTACTCGTGGTTCTTGACCTCGGTCGGGATTGCGACCTTCATCCTGCGGTCCTCCTGCTCGCCTCGCACCGCGTGGTCGCGGTGGCCACGGCCGATTCCACATCGGCCCATCCCCGACTCTAGGGCACTCCCCGGGGGCGATCAGGCCGATTCTGGGCCTGGGCGGTCACTCCCGGGCAGGGCCCACATCGGTCCCTCTGCCGGACGCAGAGTGCGCCATCCCCGGTCTGAAGCAGCCTGCGCTGCCAGCACTCCCACGACCGTCGTGGGGTTGTGCAGGGACCCGGCCAGGACGAGTTCGACCGCCTCATCGAGGCTCACCCACACCTGCGGCAGGTGGGCCTCCTCCGCCTCACCCGATGGGCGACGCCCCCCGGGGATGGCGCGCAGGTCGCGCGCCAGATAGCACCGGAACGCCTCGCTGGAGCCGCCCGGGGAGTTGAAGAAGTCCACCAGCACATCCCAGCGGTTCGCTGTCAGCCCGGCTTCCTCGGCGAGTTCGCGCTGTGCGGTGATCAAGGGCTCTTCACCCGCCACGTCACGCAGACCCGCCGGCAGTTCGAACAGGTAACCACCGACCGGGTGGCGGTACTGGCGGATCAGCAGAATGGCCCCGGACTCATCGATAGCCGCAACACCCACCGCCCCCGGATGCACGACGATGTCCCGCTGCACCGAACTTCCATCGGGAAAGGCGACGGTCTGAGTTTCCACCGACCAGACATGCCCGGTGAAGCGTGGAGTCGACTCGAGGGTCGGGAGAGGTTCGTGCGTATCAGCGATGGGGCCGCGCCACCGCTCCTCGGTCATGTGGGTTTCCGGTCAGGGGTGTTCGACCGAGGCGAGATCGGCATCGACGGCCCGACGGGCCAACGCCGCAGCGACCAGACCGCTGAACAACGGATGGGCGCGGGTGGGGCGTGATCGGAATTCCGGATGGGCTTGGGTTCCCACGTAGTAGGGATGCACCTGCGCCGGCAACTCCACGAATTCCACCAGGCGGCCATCCGGGGACGTTCCCGAGATCACCAGACCGGCCCCTTCCAAAGGTGCTCGGTAGTCGTTGTTCACCTCGAACCGATGGCGATGGCGTTCGTCGACGTAGGGGGCAGCGTAGGTGTCGGCGACGATCGATCCTTCGAGCAGCTTGGCCGGGTAGAGCCCCAGACGCATCGTGCCACCCATGTCGCGCTCACCGGCCACGACATCGCGCTGGTCGGCCATCGTGGAGATCACCGGGTACGGAGTGGACTCATCGAACTCCGCGGAGTTGGCGCCCTCGAGCCCAGCCACGGTGCGGGCGTACTCGATCACCATGCACTGCAACCCCAGGCACAGGCCCAGGGTGGGGATGCGGTTCTCTCGCGCATAGCGAAGCGCACCCAGCTTGCCTTCGATCCCGCGGACCCCGAAACCACCTGGCACGCAGATGGCATCCATGCCGCCCAGGCGCTGAGCTGCACCTTCGAGGGTGGCGCAGTCATCGCTGGCTACCCAGTGGATGCGCACCCGGCAGTCGTGAGCGAAACCACCCGCGCGCAGGGCCTCGGTCACCGACAGGTAGGCATCGGGTAGATCGACGTACTTGCCGACCAGTGCGATATCGACCTCGTGGGCGGGGTGATGGACCCGGCGGAGCAGATCGCCCCACCGCGTCCAGTCGACGTCGCGGAATGGCAGGCCGAGCCGGCGCACAACATACGCGTCGAGACCCTCGGAGTGGAGGACCTTGGGAATGTCGTAGATGCTGGGCGCGTCGACAGCGGCGACGACGGCTTCCTCCTCCACGTCGCACATGAGCGATACCTTGCGCTTGATGGCCTGCGGTACGACCCGATCGGCTCGCAGCACCAGGGCATCCGGCTGAATACCGATGCTGCGCAACTGCGCCACCGAATGCTGCGTCGGCTTGGTCTTCAACTCACCCGAGGGGCCGATGTACGGCAGTAGGGAGACATGCAGGAAGAAGACGTTGTCACGACCGACCTCATGGCGTACCTGTCGAACAGCCTCCAGGAACGGCAGGGATTCGATATCACCCACCGTGCCACCGACCTCGGTGATGACGATGTCGACATCAGGTGATGCCATCCGACGAATGCGGGCCTTGATCTCATTGGTGATGTGCGGGATGACCTGGACGGTGTCTCCGAGGTACTCACCTCGCCGCTCCTTGGCGATGACCGCGGAATACACCTGCCCGGTGGTGACGTTGGCCGAGCCTTGCAGGTCGGTGTCCAGAAACCGTTCGTAGTGACCGACATCAAGATCGGTCTCGGCCCCATCGTCGGTGACGAACACCTCACCGTGCTGGAACGGATTCATCGTGCCCGGGTCGACATTCAGATACGGATCGAGTTTCTGCATCGTGACGCGCAGCCCGCGAGCCTTGAGGAGGTTACCCAGACTGGAGGCTGTCAGCCCCTTGCCCAGGGATGATGCCACTCCCCCGGTGACGAACAGATGCTTGGTCGTTGTCGTCTGCCTCGGCTCCACGGGGTGCCAGGCTATCAGCGCCTCCCGGCAGCCCTGCGCCCTTCTTCCGGTGTGTCCTGATTCAAGATCGCCTCAGCGGCAGCCAGGTCGAGCAGTTCGGCAGCGTGGGCCATGGCGGTTTCGGAATCCTCCAGCCCGGCGAGCATCCGTGCGAGTTCCCGATGTCGCTGCTCACCCTCGACCGCCTCGATGCTGGTCTGGGTCACCTGCCCATCTGCCCCAGCGCGCACGACGAGATGGCGATCGGCGAAGGCCGCCACCTGCGGTAGGTGGGTGACGACGAGGACCTGGGTGTGCCGGGCGAGGCGTGCCAGGCGTCGCCCGACCTCGACAGCTGCTCTCCCCCCTACTCCCGCATCGACCTCATCGAACACCATCGTGGCCACCGGATCCGTGCCGGCGAGCACGACCTCCAAGGCCAGCATGATGCGGGATCGCTCACCGCCCGAGGCGCCCTTGGCGAGGGATCGCGGCTCATCGTCGTCGTGCGTGGCGAACTCGAAGGCCACGTCGTCCACTCCATGGCGGTCCCCGCTGGTGGGCACACCCGACACCTGCAGGGCCAGGCCTTCCCCCGCCGGTCGGGGACGCACCATCACCGCCAGACGTGCCCGGGGCATCGCCAGGCCTGCGAGTTCTTCGGTCACCCGCGCGGAGAGTTCGACCGCTGCCGACCGGCGCACCTGTGAAACCTCCTCGGCATGATGCGCGGCCAGTGCCCGTAGCTCCTCGATTCGTCGATGGAGTTCATCGATCTGCTCGGGATCGTCGTCGAGTTCAGCCAGCCGCTGCGAGGCGTGCTCGGCCCATTCGATGACCTGCTGCTCATCAGCAGCCTCGCCCACAGCACTCACCCGGCGAAGGAGCGCAGCCAGGCGCGCACGCCGGGACTCGACGTAGTCCAACCGCTCAGGATCGGCCTCGAGTGAGGTCGTGACCGCCGCAAGATCCACGATGATCTCGGCAAGGTTGACCGACACCGTGGACAGGCGTCGAGCGAGTTCTTCGATGGTCGCGTCATGCTCGCTCACCGTGGCAAGTGACGAATGGGCCAGCACGAGTGCGTCCTCCACACTCTGACCGCCGTCCCCCTCACGCAGGATGCTCATCGCGGAGGCGAGAGCTCCGGCGATCTGGTCGATGTGCGCCAGTCGAGCCGCCTCCTCACGAAGAGCCAGTGACTCACCCGGCTGTGGATCTATCTGAGCAACCAGTTCCAGGAGATCACGCAGGTCCTCCGCCTCCCGCCGACGGCTGTCAGCCTCCTCGGTCAACTGCGTGCGTCGCTGGATCGCTGCCTTCAGTTGCTCATAGACCTCGCGGTATCGCATGAGGGCGGATTGCACCTCGGCTCCCGCGAATGCGTCGAGGGCCTCCCGCTGGTGACGGGTGCTGAGCAGACGCATCTGATCGTCTTGTCCATGAACAGCGACGAGGTGCCCCGCCACTTCGGCGAGAATCCCGGCCGGGACTGTTCGCCCACCCAGGTGCGCGCGACTTCGTCCCTCGGCCGAGACGGTGCGCGAGACGATCAGGGCATCCTCATCCCACTGGCCACCCGATTCGTCGAGTATCTCTTGAAGTCGTTCCCGCAGTGCCGGATCTGTGACTCGGATAACGCCGTCGACTCGAGCCTGGAGGCTTCCCTGTCTCACCCTCGATGGATCAGCCCGGTCA
>CBFHQG010000055.1:0-14190 GCA_965657825.1 Actinomycetes bacterium | reverse complement strand
TCCACCTCGTCCATGTCGTAGCCGGTGCGCATGCGCACCGTCGTGAATTGCTGGTTGTGCACGTCGGCTGGTGTGAGTGCCATGTCCGGTCTCCTTCGCAGAGGGTTTAGGTGAAGGCGAGGGCCACGTTGATGAGGATCTGCACCGCGATGATGAGGACGAGGAAGGCCAGATCGAACTGGATGCCTCCGAGTTTCAGCGGCGGGATCACCTTGCGCAGCAGTCGTAGGGGCGGGTCGGTGAGGCTGTAGATGATCTCGGCCAGGATCAGCAGCGGACCCTTCGGGCGCCACGAGCGAGCGAAGATCTGGACGAAGTCGAACACCAGCCGTCCGATGAGGACCAGCCAGTACAACCACAGGACGGTCGCGATCACCTGCCCGACCGCAGCCACCGCCTCATCCCCTCACGACGAACGTCCGCTGCCGTCGGCAGCGCACCCGATTCAGCTTTGGTTGAAGAACCCGTTCTGGGCCAGTTGGGCGCGAGCCTCGGCGCCGACGTCCACGTTGACCGGGGACAGCAGGAACACCTTGTTGGTCACGCGCTCGATCGTGCCGTGCAACCCGAACACCAAACCGGCTGCGAAGTCCACGATGCGCTTGGCGTCGCCGTCCTCCATCTCCGTGAGGTTCATGATCACCGGGATCCCCTCCCGGTACTCCTCACCGATGCGACGTGCGTCGTTGTAGGTGTGCGGGTGGATCGTGGTGATCCGATACAGGTCGGCTCCGATGGAGCTGCCGGCACGGGTCGGGGTGGGATCGGCCTCCACGGTGCGCGGAGTGCTCACCCGCTCTTCTCGGAAGGTGCGAACCGAGGACGGCGGGTCGGCCACGGTCACCGACCGGTAGTCCGACGCGCTCGATCGCCGGGTTGATCGACGCGCCGGCTTCTCCTCCGGTTCGTCGTACTCGTCGACCTCACCGGTGCGGTACGGGTCATCGCGATAGGGGTCCTCGTCCTCGACGAGGCCTAGGTACACCGCCATCTTGCGCATCGAGCCAGCCATGGTGTGCCTTTCGGGTCGTGTCAGGTCGAAGGCTGCAGTCCTCCGGCCTACTGACGCTAGACGCTACCCGAGGGAGGGCCTCGTCCCCAGGATCGCCGAGCCGACGCGAAGGTGTGTCGCGCCCGCCTCGATCGCAGCTTCCAGATCACCACTCATCCCCGCCGAGATCCACCGGGCCTGGGGATGCACTTCCCGGATTCGCTCAGCGCTGCGGTGCAACGACTCGAAGGCCCCGAGCGGGTCACCCGAGAGCGGGGCGACCCCCATCACCCCGCGCATCGCGAGGCCTGGTGCCTGGGCGATCTGCGCAGCGATCTCCTCGGCTCGATCAGGTGCGATTCCTCCCCGTTCTGGTGAGGGGCTCGGATCCAGGGAGATCTGCACCAGGCAGTCCAGATCCCCGCCGTCGCCTCGATCTCCCAGCAGATCCACCCGACCGCGCGACAAAGGAGCGATGATCTTGGCTCGATCGACTGCATGAACGACATCGGCGTGCTGCGCGATTCCTCGCGCCTTGTTCGACTGGATCTGCCCGATGAAGTGCCAGGTCAGTGGGGCGTCCGCACACACTGCACGCTTGGCTGCGAGCTCCGCCGCCTTGTTCTCTCCCACATCTCGCACTCCCAGTTCAGCCAGTGCCAGCACGTCACTGGCCGGCCATGTCTTGGTTACCACGATCAGATGCACCTCAAGCGGGTCACGACCGTAACGGCGGCAGGCTGCCTCGATGCGCGCATGAGTGGTGGCGAGACCTTCGGCGAGTTCAGCGATGCGCTCAGGGGTTGCGCGCGCGGTTGGCGAATCGCTCACTGCCGCACCGGATGCATCATGATGGCTCCGGCCTGACGGCCGGTTCGCCCATCGCGCCGGTAGGAGAACAGCCGGTCGTCCTCGGCCGTGCAGGCCTCGATCGTCTCCACCGAGATGCCTCGGCGGGTGAGCTGCTCGGCCACACCGGCGACGACATCCACTGCCGCCGTGCCCCATCGGGTCTGCGCGAAGGCCGCGGGCGCAACTGCCGCGACCTGCGCGCGCACCTGCTCGCCCACCTCGTAGCAGCCCGGACAGATCGCGGGACCGATCCAGGCGCGCACGGTGTGGACCTGCGCTCCCTGTTCGACTAGCGCATCGACCGCGGCATCCACGACACCGGCCACGACACCGCGCCATCCCGAATGCACAGCCCCGACCAGGCCTTCGGGGCTGGCGAGCAGGACCGGGACGCAGTCCGCCACCTGGGTGACGAGCACCAGACCCGGCCGGGATGTGATCACCGCGTCGGCACGCACCGGAGCATCCTGCGGCGCGAAGGGTGCGTTGATCACCGCCACATCACGACCGTGGACCTGCTCCATCGTGATCAGCGACGCGGAGTCGACGCCGAGGGCATCGGCGAGAAGCTCTCGATTGGCAGCGACGGCATCGGGTTCGTCACCCACATGCGTACCCAGATTCGAACCATCGAAGGGGGGTGCACTGCGGCCACCCGTTCGATCGGTGAACATCCATTCCACCTCGATCGGGCGGACAGGAGGTCGGTCGTCGGTGGTCGCTGCAGCATCGAACAGGACGCGGCCTCGAGCCAAGACGCCCATCGACGGTGTCGAGTGCTACTTCAAGAAATCGGGGACGTCGAGATCGTCGCCACCTTCGACATCGTCGAAGACGATGGTGCGCGTCGGAGGTGCCGGCCGTTTCGGTTCCGGGACGGGCTCGGGGGTGACGGGGATCGCCGGTGACTCCTCCGCCCCCTGCGATGAGGCGACGGCGGCGGCAACCGGGGTCTCGTCGGCGACCTTGCGGGTGACCGGCTGGCTGCGGCGCGTGGGCGGAGCACCTCCGTCGAAGCCTGCCGCGATGACCGTGACCCGAACCTCATCGGCGAGCGTGTCGTCGATGACCGCACCGAAGATGATGTTGGCATCGGGATGAGCTGCGTCGGAGACCAGACGGGCGGCCTCGTTGATCTCGAACAGTCCGAGGTCGCTGCCACCGGACACACTGAGGAGGACCCCGTGGGCACCTTCGATGCTCGCCTCGAGCAGGGGTGAGGAAATGGCCCGCTCGGCCGCCTCGACCGCACGCTCCTCGCCTCGCGCGCTGCCGATTCCCATGAGCGCGGAACCGGCACCGGACATGACGCTCTTGACGTCGGCGAAGTCGAGGTTGATCAGCCCCGGTGTGGTGATCAGGTCGGTGATTCCCGAGACACCCTGCAGCAGGACGTGATCGGCCTGGCGGAAGGCGTCGATGACGCTGATGTTGCGGTCGGCCAGACTGAGCAACCGGTCGTTGGGAATGACGATGAGGGTGTCGACCTCATCGCGCAGGTTCTCCACCCCGATCTCAGCCTGGGTCGATCGGCGCCGGCCTTCGAAGCCGAAGGGTCGTGTGACGACGCCGATGGTGAGGGCGCCGAGGCCTCGCGCGATCCGGGCCACCACGGGGGCGCCGCCCGTGCCCGTGCCGCCTCCCTCTCCGGCGGTGACGAACACCATGTCCGCGCCTCGAAGGACGTCCTCGATCTCCTCGGCATGGTCCTCTGCAGCCTGTCGGCCGACCTCGGGGTCGGCTCCGGCTCCCAAACCACGGGTGAGGTCCCGGCCGATGTCGAGCTTCACATCGGCATCACTCATCAGCAGCGCCTGGGCGTCGGTGTTGATGGCGACGAATTCCACACCCTTCAAACCGACGTCGATCATCCGGTTGACGGCGTTGACGCCGCCGCCCCCGATGCCGACGACCTTGATGACGGCGAGGTAGTTCTGCGGTGCGGCCACTGAGCGCATCCCTTCCGATGGTCCGACGCGTCCGACGGCCACCGTGCTGATCGACGCCTGGATCTCAATCTCACGTTAAGATGTAGATCACTGCGCGGTTGACGTGCTCGTTAGCGTAGGCACCCCCTCGGCAGTGGTGCAAGCCGCCACGCGGAGACCGGACCGAGCACCTCACCGCCCGATCCCCGCATCAGCCTGCGGTCACCCCGTCGGGATGGACCTCTTCCAGCAGCCCCGTGGCCACATCGAAGACGAATCCGCGCACGACGTCGGTGTACGGGATGAAGGCATTACGACGGACCCGGGTGATCGACCGACGCACGCTGACGACGGGATCGGTGAACGACTCGATCGGCCAACTCGGCTTCATCCCGACCTCCTCGGCGAGCTGCTCGGAGAAGGAGTCATCGGTGAAACGCAGTAGGCCGCAGTCGGTGTGGTGGATGAGGGCGATCTCCCGCGTGCCCAGTTCACGCTGACTGATCGTCAGCGACCGGATCACGTCGTCGGTCACGACGCCGCCGGCGTTGCGGATGATGTGGGCTTCACCGAGGTGGAGTCCCAGTGACGCGAACAGGTCGATGCGCGAATCCATGCAGGACACCACCGCTAGGTGATGAGCCGGTGGGGTGGGCAGTGGACCAGGGAAACCTCGGGCGTAGGCCCGGTTCGCAGCAACCAGCGCATCGATGACGGTTGTGCCTTGCGCCTCTTCGTCGATCACTCGCGGGACAATAGACCCCTGACCGTCGAGGATCTACTCGATCCCCCGATCCTCACGTCGCCATCGACTCGAGTTCCTCCACGATCGTCTCCCCCCACCGGCACACCGCCTCAGCGTCTCCCCCTCGACCGCAGACCAGTCGGGCGAGGAGATCGCTGTCTGCCACATCCGTCGGCGCGAGGCTCGCCGGAATGCGCTCGGGGTCGGGATGTGCCGTGCCGTTGATGAGGGTCCAGGTGGATCCAGCCCGGATGCACCCTGCTGCGGCGAGTCGGCGCGCGGCCAGACCGTGGCGATTGCACGACGATGGTTCCGCGCTGATCACGCGTATCGGCGGTTCATCACCCCCGGGGTCCGTCCGGCCCAACCGATCGATGCGCCCGTGGCGATCTACCGGATCGAGCAGGATCAGACCGTCGAGGTCCCGGCTCCACCCGGACACGACCGCCGCACCGGCGGAATGACCCACACCGATGATCCCCAGGTGCCCGGCTCTGCGCTGGATCGCCGCACGGACTTCCGCACCGAGGGTGTCCAACCACGCCTCGTCCTGCAAAGAGTTGCGTGGGCGCAACGAGGGCACCCGGGGTCGCACGACGAGGAACCCGTTCGCCGCTGCAGCACCGGCGAGACCGGCCAGGTGCTCCGGGGTCCGGGCGAAACCGTGCTGGATGATGACCGCCGCCCGCACCGAGCCGACGGGGTCATCCCACAGCAACGACAACGTCCTCGGTGGTCACCTCGTCACCGGCGGGGACCTGCGGGGTTGTCATGTCCGTCATCTCGACCGTGTCGTCGACTGACCGTGCGGTGGTCGGGGCAGCCGGGGCGGAGACGTCGTACAGATCCCATTCGGGAGACAGGAGTGCGGTGAGGACCTGCGCCTTGAGATCCTCCTCCCCCGCGCTACCCCACATCACCCGGTCCTCGTTGCGCATCACGAGGGTGACGTCGTTTCGCGTGCTCCCCTCGATCACCCGTGTCATTGCCCGCAGGTCCTCGGGTAGCCCGGCCGCTACGGCGAGGGCCGCAGGCAACCCCGCCCCCCGAGCATCAACCAGTGGCAGGTCGCCTGGCTGATCCGCCACCACCGTCACCACCATTCCCTCGAGATCGACAAGATCGAACCCGCCTGGCCCCGCCACCGCCGCCACCGGGATCCGTCGGGAAACCTCGATCACCACCGTGTTGGGCCATTCCCGAACCACGTCGACCGTGCGCACCGCGGGAAGTGCGGAAACCCGTGCGGTGATCGCCTCCGTCGGCACTCGAAGCAGTGGCGTGCCCTCGGGCAGGTCGACCACCGCCTCGACATCGGCGACAGGGAACTCCCCGACTGAAGCGGGCACGTCACCGGTGACCTCCACGCGAACGTGCTCCACCGACAGCCACGGGGAGTACCACCCCACCCACACACCGACCGCGAGGAGCGGGGTGAGCAGAGCGACAGTCCACCACACCGCGCGGCGTCGACGGCCTCGATGCTCCCTCATCGCTTCTCCCGCAACCGATCGACGATCTCCGGAGCGAGCATTCCGACATCACCGGCACCCATGGTGATGATGAGGTCACCGGGTGAGGCGACCTCGATCACGCGGTCGGGCACGAGGGACCACGACGGTTCGAAGACCACCGAGCGGCACCCGGCGGCCTGCGCCGCCTCCGCGATCACCGATCCGCTCGCCCCGGGAATGGCCTGCTCCCCCGCCGGATAGACCTCCATCACGATCAGCTCATCGGCGTCGGCGAGAGCACGTCCGAACTCCTCGGCGAATGCCGCCGTCCGCGTGTACCGGTGGCTTTGGAACACCACGACGACCCGGCCCAGCCCGGCAGTCTCGCGAGCAGCCCGCATCGTGACACTCACCTCGGTGGGGTGGTGCGCATAATCATCGAAGACCCGGGTCGATCCCACCTGACCGCGCAGCTCGAAGCGTCGACGTGTTCCGGTGAAGGCCTGCAGCCCCTGCCTCAGTTGGGCGACGGGCTGATCGAGCAGGACTCCGGTGGCCAGGGCAGCCGTGGCGTTGAGGGCGTTGTGCCGACCCGGCACCTGCAATGTGACCGACCCCAGTCGGACACCGGTCCGCACCACCTCGAAGGTCCACCCGCGAGCACCACCGCTCGGTGGGTTCCACCGATCGATGCGGAAGTCGGCCTCCGAAGCCGTCCCGTAGGTGTAGACCTGCGCTCCCGCAGCACGCGCCTGGGCAACCAGGCGGGCACCTCCCGGATCATCGACGCACACCACCGCGATACCGGCTCGTGCGGTCGCCTTGTCGATGAACCTCGCGAAGGCATCATCGATGGCCTCCATGTCCGCGAAATGATCGAGGTGATCGGCCTCCACGTTCGTCACGACGGCGATATCGGGGTCGAGTTGGAGGAAGGACCCATCGCTCTCATCCGCCTCGACGACGAAGATGTCACCGCTACCGAGGTGGGCATTGGAGCCCGACTCATGTAGTTCGCTGCCGATCGCGAAGGACGGGTCAGCCCCCGCTGCCTGCAACGCGACGGTGATCATCGATGTTGTCGTCGTCTTGCCGTGGGTCCCGGCCACCGCCACACCCCGGTGGCCTTTCATGACCTCAGCGAGAGCCCGCGCTCGAGCCCAGACCGGGATCCCACGCTCATGGGCGGCGACCAATTCCGGATTCGACTGCGGGATGGCTGTCGAGGAGACCACGACCATCGGAGCATCCGGCCCGGCCAACGCACCGGCATCATGTCCGATCCTGATCGAGGCGCCCAGCGCCCGCAGGGCACCTACCCGACGGGATTCCTTGGCATCGCTGCCCGACACCGTCACTCCCTGAGCGAGCAGGATGCGGGCGATGCCGGACATGCCCGCCCCTCCGATACCCACCAGGTGCACCCGCCCCTCGATCATCGACGAGCCCCCTTGCCAGCCAGGACGGCAGCGGCACGCACCATGTCGCCGAGGCGCTCATCGGCATCGATGACGGCGAATTCCTTCGCCGCCTGACCCATCCGCCTGGACCGTTCGGAATCGAGGAGGAGCGGGACGACCTCACCGCGCACCGCTTCGATATCGAATGCTGCATCCTCGATGATGAGGCCGCCACCTGCTGCCGCGACCGGGCGCGCGTTGAGCTCCTGCTCGCCATTGCCCACCGGCAGTGGGACGTAGATCGCCGGCAACCCCACCGCACTCACCTCCGCGCAGGTCATCGCTCCCGCTCGGCACACGACGACATCAGCGGCGGCATAGGCCTGATCCATCTGCGTCAGGTACGGCATCGATCGATAGACGGGGTCCGAAGGTGCTCGATGTGGCGGCCACGTCGTGGGGAGCCCGTGTCCCGCCGACCCCGCGAGGTGGATCACCTGGATGCCCGCAGCCCGTAACTCCTCCTGCGCCCGCGCCATCGTCTCGTTGAGGCGTCGCGCGCCCAGCGAACCACCGAAGACCAGGAGGGTGGGCGCGTCCACATCGAGATCCAGAGCCTGCCGGGCTGCCCGGCGAGCATCGGTGCGCTGACCGTCATCCAGGGCGGACAGGGAGCGAATCGACGGCCGCAGGGGCATCCCGATGCGCACCGCGTGGGGAAGCACCCCCTCGGTGTTCGCTGCAACCCAGGGCGTCAACCGCGATCCGACTCGATCAGCCACACCCGGACGAGCGTTGGCCTCGTGGACGACGAACGGGATCCCTAGTCGCCGGGCCGCCAGGTAGGCGGGGAACGCGACATAGCCACCGAAGCCGACGACGACATCGGGCCGCTCGGATCTCATCACCGAGATCACGGTGCGAATCGATCCAGCGATGCGGGCGGGGGCCGTGAGCGCCGATCGATCCGGTCGTCGCGGCAGGGGGTAGGCGGGTACGCAGATCATGCGGTAGCCGCGATCGGGGATCAGCCTCGACTCGATCCCGCGCTTTGTTCCCAGGGCGACGATCTCGACGGTGTCGTCCGCAGCGCACATGGAGTCAGCAAGAGTGAGAGCGGGCTCGACGTGACCGGCCGATCCACCAGCGGCCAGCATGACCTTCACCGGCTCACCCGCGTCGCGTTCTGCTCACCGATGACCGGGGTCGACCCCAGATCCGGTCGCCGCGCGAAGGACAGCAGCATCCCGATACCGACGAGGAGCGGGACGAGCGAGGAGCCACCGTAGGACACCAGCGGAAGGGGAACTCCGGTGATCGGCAGAAGACCGAGGACAGCACCGATATTGACGATTCCCTGGACGGCGATCCAGGTGCCGATCCCTGCCGAGGCAAGGCGTACGAACGTATCCTGCGACAGCTGGCTGATCCGGAACGCCGCGAACGTGATCGCCGCGAAGAGAACCAGAACCATCAGGGTGCCGATCAATCCGAGTTCCTCGCCGATCACCGAGTAGATGAAATCGGTGTGCGCCTCGGGCAGGGAACCCCACTTCTCCCTGCTGGCGCCGAGCCCCACCCCCCACCAGCCACCCGTGCCGAGCGCGTACTGCCCCTGGGTGAGCTGCCAGCCCTCGCCCAGCGGATCTGCTGAGGGATCCAGCCACGAGGTGAATCTGCTCATCCGGTAGGGAGCGGCCATCGTCAGTGCGGCGATCGCTACGCCCGCGAGGGCCCCGAGGGCGAGGAACAACCGCAGTGGCGCACCCGCGGCGAAGAGCACTCCTGCGACGATCGCGGACAGGATGATGCTGTTACCGACGTCACCACCGAGCAGGACCAGGGCGAGGATCAACGCGGTGACCGGCAGGAGCGGAACCAGCAGGTGGGACCACCGGTCGATCAGGGCCTCTTTACGGGCCAGCAGATCCGCAGCCCAGATCACGATGGCCAACTTCGCGATCTCGGAGGGTTGGAGGCGGAACGGCCCCATGATGTCCAACCAGTTGCGCTGACCGGAGACTTCGACTCCGACGAGGATCACTGCAGCGAGGAGCCCGATCGCGACGATGAGGGAAGGCCATGCTGCCATCCGCCACACACGCACCGACACACGCGAACTGATGAGCATCGCGGCGATTCCGATGACGGCGAAGAGTGCCTGACGCTGGGCGAGGGTGTACACCGAGTCGTGCAACCGCAGACTGACGATGCTCGATGCCGACAGGACCATCACCAGGCCGAGTGCCAGCAGCAGGACGGTGGCTCCCAGGAGCAGATGGAACACCCCCAGGGGATGTCCGATGATCCGACGTCGATTGGACGATCGAGGTTCATCGGTCGACGTCGGATCGACCTGATCTATCGGCGACGTCATGGCATCGGCTCCGACATGCATCGCACGGCACGGGAGAATCGGTCACCGCGGTCGCCGTAGTCACGGAACATGTCCCACGACGCGCAACCAGGCGCGAGCAGCACGGTGTCACCGGGGCGAGCCAGCCGTGCGGCGTGCGCGACCACCTCCTCCATCGCTCCAGTGTCGCTGCGGGTGACGATCGTGACGGGTACATCCGGGGCGTGTCGGGCCAGTGCCTCGGCGATGCTGTCCCGGTCGACCCCGAGGAGCACCGCGGCACGCAACCTCGCAGCCACCTGCGCCACCAACTCCGAGAAGTCCTGACCCTTTGCCATGCCGCCGGCGATCCACACGACCGGGGAGAACGCACCCAGCGAGGTGGCTGCCGCGTGGGCGTTGGTCGCCTTGGAGTCGTCGACGTACACCACATCGTTGACACGGGCGACCCGCGACATCCGATGGGGGGCGGGCGCGAAAGCGCGCAGTCCCTCGCGGACCGCTCGAGGTGCAACGCCGTGGGCACGTGCGAGTGCAGCCGCAATCAAAGCGTCGGTCAGATAGGCCGATGCGGCCAGGGGCACATCATCGACGGCTGCGAGTTCCTGCGCCCGGTTCACCCGATCATCGATGAACGCTCGATCCACGATCACACCGTCGACGACTCCCAGCATCCCCGGATCCGGGATGCCGAGAGTGCACCCGATGGCACGGCACCCCTCGACGACGTCCGCATCCCGCACCATCTGCTCGGTCACCGGTTCATCGACGTTGTAGACACAGGCGACCTGAGTGTGCCGATACACCAGAGCCTTGTTGTGGTGGTAGTCGTCCATCGACTCGAAGAAGTCGAGGTGGTCGGGGGCGAGGTTGATGCAGGCGCTGGACTCCGGTGACATCGAGGTCACGAATGGCATCTGAGTGGCACTCACCTCGACGGCGATGACATCGAGACTGGAATCACGAACAGCATCGATGAGACTCGTCCCGACGTTGCCAGCCGCCTGGGCGCGGCGACCATCGGCGTTGAGAATGGATGCCAGCATCAGCGTCGTCGTGGTCTTGCCGTTCGTCCCGGTGACACACAGCCACGGCGCCGGGTCATGGCGCGGTCTCATCCTCCACGCCAGCTCCAATTCACCCCACACGGGACTCCCCCGGTGCTGGGCTGAGGTGATGATCTCGGCCCGCGGTGGGATTCCGGGCGAGACGACGTAGACATCGGTGTCATCGGGGCAGCTCTCGCTGCTGCCGATGCGCACCGTGGCACCGAGCACCTCGAGTATCTGCCCGCGCTCACGTTGACGTTCGGTGTCGCCTGAGTCGATGACGAGGACATCCGCCCCTGCCTGCAGCAGTGCATCTGCCGCGGCGAATCCGGCGATACCCAGGCCCGCGACACAGGCGCGTAGGCCGCTCCAATCGGACTCAGCGTCGCGCAGAGTCGACAGGTCACGTCGCGGGTTCATGTGGGGAACCTCATGCGTTGACCCATTCGGCGTAGAACCAGGTGAGACCAGCGGCGATGAACAGCCCCTGGATGATCCAGAAGCGCACGACGATCTGGACCTCCGGCCATCCCTTCATCTCGAAATGGTGGTGCAGGGGCGCCATGAGCAGAAGGCGACGGTGAAGGATCCGGAAGGACAGCACCTGACCGATCACCGACAGGGAGATGAGGAGGAACAACCCACCGAGCAGCGCCAGGAGCAACTCGGTGCGACTGGTGATCGCCAGGCCGGCGATCGCTCCACCGATCGCCAGCGAACCGGTGTCGCCCATGAAGATCCGGGCCGGAGCGGTGTTGTACCAGAGGAACGCGAAACTAGCGCCGGCTAACGCAGCACCGAGCACGGCGAGATCCAAAGGTGCGGCGGTGTTGTAGCAGGTGGGGCCGCCGGTGAGGAAGCAACTTTGATTGAACTGCCAGATGCCGATGAGGACATAGGACGCGAAGGTCATCGTGGCCGCACCGGTGGCGAGACCGTCGAGTCCATCCGTGAGATTCACCCCGTTGGTGGTGGCGGTGACGAGGAACCACACCCACAGGACGAACAGGGCCGTCGGCAGGACGATGTTGGTGTCGCGCACGAAGGAGATGGCCGAGGATGCCGGTGTCTCTCCGGCTGCGTTGGGGAATTGCAGGGCGAGGAATGCGAAGGCGATCGCTACGGCAGCCTGACCGATCAGTTTGGTTCGGGCACGAAGCCCCGTCGCACGCTGCCGGAAGATCTTCAGGTAATCATCGGCCACACCGACCGCACCGAGTCCGAGGGTCAAGAACAGGACGAGGAGCGCCGAGGGCGTCGGGGGTTGCCAGAAGATCAGGTGCGTTCCGCTGTAGGCGATCACGACTCCGACCAGGATCGCGACGCCACCCATCGACGGGGTACCCCGCTTACCCTCGTGCTCGGGGTACAACTCCCCCTCGGATGACACGCGGATGGCCTGCGCGTAGCCGTGCCGGCGAAGGAACCGGATGAGAAGCGGTGTCATGACGAGAACGACGAGCGCGGCGATGACACCGGACACCACAACGAGCCTCATGACGCGTCCCCCTCGTTCATCGGGGTGTCGACCAGCGCCTGCGCGACTCGCTCGAGGCCGATCGCGCGTGACGCCTTGACGAGGACCACATCTCCGGGTGCGAGTTCGCGCCTCAGGACGTCGAGTGCGTCATCGGCATCCGCTACCCACGCGGCCTCATCCCCCCAGGAGCCCTCGAGGCTGGCACCGAGATACAGCGGCCGGGTCATCTCGCCGACGGCGATGAGCTTGGAGACATCGAGTCGGACGATCATGCGCCCGAGCGCGTCATGCTCGTCGCGCGAATCGTCGCCTAGCTCCCCCATGCCCCCCAGCACGGCCCAGGTCCGCCTCCCCTGCCCCATCGCGATCAAGGCCTTCAGTGCTGCCCGCATCGACTCCGGGTTCGCGTTGTAGGCGTCGTTGATGATCGTGACACCGTCGGCGCGGCGGTGCACCTCCATGCGCCATCTGCTGAGGCCTTCCGCGGTACTGAGAGAATCAGCGATCCGATCGAGGGGCAGGCCCGCAGCGAGCGCAAGGGCTGCAGCAGCGGCCGCGTTGGCGGTTTGATGCTCACCGGCGATTCGCAGGTCGACCCGAGCGCGTTCCCCCTCGTAGACGAGGTCGAAGGATGCTCGGGCGATGTCATCGATCCGGACGTCGCACACGCGCACGTCGGCGCTGTCGCTCTCACCGAACGTCAGCACCGGAGCGGGTGAACGGTCGGCCTGTGCCATGACCAGGGGGTTATCCGCGTGCAGAACCGCTCGACCGGTTACGGGGAGTCGATCCAGGATCTCCCCCTTCGCCTGCGCGATGCCTTCGCGCGAGCCGACCATGCCCAGGTGGGCGGAGCCCACGTTGATCACCGCTGCGATATCGGGGTGGCCGATCCGACAGAGGTAGTCGATGTGTCCGAATCCCCGCATACCCATTTCCAATACAAGAAACCGGGTGGTGTCATCGCATTCGAGGATCGTCAACGGGAGACCGACCTCGGAGTTGTACGAGCCACGGGGTGCAACGGTCGGTCCTTCCGCGGCGAGCACCGCGGCGAGGAGGTCCTTGGTCGTCGTCTTACCGCTCGATCCGGTCAGCGCCAGCACTGTCAACCCGGGCAGGCTCTCCCGGTACGCGGCCGCGAGCCGACCGAGTGCTGCGACTGTGTCGTTGACCATGACCGCCGGCCCGGGAACCGCCCGCGACGCGAGAGTGCCGCAGGCACCCTGCTGGAGGACCTGTTCGACATAGTCGTGCCCGTCAACCCGCTCCCCTGGGATCGCCACGAACAGCGCCCCCGGAACGGCGTCTCGGGAGTCGCTGACGACCGTGGTCACCGGGTCGTGGGGGCCCGCTTCGCCACCGGCGACGTAGGTCCCGCCGACGACCTCGGCGATCCGCTCCAGGCTCCAGGGCATCATGCGGACTCCCGGGTCAACAGTTCGCGGGCGACAACCCGATCGTCGAAGGGGTGGATCACTCCACTGATCTCCTGGCCTGTCTCGTGTCCCTTACCCAGGATCAACACCACATCACCGGGTCGTGCCTCGGCGAGTGCGGTGGCGATTGCGAGCCGGCGATCGCCGATCTCGTGGACGTGGTTGCGCTGGTGCGCCTCGATCCCGCCGAGCATCGCGGCCCGAATCGCCCCGGCATCCTCACCGCGCGGATTGTCGTCGGTGACGATCAACAGATCGGCTCCCTGTGCGGCGATGCGCCCCATGAGCGGTCGTTTCGTGCGGTCACGGTCCCCACCGCAGCCGAGAACCACGATGCGTCGACCGTCGGCGTGGACCCCGGCCAGCACCCGCTCCACCGCGTCGGGGCTGTGGGCGTAGTCCACGATGATGGCGAACGGCTGGCCGGCATCGACGAGTTCCATCCGACCCGAGACCCGGGCCTCGCTCAAACCGATTGCGATCACTCGATCGGTGA
>CBFHQG010000054.1:0-14242 GCA_965657825.1 Actinomycetes bacterium | reverse complement strand
TCGGGGGTGGTGATCCCGATCCGTCAGCGCCGGGCCCCGTGGATCGCCTTGGCCGCCGCCGTCGGTGTCGTGCTCGGCGGTGTCGCCGGTGCAGCCATCGTCCAGCGCACCGTTCCAGAACCAGTCGTCCTCGCCC
This sequence comes from Actinomycetes bacterium, assembly GCA_965657825.1. GTDB lineage: Bacteria > Actinomycetota > Actinomycetes > S36-B12 > S36-B12 > M55B157. Next base: position 14,106 of record CBFHQG010000054.1, on the reverse strand, counting down.
AGGCCACACTTGCTCCGCTGCCCGGGTACAACGCATCCGGCGATGCCCGGGTGCAATCTTCCGAATCCGGCGACATCGTCAGCATCGATCTGGCAGGCCTGCCGGCGACGGAGGGCTACTACGAGGTCTGGCTGCTCACCGAGGATTCCTCCGCGATGGTGTCTCTCGGCGCCGTGGGCCCCGGTGAACGCAGCACGCTACCCCTGCCTCCGGGCATCGCACTGGATCGGTTCACCGTGGTCGACGTGTCCGCCGAGGAGTTCGACGGCGACCCGACCCACAGTGCGATCAGCGTCGCCCGCGGCACCCTCAACGCCTGACTTCCCGATCACGTCAGCGTTCGCGGACCGACCAGGTCTGCCCGTAACCCTCGGTGAGCAGATCCAAGAAGGGCACCGCATCGAAGGCCTCCGGCCCTTTCACCCCGGCCCCCTGCCAACTGCCTGAGGCCAGCAGTTCCAATGCGATGACCGGGTTCATCGCGGTCTGCCAGACCACCGCCTGGGTTCCGTACTCGCGCATCGTCCACTCGTTATCGGCCACGTGGTACAGGTACACCTCGCGAGGCTGGCCATCCAACCCGGTCCCGGTGACCCAGGTGCCCGCGCAGGTCAATCCGCTCATCCGATCCCCCAGGGTGGCTGGATCCGGCAGGCACGCGGCCACCACGTCGCGTGGGCTGACGTGCCCACCGCGCACCTCCACCGGTTCCGTGCGATCGAGGCCGAGCTTGTGCAACGTGCGCAGCACCTCGATGAACTCCTCACCCAGGCCGTACTTGAACGTCACCCTGTTGCAGTCGATCCACCGCGGCACGAGCAGGACCTCCTCGTGTTCGACATTCACACACTCCACCGGTCCGATGCCTTCGGGGAAGTCGAACACTTCGGGCTCACTGAACGGCTCGGTGGTGTACCACCCTCGATCCTTCTGCCAGATCACCGGCGGATTGAGGCACTCCTCGATCGTGGTCCAGATGGAGAAGCTCGGAGCGAAGTCGTACCCGCTGACGACGAGGTTCGCACCATCGCGTACCCCGATCTCGTCGATCGTTGTGAACAGATGGTCGGCGGCGTAGCGGGCGAACACGTCGGCGAGGCCAGGTTCGACTCCGATTCCGCACAGCGCCAGTCGCTCAGCGGCTTCCCACTGCGGGGCGGCGTCGAACTGCTCATCGCCGAGCTTGACGAAGGTCTCCTCGTGTGGTCGCTGCTGATGCGGCCGCGACAGGCTCATGGCTGTGTCGAGGTAATCGCACCCGGCGGTGAGAGCACCGGTGAAGATCGGCATGACGAAGCGCGGGTCCACGACATTGAGCACGTGGGTGATGCGATGAGCCCGGCATAATTCGGCCACGGCTGCCGCATCGGAGGCATCCACCTGTGCGGCTGTGAACCGGGAATCACCCACCCGGTCGACGACCCGGCGGGCTCGATCCCTGTCGTAGTCGGCGCACACCCAGGCTTCGAAGAAGTCTCGTCGAGCAGCGATCAGGGCGGCGGAGGTGCCCACCCCACCAGAGCCGACCGCAAGCACGCGCATCACCATCACGTGATCCTTCCTCGATTGCCGACCTAGCTGTCGAAACCTAACCCGATGCGGTCGAGGGTGCGCAGCCACAGGTTGCGGCGACCGGCGTTCTCATCGGCCCTGTTGATCGACCATCGCGTGACCCCGATCGCGGCATCGCGCAGAGGGCGGGGAGGGAAGGGGATCGGCTTGGTGCGCACCATCTCCAGGCGGGTGCGCTCGGTGGATTCCCCCCACAGCAGGTCGAGCATCACCTGCGCACCGAAACGAGAGGCACCCACACCCAGGCCGGTGAATCCGACCGAGTAGGCCACTCGATCCCCCATCGCCGTCCCCCAGAAAGCACTGAACCGCGAGCAGGTGTCGATGGCGCCGGCCCATGCGTGGGTGAAACGGATGCCTTCCAACGAGGGGAAGGTGTCCGCGAAGTGCTCGGCAAGACGACCGAAGGACGCCGGATTGTTCTCCCGGTGCGGGCCCATGTCGCCGTAGTAGGACGCGTCGTATCCGCCCCACAGGATCCGACCATCCTCGGTGATCCGGTAGTAGTGGAACTGATTGCCCGAATCAGCGAAACCTTCGCGACCCTGCCACCCGATGGCATCCCGCTGTGCAGCAGAGAGGGGTTCGGTCATCAAGACCGAGTCGTAGACGGGGACCAGGTAGTGACCGAGCCGAGAGAGCAGCGGTGGGTAGGCGCTTGTCGCCAACGCCACGCGCCCGGCACGAACGCGACCATGATCGGTGCCGGCGAGCACGCCTGCACCGATCCGGCCCAGGGATCGAACGGGGGTGTTCTCGAAGATCTGCACTCCGCGTCGCTCGCAGGCCGCCGCCAGACCCCAGGCCAGCCGGGCGGGATCGACCATCGCCACGCCGTGCACGTCGACGACGCCGGCGAGGAAGGTGGGCGAGTTCAATCGCTGGCGAACCTCGGTGGCCGTCAGGAATCGAAGGTCCACCCCCAACTCGCTGCCCATCCGGGCGTACTCGGCGAGATCGTCGACCTGATACGGCTCGACGGCGACGGCGACCTCACCACTGCGAATGAAGTCGCATTCGATCGACTCCTCCTCGACCGTCCGGGCGATCTGGTCGAGATTGGCTCGACCGAGACGCTCGAGTTCGGGCATCTCATCGGGCCATCGAGACATCCCATTGGCGATCCCATGGGTGAGCGACGCAGCAACGAAGCCACCGTTGCGCCCGGACGCGGCATGACCGATGCGTCCTCCGTCGACGAGCACGATCTGCAGATCCGGATACCGCCGAGAGGCCTCGTATGCGGTCCACAGACCACTGAAGCCAGCACCGACGATGAGCAGATCTGCGGTGATCGGGCGGTCGAGGGCGGCTCGAGCCTCCGGCCGTGCGGGGGTATCCAGCCAATAGGGCTGATGGATCACATCGGCGATGGAGGCGCGTGCGGGGTCGGAGACCGTCGTGGAGAAAGGCATCAGTCCTCCCGGCTACGAGGTCGCGGAGGCGACGGCGGCCTCGAGTCGACGACGTCGACGGGCATTGACACCCTGGATGACCAAGACGAGCACGAGCGAGACGAAGAACACCAGTGTCGCGAGTGCGTAGACCTGAACAGGGATACCTCGCTGGGCGGCACCCCAGATGTAGACCGGGAAGGTGACCAGGGTGCCGGCGTTGAAGAAGGTGATGATGAAGTCATCGAAGCTCAGGGCGAAACCGAGCAGCGCCGCCCCCAGGATGCCGGGGAGCACCAGGGGGAAGGTGACGTGACGGAAGGTCGCCCGTGGATTGGCGTAGAGGTCGCGAGCAGCCTCCTCCAATCGAGGGTCCATTCCCTGCAGTCGCGCCTTCACCGCCACGACGATGAAACTGATGATGAACATGATGTGCGCGATCGTCACTGTCCAGAAGCCCAGCGGGAAGGCGAGGTTCAAGAACAGCGCCAGCAGGCTGGAGCCGAGGACGACCTCCGGCGTCGCCATCGGCAGGAAGATGAGCAGGTTGGTCGAGTCGCGGCCACGGAACCGATAGCGCACGAGCGCGAAGGCGATCATGGTGCCGAAGATCGTCGCTATACCGGTGGCAAGGAGGCCGATCTGAATACTGAGCGCGAAGGATGAGCAGACACCGGGGACACCGCACATGTTGGCCCAGGCATCGAGGGAGAACTCATTGAACGTGATGTTGTACTTGCCCTCCGGCTTGTTGAAACTCAACACACCCACGACGGCGATGGGTACGAACAGGTAGACCAGCACAAGGACTGCGATGATCCCGATGATGTTGCGCCGCAACCATCTCATCAGACGAGATCCTCCGTGCCCGCGCGTCTGATGTAGGTGAAGACGACGACGAGGATGAACGCCATCAGGATGAATGACAGCGCACTGGCGATCGGATAGTCACGGAACTGCAGGAAGTTCACCTGGATGGCGGTACCCACCATGCTGTCGCCGGGTGCCCCCAGTAGTCGTGCATTGATGAAGTCACCTGCTGCTGGAATGAACGTGAGCAGGGTTCCGGCGACGACCCCGGGCAGGCTGAGGGGGAAGACGACCTTGCGGAAACCGGTGAACGGTCGGGCGTAGAGATCATTCGCCGCCTCGATCAAGCGCGGATCAATCTTCTCCAAAGACGCGTACAGCGGCAGGATCATGAACGGCAGGAAGTTGTAGGTCAGGCCGAGGACCACGGCGATCGAGGTGTTGAGGATGCGACCGTCGGGCAGCAGATGCAGTGAGTTGAGCGTCGTGGTGATGATGCCCTCGTCGGCCAGGATCGTGCGCCAGGCGTAGGTGCGAAGCAGGAACGACGCGAAGAACGGTGCGACGACCAGAACCAGCATGATCGCACGCCAACGCCCGGCCTTGAAGGCGATGAAATACGCGAGCGGATAGGCGATGATCAGGGCCAGGATCGTGGCGATTCCCGCGTAGGCGAACGAGCGCACGAACTGCGGCCAGTAGTCGCCGATGGCCTGGGCGTAGTTGCTGATCTCGAAAGCCGCCTGATACACCCCCGAACGTCCTTCGACCGGTGCTTGGAGACTGGTGAAGAACAAGGTCGCGATGGGGATGACGAAGAACACTCCCAGCCAGCCCAGCCCGGGGAGGAGCAGGAAGTACGCGGTCCGGGAGCGACGCTGGGTGGATGCCGGAGGCGACGCCGTGGTGGTCGTCGGGACGATGGCGGGCACCGGCTACACCGCTTCAGGCGCGAGGCCGAACGTGTGCTCGGGGTTCCAGTGCACCAGGACCTCGTCACCGGGTCGGAATGACGCACCCAGCGAACGGTTCTGCTCGAAGACCATCCACTCTCCACCCCAGGCGGTCCGCACCAGGTACTGGGTGGAGACACCGGTGAAGGAAGTGTCGGTGACGGTGGCGGGCAGAACATTTGCACCGTGTACGCCCTCGCTGGCCGCCGAGGAGATGGACAGCTTCTCCGGGCGCACCCCGATCACGAGGTCACCATCGGCCACGACCGATCGGGAGCGGGGCACGACCAACCGGACTCCGGATGCTTCGACCACCAGGTCATCGCCGGCTGAGGAAGACACTCGGCCGGCGACATCATTGGACTGCCCGAGGAAGGTCGCCACGAAGCGAGTGCGCGGCAGGTCATAGATCTCGACCGGTGCCCCCATCTGCTCGATGCGCCCGTTATTCATCACCGCGACGGTATCGGCCATCGTCATGGCCTCCTCCTGGTCGTGGGTGACGTGCACGAAGCTGGTTCCGACCTCGGTCTGGATCCGCTTCAACTCGATCTGCATCGCGCGCCGCAGTTTCAAGTCGAGAGCACCGAGGGGTTCATCGAGGAGCAGCACCCCGGGGTGATTGATCAGCGCGCGCGCCACCGCGACTCGCTGCTGCTGGCCACCCGATAGCTGCGCGGGCTTACGTCGAGCCAGCGGGCCGAGCTCGACCAGGTCGAGCATGGCGGTGACAGCCCCGGAGACATCCTTGATGCCCCGGCGTCGCAGGCCGAAGGCAACGTTCTCGAAGACATCCAGATGCGGGAAGAGCGCATAGGACTGGAACACAGTGTTGACCGGCCGCTGATAGGCCTTCAATCGCGTGAGGTCCTTCTCCCCCAGCAGGATCTGCCCACTGGTGGGGTCTTCCAGCCCGGCTACCATGCGCAGTGTCGTGGTCTTGCCGCACCCTGAGGGCCCCAGCAGGGCGAAGAACGAACCGGCCGGGATCGTCAGGGTGAGGTCATCGACCGCCACGAAGTCGCCGAAGGACTTGGTGAGATTCACCAGGTGCAGGTCCTCGACCTCGAAGCCGCTCACCCGCGGTGCCCGGGTGGCTTCGCCCGGCGAAGCGCTCACCTACGACCTCCTTTATCGGAATCTCGTGTCGTGGAACCTGCTACCGCTACAGGCCGATGGCCCGCTGGAACTCGCGCTGGTAGGCCTCGTCCTGCTCGACGGTCAGGTCCATGAAGACGTAGGCCTCGTTCAGCTCGGCATCGGTGGGGAAGATCCACTGGCTCGAGGCGAGCTCGGGATCGATCGACTCCATCGCCTCCTTGGCACCGCTGACCGGGCACAGGTAGTTGATGTAGGCGGCGACCTCCGCTGCCACCACCGGGTCGTAGTAGTAGTTCATCACCTGCTCGGCGTTCTTCTTGTGCGTGGCAGTGGAGGGGATGAGCATGTTGTCGGTCCACAGGGTGCCGCCGCTCTCGGGGAGGCTGAAGCCGAAATCCTCGCCGAGGCCGAGCACGTCACCGGACCACCCGATGACGGCGATCACATCGCCGGTCTCCAGGGCGGTGAGGTAGTCGTTGCCGGCGACCTGGCGGATCTGGCCACTGTCGATCTGCGCGGCGAGGCCTGCGATCGCCTGCTGGAACTGGTCGTCGGTGAAGTTCGACGGGTCGTTTCCCTGCCAGGCGATGATGCAGCCCATGGTGTCGCGCATCTCCGACAGCACCGCGATGCGACCACTGAGAGCCGGATCGAACAGCTGGTCCAGGCTGGTCAGGGAGTCGACTCCCAAAGTCTCCTGGATACCGGGGATGTTGTAACCCAGACCGGCGAATCCACCCTGCCAGGGCAGCGTGTAGTCACGCGGCTTGTCGAAGGACACACTCTGCAGGCGGGGAATGAGGTTCGCTGAATTCGGGATGAGTGCCTTGTCGAGCTTCTGGGCGAAGCCGTTGTTGATCCACAGGCCAGCCATCCAGTCGGTCAGGACGACCAGGTCTCGGTCGATGGACTGACCCTGCTCCAACTGGGCGCGCACCTTGGCGTAGAACTCGTTGTTGTCGTTGATGTCCTCGTTGTAGCTGACCGACAGGCCGGTGGCCTCCTCGAACGCCTTCAGCGTCGGGTACTCGCCGGTGTCCTCGTCGATGTCGAGGTACTCCACCCAGTTGGACCACAGCACGACCTTCTCGGTGTCCGACAGATCCGCGGGGCCCGTGGGCGAGGGAGCCGCGGAGCCCGAGGTTGTCGGGTCGGTCGAACCGCCACCAGCACCACAGGCCGCTGCGGCCGCTGCGACGCCACCGATGCCGGCCGCCTGCAGCAGTCGCCGGCGGGACAGGGCCGAACGGGACATGCGCACTATCGCGGCAGCCTCCGGGCTCAAGGGTCGCTTCGTCATGCTGGTCATCTCCTTCGTCTCGATCCGTCGCGCGGCGGCTCGGATTCTCCTAGGGCATCATGCCACGGTTGTTTACCTCGGTGGTGGCGTGTCGTTGCCTGCGAGCCATCACCGTCGAGTCGTTATCGTTTCGTGCCTTTCGTCATGCTGGGCTCTCAGGGGAGCGATCGGCGAACACCGTCCGGTGCCAGTCCTTACGGGCAACCCCCGTGATGTCGGATGACACGTGCTTGACGATCGTGTAATCCTCCAGGGAGTAGGCCGACATGTCCTTGCCGAAACCGGACTGCTTCATCCCGCCGTGGGGCATCTCGCTGACGATCGGGATGTGGTCATTGATCCACACGCAACCGGACCTGATCTCCCGCTGAGCACGCTGGGCGCGGAACACATCACGAGTCCAGGCCGAGGCAGCCAGTCCGAAGGGAGTGTCGTTGGCCAGAGAAAGGCCGTCGTCGTCGCTATCGAAGGGCAGCACGACGAGCACCGGGCCGAAGATCTCCTCCTGCACGATCTGCGAGTCCTGCGCGGCGTCGGTGATCACCGTGGCCGGATAGAACGCTCCTCGAGCCAGGTCCCCGCCGGGAATCTCACCTCCCACGCGCACCTTGGCCCCTTCGGTTCGGGCACGATCGACGAAGCCTGCCACGCGTTCAGCCTGCCGCTGGGACACCAGCGACCCCATGTCCACGTCGGGATCCCGGGGGTCCCCGATTCGAATCGCGGAGAACAGGTCACCGACCCCTTCGACGAACGCCTCGTACAGCGGACGCTGGATGTAGGCCCGCGTCGCTGCGGTGCAGTCCTGCCCGGTATTGATCAGCGCCCCGGCGGCGGCACCGTGTACCGCAGCTTCGAGATCGGCATCGTCGAACACCACGAACGGCGCCTTGCCACCGAGTTCGAGGTGCACCCGCGCGGCGCGGGTCGAGGCGATCTGCATCACTCGTTTGCCGATCGGTGTCGAACCGGTGAAGGACACCATGTCGACATCGGGATGTCCGATGAGCGCCTCGCCCGCGACCGGTCCGGTGCCGACCACGACATTGAGCACACCCTCGGGGATACCAGCAGCACGAGCATCCTCGGCGAGCATCATGGTGGTGAGCGGGGTGATCTCCGCCGGTTTGAGCACGATCGTGTTGCCGGCCGCCAAAGCCGGCAGCACCTTCCACATCGCCATCTGCAGCGGGTAGTTCCAGGGCGCGATCGATCCGATGACGCCCACCGGTTCGCGGCGGATCACCGAGGTGTGGTCGGTGTCGTACTCCGCTGATGCCAGGCCGTGCAGGATGCGGGCCGCGCCGGCGAAGAACACCACATTGTCGATCGACCCCGGCACATCGAACTCGGTGGCCATTCTCAGCGTCTTGCCGGTCTGCTGCGACTCCACCATGGCGTACTCATCGGCGCGCGACCGGACCCGATCGGCCAACGCCAGAAGGGCATCCGATCGGGCCGACGGAGGCTGGCGAGACCAGTCAGCGAAAGCAGCCCGCGCCCGGCCCACCGCGGCGTCGACGTCCTGCGGACCGGCCAGTTCAACCGTGGCGAGGTTCGTTCCGACAGCAGGATCGATGATGTCGAGCGTCTCCATCTTCACCCCATCGAATCGTCGGCCGTCATCTGCGGTCTCATCGTGTCGCACATCTCAGCTGTCGAGGTTCGCCATCACGTGCTTGATCCGCGTGTAATCCTCGAACCCGTACATCGAGAGGTCCTTGCCGTAGCCGGAGTGCTTGAAGCCTCCGTGTGGCATCTCGGCGACGAGCGGGATGTGGGTGTTGATCCAGACGCAGCCGAAGTCCAGTCCCTTCGCCATCCGCATCGCGCGCCCGAAGTCCTTCGTCCACACCGACGAGGCAAGGCCATAGTCGACCCCGTTGGCCCAGCGCAGCGCCTCGGCCTCATCGGTGAACTGCTGGACGGTGATGACGGGGCCGAATATCTCGTTCTGGATCATCTCGTCGTCCTGCTTCAGTCCCGATACGACCGTCGGCTCGACGAAGAAGCCCCGGTCGCCCTGCCGGTGTCCACCGGCGACGATCTCGGCGTGCGCGGGGACCCGCTGCAAGAACCCCAGGACCCGATCGAGCTGTGCGGGGTTGTTGACCGGTGGTACGAGGGCATCTCCACCAGGACCGTCCTCGAACGTCGTCGCGGTGCCTCGCGCCTGCTCGGCCAGGGCGGCCACGAATTCATCGTGGATACCGGGCGCCACGAGCATCCGGGTGGCGGCCGTGCAGTCCTGCCCGGCGTTGAAGTACCCGGCCACGGCGAGCCACTCGGCAGCGGCCTCGATGTCGGCGTCATCGAAGATCACCACCGGGGCCTTGCCGCCGAGTTCGAGGTGCACCCGCTTGACATCGCGGGCCGCCTCACCGGCGACCTCCATACCGGCCCGCACCGAGCCGGTGATGGACACCATCTGCGGAGTGGGGTGGGTGACGAGTTCGCGACCGGTGTCGCGGTCACCGCACACGACGTTGAACACGCCCGGGGGCAGGATCTGCGCCTGCGCGATCAGCTCCGCCATCCGCACTGTGGAAACCGGCGTCGTGTCGGAGGGCTTGAGCACCACGGTGTTTCCCGCTGCGATGGCCGGGATGTACTTCCAGACCGCCATCATCATCGGGTAGTTCCACGGGGTCACCTGACCGATCACGCCGACCGGTTCGCGGCGGATCATCGAGGTGAACCCGGCCATGTACTCACCGGCCGCTCGACCCTCGAGGACCCGGGCGGCACCGGCGAAGAAGCGGATCTGGTCCACCATCGGCGGGATCTCCTCGGCCATGGTGACCGCGATCGGCTTACCGCAGTTCTCACTCTCAGCCGCCACGAGCTCCTCGGCGTGCTGCTCGAACAGGTCGGCGATCGCGAGGAGGGCCTTCTGGCGCTCCGATGGCACGGTGTCCCGCCACCCCTCGAAGGCTGCCGCTGCTGCCCGGTAGGCCCGATCGACATCCTCCGGCCCCGACATCGCCGCCGCCGCGAACACCTCGCCCGTGGTGGGGTCGACCAGATCGCTGGTGCGCCCCTCCGCTGAAGGGACGGACTCGCCGTTGATGACGTTGTGGATCGTTCGAGCGGACACGTGGGCTCCTCGGCGTGGCAGGTGATCAGTAGCCCGACGCTACCGAGTGAAAGCGGACTTCGGCGATGGATCCGACACAATGCAACGAATTCCGTCGTTGAACGGTCACATGACAACGGATTCGCTTGATTATTGCGTGAGAGTGGCGCATGATAGACGGATGAGCACCATCGCCCGGCGGGCTATCCGGCCGACCCCGGCGCGCCTCGACGACGTCAGCAAGGCCATCATCGACCAGCTGCAGCAGGACGGCCGCCGCTCCTACGCCGCGATCGGCAAGGTCGTGGGGCTGTCCGAGGCGGCGGTCCGCCAACGGGTCCAGCGCCTCATCGATGCCGGGGTGATGCAGGTCGTCGCCGTGACCGATCCGCTCCAGGTCGGATTCCCCCGAGCAGCGATGATCGGTATCCACGTCGACGGCGATGTCGAAGTCGCCGCCGACGCCCTCGAGGCCATGCCGGAGGTCGACTACCTCGTCATCTGCGCCGGCGGCTTCGATCTCATGGCCGAGGTGGTGGCCGAGGACGACGACCACCTGCTGGAGATCGTCAACAGGCGGATCCGCAATGTCCCAGGAGTTCGCAGCACCGAAACCTTCGTCTACTTGAAGCTGCGCAAGCAGATCTACACATGGGGTACCCGATGAACACGAAAACGAAGAGGACACGATCATGACCACCACTCCCCAGTACGTCACCGAATCCAGCGCCGATGCCCTCGCCGAGCGGGCCCGACGTCATCTATGGATGCACTTCACCCGCCACTCGGTCTACGAGGAGGGTGGTCATGTCCCGGTCATCGTGCGCGGCGAAGGGCCCTACATCTTCGACGACCAGGGGCGTCGGTACTTCGACGGCCTCTCCGGCCTGTTCGTCGTCCAGGTCGGCCACGGTCGCACCGAGCTGGCCCAGGCGATGGCCCGCCAGGCGGAGGAGTTGGAGTTCTTCCCGCTGTGGTCCTACGCGCACCCGAAGGCCATCGAGCTCGCCGAGCGACTCGCCTCCTACGCTCCCGGTGACTTGAACCGGGTGTTCTTCACCACCGGTGGCGGCGAGGCCGTCGAAAGTGCCTGGAAGCTCGCCAAGCAGTACTTCAAACTCACCGGAAAGCCCACCAAGCACAAGGTGATCTCGCGATCGGTGGCCTATCACGGCACCCCCCAGGGAGCCTTGAGCATCACGGGCATCCCCCCGGCGAAGATCCCCTTCGAGCCGCTTGTTCCCGGCGGTGTGAAGGTGCCCAACACCAACTTCTACCGCGCCCCCGAGGAGTACCGCTACGACGAGAAGGCCTTCGGCCTGTGGGCCGCTGAGCGGATCGCGGAGGCCATCGAATTCGAGGGAGCCGATTCGGTCGCAGCGGTGTTCCTCGAACCGGTGCAGAACTCCGGTGGCTGCTTCCCACCGCCGCCCGGGTACCTCGAACGAGTTCGGGAGATCTGCGACGCCTACGACGTCCTGCTCGTCGCCGACGAGACGATCACCGCATTCGGTCGCATCGGGGACATGTTCGCCATCAACAGGTTCGGTGTCACCCCCGACATCATCACCTGCGCGAAGGGGATGACATCCGGCTACGCGCCACTCGGTGCCATGATCGCCAGCGAGCGCCTATTCGAACCGTTCAAGCATGGCACCAACGCCTTCCTCCATGGGTACACCTGGGGTGGGCATCCCGTCGCGGCGGCGGTGGCGATGGCCAACCTCGACATCTTCGAACGCGAGGGCATCAACGAGCACGTCAAGGACAACGAGGGCGCCTTCCGACGAACACTGGAGAAGCTACTGGACCTGCCCATGGTCGGCGATGTGCGAGGTGCCGGCTTCTTCTACGGCATCGAGTTGGTCAAGGACAAGGACACCAGGGAGACGTTCGACGAGGCTGAATCCGAGCGCCTGTTGCGCGGGTTCCTCTCCAAGGCGCTGTTCGATAACGGCCTGTACTGCCGTGCTGATGACCGCGGAGACCCGGTGATCCAGCTCGCTCCCCCGCTGATCATCGATCAGTCCCACTTCGACGAGATCGAGCAGATCCTGCGGACCGTGCTCACCGAAGCGAACACCATCCTGTGACTCCACCGGCTCCGGGCAGCACGCCGCGCACCAGGATCAAGCGGCTCCCCGAACGTGCCGTGCATGAGCGCGACGCGTTGCACGCGGTTCTCGATGCAGGTCTCGTCGCGCATGTGGCGGTGGTCGAGGGTGATCAGCCGTTCATCGTGCCGGTGGGGTACGCGCGACTCGACGACGAGGTGGTCTTCCACGGATCGAGCGCCTCTCGACTCTTCCGCCGCTTGGCGGAAGGACAGTCGACCTGTCTGACGGTGACTCTGCTCGACGGCCTCGTGCTCGCCCGGAGTTCCTTCGAGTCGAGCATGAACTACCGCAGTGTCATGGTGCTGGGTACTCCTCGACTGCTCGAGGGGGATGCTGAACTACGTGCATTGACGGCCATCAGCGACCACCTGCTCCCCGATCGCTGGAGCGACATCCGACCACCGGCACCCCAGGAACTGAAGGCCACGACGGTGCTGTCCCTGCCGCTGGACGAATGCTCGGTGAAGATCCGCACCGGCGGCCCGGAGGATATCGACGAGGACATCGCCGATCCCGTCTACGGATCCATCTGGGCCGGGGTCGTTCCGATCAACGAATCCTTCGGCACTCCGCTACCGGATGAACTCAGTCACGCCATCGCGGTACCCGAGTACATCGACAGGTGGCGTCGGGGATGACCTCGCTGTGGGAGGACACTCTCCCGCCCCACCTGACCGGCCCTCTCGGCGGTCCGCTCGAGCATGACGTGGATGCCGATGTCGCCATCGTCGGTGCCGGCTACACCGGGCTGTGGACCGCCTACTACCTGTCGCAGTGGGATCCGAGCCTGTCGGTGGTCGTGGTGGAAGCCGCGTACGCAGGGTTCGGCGCCAGTGGGCGCAATGGCGGGTGGGCTTCCGCACTCTTCCCCGCCTCCCTACCGACCATCGCCCGTCGATACGGGCGGCGTCAGGCGATCGCCCAGCAGGTCGCCATGCACGAGACCGTCGATGAGATCGTGCGAGTGAGCGAGTCGGAAGGCTGGGACATCCAGGCGGCGAAGGGGGGAACCGTCGTCGCTGCCCGTACCCCGGTGCAGGTACGCAGGGCCACGGAGGAGATCGAGTCGTGGCGGGCCTTCGGGTTCGGTGAATCCGACTACCGACTGCTCGATGCCGGCCAGGCTCGTGAACGACTCGGCGCCACCGATGTGCTGGCTGCCACCTACACGCCCCACTGCGCGGCCATCCACCCACGGCGCCTGGTGCGGTCGCTCGCCGGCACTGTCACCGCCCGGGGCGTACGCATCTTCGAACGATCCCCGGTGACCTCGCTGGAGCCCGGTGTCCTTCGCACTGCCAAGGCGTCCGTGCGTGCGCCGATCATCGTGCGCGCCACGGAGGGTTACACCGCCACTCTCCCCGGGCACCGGCGCACCCTCGCACCGGTGTACTCGCTGATGATCGCCACCGAGCCACTCGGGGAGGACATCTGGTCGACCATCGGGTTGGCCGACCGGGAGACCTTCGCCGATCATCGTCACCTGATCATCTACGGCCAGCGCACTGCCGACGGTCGTCTAGCGTTCGGCGGCCGCGGGGCGCCCTACCATTTCGGCTCGCAGATCGCCCCGGAGAACGATCAGGATCCGCGGGTCTTCGGCGAACTGTGGCGGACCCTCATCGACCTGTTCCCGATCCTGGATCGATCCACCGTCACCCATGCCTGGGGCGGGCCACTGGGAATCCCCCGCGATTGGTTCGCCTCCTGCGGCCTGGATCGGCGCACCGGCCTGGCGTGGTCAGGAGGTTACGTGGGCGACGGGGTCGGTACGTCCCACCTC
>CBFHQG010000053.1:0-14252 GCA_965657825.1 Actinomycetes bacterium | reverse complement strand
CGGGGGGACGATGGATGGTGCAGTGGAACGGTCGGGGACGGGCATGGTCGGGACTCGCTGCGGCATCGCCGCGGTCACAGCCGGACCCGGTCGATGCCCGAGGAAGAAAGGTCTGCGCGCCAGTGAGTGCAGGAGCGGAGTGAGGTCGCCGGCCCGTAGCCGCCCGAGTGACCCGTCCAGCATGTCGAACTCGTTGAACCGCGTGACCTGATCGACGAGGACATCCGGCCCCCCTATGGCGATCGGGGTGGGATCTCCGCTGTGCAGCAACAGGTTCTCGCTGGGGGTCGCATGATCACCGGTCACTCCCAGGACGAATTCCCTATCGTCCAATCGCGCCACGAGGTCGGCTAGCGCGGAATCGCAGGCCTCGATCGCAGCGACCTTCGCCCATGGGTCCTTCGTGTGACCCGCCTCGTCGGGGGCCTTCGTGTGCACGTGCACGAATCCCAGGGAGGGTTCTGCTTCGAGGAGGTCGATCGCGGCACTGACGCGATCCGCGAGGCCGAGTGAGGCATCATCACGCGGCGATGGCACATCGACTTCGCGCATGCCGAGCAGTCGCGCCATCCCGCGGTACAGGGCGCTGCTGGTCACCATCGCGCCGTGCACGCCGATCTCCTCGATGAAGTCCAACGGACGGTCGATCCGGGAGGCCCACTTCGTGGTGGGAATGTCGTAGCCGAGGCCCGCATCGCGCAGTGCGAGGTGTGCCCCGATCAGGAAATCCTCCAGAGCCCGCGCGGTCCTCTCGGCCTGCAGTGCGCGTTCTCCCCCGGCACGTTCGGCCTCGCGCAAGGGCACCGGTCGCATCCAGGGGTGAATGTGCTCGAACAGTGGATCGGTGTCGCTGACCTCGTGGGAGACCGCACCGTGTGCGATGAGCACCCATTCACCGGTGCGCAGCGCAGCGATACGGAAGTCGATTCCCGCAGAGGAGAACGACGAACACCACGCCTGTAGCACCTGCTCGGCCCGGGCGGAAATATCGCCCGCCCGCGGGTCTGCTCCGCCACCGCTTCGCCCGGACAGGCGACCGGTGATGGCGGTCACTGGGAACTGCGACCCCTCATTGCGGACCTGTTCACCCTGCCGGACCGCAAGGTGCCAGTGGGGCACCCCCAGTGGTGGCGTGCCCCCGACCCCAGCCCACTCCAAAGCCGCGCGACCAGGAAAGGCCACGTTCTGCAGCCCGAACATCGCCCAGTGCGATCTCTCGCTGGAGGTGGCCCAGCCAGGACCGAAGGGGACGTGCATTCCACCGGCCCCTCGAGTCACGAGCTCATCGAGAACGGGGGTGGCCGCGACCTGCACCGGGGTACGTCCATCGAGAGCGCGACAGGGACGGTCGCCGAGGCCATCCAACGTGACGAGGACCACGGGTAGGTCATCACGGGTGGGGAACGTTCGAGTGGAAAACGTCATCGTGTCGCCTCGCATGACACCTGCTCAGGACGCGCTCGGGACACCTGCTCGACCTGGTGGACGATCGCCTCCGGCAGGTCCCCCCGCACCGCCTCCAGGTCGTGCCACCTAGAGCGGATCGCGCTGGCCCGCACCACCGTGTGCGGATCACCCTCGAGGAGGGTGACGTCATAGCCGCCGGAACTGAGGGTGTCGGCCTTGCTGCGTTCCCAGGGGCTGAAGGCCCGGACGAACTGGTGCGTGTCGGCAGGGATGTAGTCGAACCACACCTCGGGTCGATCCAATGGAAAAGGCACGATGACGACATCGTGGCCGGGTAGCTCGTCGCGCAGCGCCGCTCGGATCATCCGGTGGCGCTCCCAGTACGTGAAAGGGTTCGCCTCCCGACGATGGCGATGCTCCGATTGCGGGTGCTCCCGCCATGATCCGGGATCAGGATTGGTAATCCCGATCACGACCTCGACCACCCCGTCGCCGATCTGTCGATCAGCCCACGACGCAGCCATGCGCACCAATTCCAGGTGTCCCCGATGAAACGGCTGGAACCGGCCGGTGACCGCCACTCGACGCGTCACCTCGCGCTCACCGGATCAGGGCCTCCAGTCGCTGCGCAGCACCTGCGGAGTCGATGAGGTCGGCGTAGCGCCGCTCGACATCACGCATGTTGTTGTCATGAGCCTCCGCGCCCTGGTCTCCGCACGCATCCTCCACCACGATGGTCCTGAAGCCGTGGCTGAAGGAGTCGAGGATCGTCGCACGGACACACCCTGAGGTCGTGACACCCATGACCAAGACGGTGTCGACGCCGCGGTTGCGCAGGATCGTGCTCAGATCGGTGCCGAAGAACGCCGACGGGTAGCGCTTGAGGAGGTAGATATCGGTGTCCTCCCACAGCGAGGGGACGATGGAGGCCGCGTGCGAGCCCGGTGCGATGTCGCGGAGGGCCGGGACCTTCCAGTTGGTGAACTCATCGTCATGCGACCACGCGACCGCGGTGTGCACGATCGGGATGTCCGCCGCACGGCCGGCCTTGAGGACCCCTTCGGCATTGGCGACCGCCCGCGCGATGTGGGGGCTGCGGCCGGCGAGGAACTGCGGATCGCAGAACGCCTGCTGGAAATCCACGGCGACGATGGCGGGCTTCGCACCCCAGCCCACCGGGGTGATGCCGTAACCGGCCTCTTCGAATTCGTCCTGGCTCATCGATTCATGCCTCCTCGTGTCGGACCCTGCAGGCCCCGGGAACACCACCACTGGTTGTATACAACCTGACCGAATGCAGCGCACTCTGCCATAAAAACCCCACCCCCGCCTCGCGGAACTTGAAACCAATGTGTACAACTAGTGCCATGAGCGATTTCGAGGTCTACCACCTGCCGGAGGAGTACGAGGAACTGCGCGCCGCGGTGCGCGATCTCGCGGACAACAAGATCGCCCCTCACGCAGCAGCCGTGGACGAGGAGTCCCGGTTCCCTCAGGAGGCCCACGACGCCCTGGTGAGCGCGGACTTCCACGCAGCTCACGTGCCATCGGCCTACGGAGGCCAGGAGGCAGACGCCCTCGCCGTATGCATCATCATCGAGGAAGTCGCCCGCGCCTGCGCCTCCTCCTCGCTCATCCCAGCGGTCAACAAACTCGGTTCGATGCCCGTCCTACTCGATGGCAGCGAGGAGTTGAAGGCCCAGGTCATGCCAGCTCTCGCACAGGGCGAGGCGATGTTCAGCTACTGCCTCTCGGAGACCGACGCGGGATCCGATGCGGGTGCCATGCGCACCACCGCGGTTCGTGATGGAGATGGCTGGATCCTCAACGGTTCCAAGAAGTGGATCACCAACGCTGGGGTGAGCCGCTACTACACGGTGCTGGCTGTCACCGACGCCGACAAAGGCACTCGCGGCGGCATCAGCGCGTTCCTCGTCGATAGCCAGGACGAGGGTGTCTCCTTCGGCGCCCCGGAGAAGAAGTTGGGAATCAAGGGTTCTCCCACCCGAGAGGTCTACCTCGATGGTGTCCGCATCAGCGGTGACCGACTCGTCGGCGAGGTCGGTGGCGGGTTCGGTCTCGCGATGCGCACCCTCGATCACACCCGCATCACGATCGCAGCCCAGGCCCTCGGCATCGCACAGGGTGCTCTGGACGCCGCCGGTACCTACGCCAAGGAACGCGAGCAGTTCGGCAAGCCCATCGCGTCATTCCAGGGCCTGCAGTTCATGCTCGCTGACATGGCCACGAAGCTCGAAGCCGCTCGGCATCTCACCTACGCTGCCGCCTCGGCCAGCGAGCGCAACGATCCGTCGCTGACGTTCCTCTCGGCTACCTCGAAGGCCTTCGCCTCCGATGTGGCCATGGAGATCACCACCGACGCGGTCCAGGTCCTCGGTGGTTATGGGTACACCCGCGACTATCCGCTGGAGCGGATGATGCGCGACGCGAAGATCACCCAGATCTACGAGGGCACCAATCAGGTTCAGCGCATCGTAATCGCCCGCCAGCTCCTCGGCCGACTATGACCTCGCGCGGCGAGGTCCGCCGCGCCGCCATCGCGGTCCTGCTCGCCGCAGTCTCCGCCCAGGTCAGTGTCTCCGCCCTTCAGCAGGGCCTGCCCGCACTCGGACCGATCCTGCAGTCCACCTTCGCACTCGACACCGCGAGCACCGGGGTCCTACTCGGGATCGGCAGCCTCGGCACCGCACTAGCCGTTCTCGGCTGGGGCCGATTGACCGATTACTCCACCGACCGGCGGGTGGCCATCATCGGCCTGGCCCTGACCTCGGCGAGCCTGGTGCTCGCCGGCATCGGCGCTGCAGTGGGGTCCCTGGCCGGCACGGTGGTGGGACTGCTCCTCGCCGGGTTAGCTGCCGCCGCACCCACCGTCGCCCTCACCAAGAGCATCGCGCGCGCATTCGGACCCACGCGGCGGATGGGGGTGGCCTTCGGGATCCGTCAGGCTGCCGTTCCCGTAGGCGGGGCCACCGCCGGTCTGCTGTTGCCGTTTCTGGCCCTGCGAATCAGTCTCGCCGCCGCCCTGTGGACCCTCTCGGGGGTTCTGCTCCTCGCCGGGATCGCCGTGTTTCGCGCTGTGCCGGACGAGCGATCGGGCCGGGCTGCAGAACACCTCGCCGAAGAAGCTGCCTCAGCCGAGGCTCAGTCGACACCGTGGCGGCGGATCGCGCCCATCCTGGTGGCGAGCGCGCTCTACACCACCGCGCAGATCGGCATCGTCGCCCTGCTCACCCTCTATCTGGTCAATGCCCGCGGGTGGAGCCCACAGGCGGCCGGCGCCGTCTTCGCCGGGGTCATGGCCGCCACCGTCGGGGTGCGGATCCTCGTCGGGATGGCCGCCGACCGCTGGCCCCATCGGCGAATCGCCCTGTTCATCGCGACGGGAGTGGCCACCGCCTGCTGCCTGGTGGGTGCGGCGCTGATCCCGCCACTCACGGTGGTACTCCTCGTGGCTGCGGGAATCTTGGGAATGGGTTGGAATGCCCTGGCCTTCACCGTGACGGTGTCGCTGGTGCCTGTGTCTCGGATCGGGACCAGCCAGGGAGTGTTGAATGCCCTGATCTTCACTGCATGGGGCCTGTCTCCCATGATCACCGCCGCGGTCGTGGAAACCTGGTCGTGGTCGGTGGCCTGGCTCATGCTCGCCGGATTCGCCGTCGCCGGAGCGGTCACCGCCTGGTTCTTCATGCTGCATCAGCGGCCCGAACAGGCCTCGACGCGAGCGTAGGATCGTCCGTATGAGACCAGCGGTACGTACGACGGCAGCGGCCGTCGCAGCCCTGGTCATCACCGGCCTGGGCCTCACCGGGTGCTCGGACTCCGGTGATCCCTCCCCCACGCAATCGCCCAGCAACGGGGGCACAGCGGTCTGTGATGAGCCCAGTCTCAGCGCGGTCATCCGCGAGGAGGTCGACCAGACTTACCCCGGCGCGACGTTCGTGGCGCTGGAGGACTTCGAGTGCATCGATGGGTGGGCGTACGCCCGAGCCCAGGTCGACACCTCCGGGGTCGTCGTGCCCACCGCGTTCTTCCTGCAGGCTGAGGGCCCCTTCTGGATCCCGGTGTCCATCGAGCAGATCTGCTCCACTCCCCCCGGTGAATCCCCTGTCCCCGCCTCGATCTACGACCTCGCCTGCGAAGCCCCTGCGTAACCGAAATCCGCAACAATCCGCACGTTGTCGCCCCTAGGACGTTGCGGATTTCGGCTATTCCTCGGGGGCGACGACGGTGGGCGTGCGCACCCGCACCGCCCAGGCGACGCACGCCACGACGAACACCGCCGTGGCCACCGTGCCCCAGGTCACCTCCTCGCCCAGCAACCAGGCCGACCACACGAGGGTGAGCAGAGCCTGAAGTTGCTGCACCTGGCCACCGCGAGCGACCCCGGCTTTGGCGAGGCCCGCGTACCACGCGAAAAACGCCAGATACATCGACGACAGTCCCAGCAGCGCCAGCCCGACGACGGCCTCGGAGGTGACCGGTGTCCGCACTCCTCCCGTCCACACCAGGAGGACAGTCATGGGCACCGTGGCCGGCAGTGCCAGGACCACGACCCAGGAGATGACCTGCCAGCCGGGCATGACCCGCGTGAGCACCGCACCTTCGACGTAGCACCACGACGAGGCCACCACCGCTCCTGCGATGAGGAGATCGGCGGTGAGATTCCCACCATCACCACCTCCGCGCAGCAACGCGAACACGACGAGACCGGCGGTGCCGAGTGCCGCAGCCAACCAGAACTGCCGAGACACATGTTCTTTGGCCCGGATGACCGCGATGACAGCGGTGACGAGGGGCATCACGGCCGCAATGACCGCGGCGTGCGCCGAGGTCGTGCGCTGCAACGCAAGCGCGATGAGAATGGGCCAGCCGAACACCGCACCCGCCATCGTGTAGAGCAGGGGACGGATCAGCGCACGCTCGGGCCAGGGGACGCGTCGCACCACGAGCACTCCGACCGCGACTGCTCCCGCGATAACGGCCCGACCCGTGGCGGTGAGCACCGGGTCGAAAGACTCCAGCGCCCAGACCGTGAAGGGCAGGGAGAACGAGAACGCGAGCACTCCGACGAAAGCCAAGATCAGCCCGGTGCGCTCCTGCGTCTGCACGGCGGGCAGCCTACGTCGTGGGTACCGTCAGGTCTGTGACTGGCGCATCCGATACCGCCACCAGCGATCGGCCTGTGAATGGCACCTCCTCCATCGACCTGAACGCCGATGTGGGTGAACTGTCCGATCCCACCATCGATCTGGATTTGCTCGAGGTGATCAGCAGCGCCAACGTCGCCTGCGGGGGACATGCCGGTGATCTGACTTCGATGACGCGACTGTGCACCGCTGCCGTCGCCCACAGTGTCGCGATCGGCGCTCAGGTGTCCTATCCCGATCGCGAGGGATTCGGTCGCCGCCCCTTCACCATGAGCACCGATGCACTCAGCGAGTCACTCCACATCCAGTTCCGCGATCTTCGTGACGCAGCTGATGCAGCCGGTGGTCGCGTCTGTTACATCAAGCCCCACGGCGCGCTCTATCACGCGGCGATCGATGACCCGATGACTGCCGCGGTCATCGTCGATCTCGCTGAATTCCACCAGGTCCCGGTGCTGACCATGGGGTTCGGACACGTGCGCGTTCGGGCCGATTCGGTCGGGATTCCTGTCTACCGAGAGGCATTCCTCGACCGTGGCTATACCGATGACGGACGGCTAGCACCCCGCGATCAACCGGGTGCACTGCTGGGAGCCGACGCAGCTATCGAGCGCCTCGACGTCTGGATCAACCACTCGTTCCATGGTGCACACAGCCTGTGCGTGCACAGTGATAGCCCCGACGCAGTCGAACTGGCGCGGCGCACGCGGGAGTTGCTGACGCTCCGACAGATCCGCATCGAAGCTTTCACCCGATCGACAGGATCGACACGGTGACGGGCTCCAAGGAGGCTCCCACGACGCGACCAGACCGAGGGGTTGTCGTGCACGCTTTCGGCCTCGACTCGATCCTGGTCGAACTCCCCGCGCACGATGTCGCCACCACCAGCGCACTCGATGCATACCTGCGCCAGCAGGAACTCTCCGGAATCATCGACATCGTCCCCGCTGAGGACACCCTGCTGCTGCAGTTGGATCACCCGCGCAGGCGGTCTGAGCATGAACAGCTCCTCGCGCAGATCAGGCAGCAGTCGACCGACTTCCTACACACCGTCGGCGCAGGTACGGCAACCGCGGTGGGCGCCTTGGATTCCGACACCGCGGAGATCCCGGTCGTCTACGACGGTGAGGACATCGAGCAGGTCGCTCGGGCGTGCACGATGAGCGTGGCCGAACTCATCGAGGTGCATGCGTCCACGGGATTCACCGTGGCGTTCTGCGGCTTCGCCCCCGGCTTCGCCTACCTGACCGGTCTTCCCGACAGCCTCCACCTGCCACGTCGGGCCACTCCGCGCACCCAGGTACCCGCAGGCTCGGTAGCGATCGCCGAGCACTATTCAGCCGTCTACCCTCGCGCCTCCCCCGGAGGATGGCACCTGCTCGGGCGCACCGATAGGACGCTGTTCGATCCACGCAGCGCGACCCCTGCACTCCTGCAACCAGGGATGCACGTGAGATTCGTGCCGATCTCAGATCGCATCGAGATCACCTCACCACCGATCTCACCCGATCGATCCGAATCCCATGACTCCAACCGGCAGACCATCGCCAGCCCGCAGCAGGTCCTGCGGATCGTCGATCCCGGCGCATCCTGCCTGATCGAGGATCTCGGTCGTTCCGGATGGGGTCGGGTAGCCGTTGCCGCTTCAGGTGCGTGGGACCGACGCAGCCACCGGCTCGGCCAACGCCTCGTCGGCAACCCCGAGCAGGCTGCGGGACTGGAATGCCTGGGTGGTGGTCTGCGCCTTGCGGCCCTCGCACCCCTCATCGTCGCCGTCACCGGCGCTCCCGGCTCCGTCACGATCCACAGCGGCGGCGGTTCACGACCGGCACCCGCACTCACCCCCCTCCACCTCGATACCGGGGAGGAACTGCTGCTCGGACACCCCACCGAGGGATTGCGTCGGTATGTAGCCATCCGCGGGGGTCTGTCTTCCGAGCGGGTGATGGGCTCCGCATCGACAGACACACTCTCAGGTCTCGGCCCGCCGCCCGTGGCCGCCGGCATGGCATTCGGATTCGATCCCGTCACCGCGGCCACGATCGGCCCCATTCCAGCCGTGGATCTCAGCCTGCATGAAACGGTCGACAGGCGCGTCGGTGTCATCCCCGGCCCCGCCTGGTCGCTCCTCGACGAGGAGTCCCGCCGGCACCTCGCCGATGGTGACGTCACCGTGAGTTCGGTCAGCGATCGCGTCGGCGTGCGCCTGGAGGGAGTGACCCTGGAGTGGCAGTCCGCAGAGGATCCGCGCACCGGTCACATCAGCCGGACCTCACGACCGTTGATTCGAGGGGCGATTCAACTGCCCTCCGACGGCCGGCCCGTCGTGATGGGCCCTGATCATCCGGCCACCGGTGGTTACCCGGTGATCGCCGTCCTGGCCGATCCCGATGCTCCCGCCCAGTGGCTGCCCGGTCTCACGCTGCGCCTGCAGGAGGTGGTACCTTTCCTTCTCGCAACACGCGCCGCTAGCTCAACTGGCAGAGCAGCGGACTCTTAATCCGCGGGTTCGGGGTTCGAGTCCCTGGCGGCGCACCCGTAGCTTGTTTGTGAATTCGATTCATGACGCGAATCGTTCACCCCCATGACACAACCCAGGATGTCATCCATGCCCTACCGCACCCCGACCGGAAACCGAGTGATCTCGGGCATCCAGTTACTCATCGTCGTCGCGTCTATCGTGTTCGCTTACACCCTGGGCGAACCGACACCGACCGATCTGTGGGTCATCATGCTCACCATCGTGCTCGTAGCCCTGGGGGCGGCGTCGGCGTTCTACTTCATCACCGGCCGCTCTGAGGGCAACACCGCGGTGAAGGGCTTCCCACGCCCCCGCGTGACGCGAACCCTGGGATTCGCCGCCGCGGCCATGTTTGCGGTCCTTTTCATCATCACCGCGGTCTCTGGGAGCTCTGAGGACGTCGACCGATACACCATCCTGCTCAACGGGCTGTGGGGATACCTGTTCATCTATCTGCTCGCCAGCGCCACAATCGCGCAGGCGCAGATCATGCGCGAACGCCAACACTCCCCTGCAGAGTCGGACACCGACACCACCGCCTAGCGCATCTCCAGAAGAGCAATCACCTCGTCATCACTCACCTGATCGAAGTGCGCATAGTGCTGTCCCACCGCGATGAACGAATGCGGGATCGAAGGACAGACGACATCGTCGGCACACTGCTGCATCCACGCCACCGCCTGTGCCGAACCCACCGGTACGGCAACGGTGATATGACGCGCACCTGCAGCTTGGACGACCGACACCGCCGCAGCCATCGTGGCTCCGGTTGCGAGCCCATCGTCGACGATGATCACGACTCGGCCGTCAACGCGCATCAGCCGGCGTCGTCCACGGAACGTCTCGACCCGCGATGACACCCGGGCATGCTCCCGTGCCGCGGTCGAGTTGATCTCCGACTCATCGAACATACCCAGTGTCGCGGAGTTGCGGACCTCGATACCTCCTTCGCCGACAGCACCGACCGCGAGTTCTGGTTGGCCGGGTGCACCGATCTTGCGGACAACCAGCACATCCCATGGCGCCTGCAGCGCGTGGGCGACCTCGACGGCCACGGGCACCCCGCCCCGCGGCAAACCCAGCACGAGGGGCTCTTCGGCGCGTGAACCGGGTGAGAATCCTGCGCTGTTCAGAGCCTCAGCGAGCACCTGTGCCGCCTCGTGTCGATCTCGGTATTGGCCGCCACTCATCATCCGCACACTAGGCGCCGCGGTGCCTCATCGAGGGCGCATAGAGAGCAGAGTTGATCGAACACCGACCGTGTGAGGGGTGAGCGTTGGTACCGTCGCGGCGTGCCCAGCGATGCAGCAACCCATACCCTCGTCATCGGAGCCGGACCCGCAGGTCTCGCGGCGGCACGCGCCTTGAGCCAGCGCGGAATCCCCTACGACCAGGTAGAGCGCCATCACGGTGTCGGAGGCATCTGGGACATCGATAACCCTGGCTCGCCCATGTACACCTCGGCACACTTCATCTCCAGTCGGACGATGTCGGACTTTCCCGGCTTCCCCATGCCGGAGGACTACCCCGACTACCCCTCGCAGCGGCAGATCCTGACCTATCTGCGTGATTTCTCCGATGCCTACGGGCTGACCGAACGCATCACGTTCGACCGAAGCGTGACACGGCTGGAGGCCACCGACGGTGGCTGGCGGGTGAATTTCGATGACGGCAGCCGACGCGACTACCGCTTCGTCATCGCGGCAACCGGCACGCAGTGGCATCCGCGGCTGCCGCAGTGGCCGGGCACCTTCGACGGCGAGATCCGCCACTCTCGGGACTTCACAGACGCTGACGACCTCGTCGGCAAACGCGTGCTCATCGTGGGTGCGGGCAACTCCGGCTGCGATATCGCATGCGATGTCGGTCGGCGAGCAGAGCGCACCTTCCTGAGCGTGCGACGCGGATACTGGTTCATCCCCAAACACATCTTCGGCATCCCCTCCGACGTGTTCGCTGATTCCGGCCCGCACCTCCCCCTCCCTGTGGAGCAGCGAGTCTTCGGCGCGATGCTGCGCACGCTGAACGGGGATGTCACCCGACTTGGACTCCCCCAACCTGATCACCGGTTGTTCGAGTCCCATCCGATCCTCAATACCGAGATCCTTGCTCGCCTACAGCATGGAGATGTCATCGCGAAGCCCGATATTGATCGATTCGATGGCGATTCGGTGGTGTTCACTGACGGTACGCGCGAAACGATCGACGTGATCATCGCGGCCACGGGCTATCGGCACGCCATCCCCTACGCCCAGGAGTACTTCGGCACCGAGGACCACCCCGATGACCTGTACCTGTCGGTGTTCTCACGCCGACATCGCGGTCTGATGGCAATGGGTTTCATCGAAACGAACGCCGGCGCCTACCGACTTTTCGATCAGTCCGCGCAGATCGTCGCCGGATACATCGATGATGCCCTCCACCACCCGGCGAGAGCGGAGCGTTTCGAACAGCTCATCGACCGGCATCATCCCGATCTCACCGGCGGCATCCGCTTCATCGATTCGCCGCGCCACCTCGGCTATGTCGACTCTGCAGCCCTGCGACGCATCTACGATCGCGTGCTCCGGCAGATGGCGTGGTCAGCGGCATGACCTACGACCACCGCGACCGCATCTTCGTCCTGACCGGGGCAGCGGGCGGTATCGGTTCCGTCCTCGCCCGGACCCTGGCCGACCGTGGTGCCCGGCTCGTCCTCGTCGACCTCGATCGCGAGCGGGTGGATGCCCTGCGAAATGAATTACCCGGAACACACTTGTCGTATGCGTGCGATCTCACCAGCCGTGACGAAGTAGACGCCCTGGTGCGATTCATCGACGAGGCTCACGGGCGCATCGACGTGCTGATCAACAACGCAGGCATGACCTCCACGGCCAGGTTCGACACCCGAAGCGTGGAGTCCATCGAGCGTGAACTGCAGGTGAATCTGATCGCCCCGCTGATCCTGTCGCGATCGGCCATCGACCTCTTGCGCCGCTCCGATGATCCGCGCCTGCTCAGCACTGTCTCACTCGGTGGGATCTTCCCGCTCGGTGAGACTCCCATCTACACGGCATCGAAGTTCGGCCTGCGCGGAGCGATGCTGTCGATCGCGATGGATCTGCGCGCCAAGGGCATCCGCGTCGGATCGATCCTGCCGTCAGCAACCGACACCCCGATGCTGCAGGACGAGGCCATCGAAGGCGGCAACTCGCTGCAGTTCCTAGACCCCCCGCAAAGCCCGGAGGATGTGGCGCGCTGCTACCTGCGCATGTTGGATGCCCCACGCATGGAGCGCTACCCGCGTGTGAGCGAGTCGTGGCTGGTGCGGGTCGTGATGCTCGCCCCCGACCTCATTCCGCGCCTACTGCCGCTCTTTCGCGGTCGCGGTGATCGGGGGATGCTCCGCTACCTCGAGGATCTGCAGTCGCGCGGGATTGCGCAACGCACGCGCACCGGTTGGCAGCGGATTCGCTGACGTTCGGCGGTCTCCCTAGGAGGGGTTGCGCCATCCACCGAGAAAACGTGTGAAGCGGTCGGCCTCGTGCGGCCCCCACGTGCCCGGTTCGTACGCGATCACCGGCGGTGGCGCATCGAGAACCGGTTGCACGATCCGCCAGGTGGCCTCGACCGAGGGCCACCGCGGGAAGAGCGTGTGATCACCGATCATCGCATCGTGCAAAAGCCGCTCGTACGGTGTCGGGAGATCACCCAGCGTCGAAGCGAAATCCAGGCTGAGGAACTCCGGCTCCACCTCATCGACCCCTGGCTTCTTCACCCGCACCCCGAACGAGACGCCCGAGGGTTCGCCGATGCGCAGCAGCACATCGTCGTGCCCGGTGACCCGCTGCGTGTGATCCCCCCAGGTGAAAGCCGGCGGTTTGCGGAAGCGGACAGTGACCTCGGTGGACTTGACCGGCAACTTCTTGCCCGCTCGGATCACGATAGGCACCCCCGCCCAGCGCCAGGTGTCGCAGTGCAGGCGCACCGCCACGTAGGTCTCGGTCTCCGAATCGGGCGCGACGCCAGGGATCGACCGGTAGCCGTCGTACTGTCCGCGCACGACGTCATCGGGTTCGAGCGGGCGGATGGCCCGGAACACATCGAGACGGCGGTCGCCTATCGGGTCGTCTCCCGCCCCCGGCGGCTCCATCAACACGAGGGCCAGCACCTGCAGCAGGTGGTTCTGCACGACGTCGCGCAGCGTGCCGACGTGGTCGTAGAAGCTTCCGCGATCTTCCACCCCGAAGGACTCGGCCATCGTGATCTGGATCATCTCGACGTACTGGCGCCGCCACAGCGGTTCCAGCCAGGAGTTTGCGAATCGTAGGAACGCGATGTCCTGCACCGGCTCCTTGCCCAGGTAGTGGTCGATGCGCAGGATCTGATCCTCGTCGAGCACCTGGTGCAGTCGGTCGTTCAACTCGATCGCGGTCTCCAGGCTGGTACCGAATGGCTTCTCTACCGCGACGCGGGATCCCTGAGTCATTCCTGCCGCGCCGAGTTGCTCGACGACGGGTCCGAATAAGGACGGTGGGATCTCCAGATAGAACAGCGGGTGCTCAGCGCCGGTGAGGTGCGCGGCCAGCCGGGTATACAAGGCCGCATCGGTGAAGTCACCGCCGACATAGGTCATCCGCTGCAGCAGGCGAGACAGAACCTGCTCGTCTACGCCTGCCCCCTCGACCGTGTGCACCGCCTGGCGCGTCATCTCCCACAGTTGCTCATCGGTGAGATCCTGAGCCGCCACACCGACCACCGGGATGGTGAGAAGACCCCGCTTCTCGAGGTGATACAGCGAAGGCAGCGTCATCTTGTGGGCGAGATCCCCGGTGATCCCGAAGATGACGAGACGATCGGAGGGAGTGTGGTCGGCCATCATTCGTCCTTTTCGGGCTCGTCCTACTGTGGCTCGTCCCGTAGAGGACCGCGCCCACAGACTTTTCGGTTCGTTCCCAGCCTAGAGGTACAGACCCGTGTGCGTGGCACCGTCACCGGCGACCGCCACCGCATGGATATCGCGTTCACGCAGGAGCAGATACTCCCGGCCTTTCAGCTCCACACTGGCCCGATCCTCAGGTTCGAACAGCACCCGATCACCCACGGACATCGTCTTGACATTCGGCCCGCACGCGACGACCCGGGCCCAGGCGAGCTTGCGGCCGACCTGCGCGGTG
>CBFHQG010000052.1:0-14298 GCA_965657825.1 Actinomycetes bacterium | reverse complement strand
CGAGCGCGGTCAGTCGCTGGGCGGAGTCCCTGCCGCCAGGAACTGCTCGAGGGAATCGAAGTAGCTCTCCATGCCGTTCTGGGCCTCGAACACATCGTGGTCGGACATGCCGTGGCCGAACTGGCTGAACCTCACCCAGCTGCGCATCCCGCGGCTTTGGAACTCCACCTGAACCCGGTGGTGCTCGGTGGCGAAGTCGCGCTCAGCGAACTCATCGGCCGACTGCGTGTAGTGCATCGTGTGCTCGAGGAACTTCTGGTCGTCGATCTCGGTGTAGCGGCCATAGAAATACGACACGAAGCCGAAGTCGGAGGCGTCGACGGCCACCGCCCACACACCCCCGGCGACGACATCGGATTCCACCGATCCCGGCACGCAGGGCATCCCCACCGGGTGGTACCACGACTCCAATGCGGTCGGATCGGTCCAGGCGTCCCACAGCACTTCGCCGGGGATATCGAATTCACGCTCCACCGCGTACAGGAAGTCACTCATACCCACACTGTAGGGCGCTATTCGGCGAGCGTGATCCACACCTTGCGGATCGGCTCGGTGACCTCCCAGGTTGTGCGGGCACCCGCCGGCAGCACGCCGACCACTCCGGGAGCCAGCTCGATGACGTCACCATCGGCATCGGTGATGCGCCCACGCCCGGAGATCACGACGAACACCTCGTCGATCTCCGTCGCCGTCGACGTGCCGACCGAGTGCTCCCAGACACCCACAGCGAGTTCGGCGATCGTGTCGACCTCGGCTTCACCGGTGGTCACCTCACCGGTGACGACATCTTCTTCTTCCAGGGGGGCATGGCTGATCGGGATCTCGACAGCAGCAAACGATCGGATCATGCGGCCCACGCTAGATCATCGAGCGCGCCCGCGGATCACCATCCGCAGATCACCGGGGTTCCAGATCTGCTCGTTCGGGTCGTACACACCGGTCAGATCGCAGGAGGTGTTCACCTTGGTATCCACCGCCTGGTACCCGGTGTCGAAGGGCCGCACCAGGTTGTCCGGGTCGATCCGGGTCTGTGGGATCGGGCGGTAGGCCTGACCACCGGGGTTGCGATCCTGGCTGGGGGTGTAGTCGCAGTCCACCGGGTAGTCATGGTCATATCCACCCATGGTGTTCGTGCCGTTCTCCTGCCCATCGAACTGAAAGTTGAACATCAGCGGGTCGTTGAAGCGGAACCCGAACACGATGACGTAGTCATCAGGGGTCACTGTGACACCCTTCTTGAACGGCAGCGTCAGATCCTGCCCCACCCGAAGAGTGCGCTTAGCTTTCGACTGGTGCACCCGGGTGAAGCCATCGCTGAGATCGAACCGATCCGGTACCCGTCCCTTGCCGTCATACCGCCACACTTCGATCACCACCCGCGCCCTAGTGGAGTAGTTCGACTGATACTCATCGAACCAGTCGTTGTCGTACCCCCCATCAAGAATCCAGGCGAAGGCATCCGTGGATTTCGCCCGCTTGATCCGATCCACCGACAGTGTCACCGATCGCCAGGTTTGCTTGCTGCGCACCCGAATCGACTGGGCCATGCTCGGATGAAAGACAGAAGTCACCTCGAAGAATGAGTTGACGGCTGAATCGGGGACCGTCTCGATCAGCACCGGGTCCTTCTTGGCAGCCGTGGCACCGGTAATCGCACCACCCCCGAGCACCAGACCCACGGCCGTCACCGCCGCAATGATCGCTCCGCGTCGCATCATCTCCCCTTCAGTTGTCGATTGACGTAGCGGTTGAGTTCCTTCAGCAGCTTCTCCCCGCTCATCCCGAAGGTCTCCTGGGATTGTTCCCGCCAGCAGATGTCACTGCCAGGGCGCTCGCAGTCGGTGTTCCAGGTCGTCAACCAGTCGAAGGTCGCTGCGAGTCCGTAGTGCGCCACTAGCCACTCGTAGGCGAAATAGCCGGCAGGGAAGACGAGATTCGTCTGCCAGTCATTCGCCATCGATGCGAGGTCGATGCGCGTGACACCCTCCTCGCGCATCACATCTCGCAACTGCTGAAGTTGAGCACTGCGGATATCAGCCGGGCCGGTGGTGAACGCAGCCGCAGTATTCCCGAGGTACTGCGCTTGGCCCTCGTCGAACCAGCGACCGATCGATTCCTGGCCGTTCGTTGCGATGAGCGACCGCTGCATCTGGATGTTGTGGGCGAACTCATGGCTCACTGCACCGAAGAACCAGGTCGGGCCCAGCACCTCACCGGCGTTGAGCATCGCAGCGTCCTGGGGCTTGATCAGCGTCCAGGCGAAGTAGGTCTCCATCTGCTCACCGAGTCCGGCGCTGGTCCAGGCCGCCGCGGCGTACTCCCCGGCTGAGCAGCCACTATTGAGGCCGCGTTCCCAGGGGCCGAACCACGGGGGGATCACCGCGCGCGCGTCGACGAGCTTCTTTCCCTCACGGCAGGAGTAGTTCGCATCGAGGGAGGCGAGGATCTCATAGGACTCCATGTCACCGAATCGCCCGAACAGGCGATGTCCGGCCGCTGTCCCCCGCTCCAACTGGGCGACGAAACGGTCGGGGAAGGTGGGTGAGTGATGCACGGTGATCGGCGGTGTCGACGCCTTGCCGCGCTTGCGCCATTCCAATCGCAGGCAGGCTCCAGCCACCCGCGCCTCAGGGCCGACCCCATTCGGCAGGGCTGTCTTGCGTAGGCGTTTGGTGAACGGGTCGCAAGCCAGACCGCGATAGGCCGATTTCGCCAGGGGTGCCTTGACACTGACGGCCGGTGTATTGCGCAGGGTCGGCTCCACCGGCGCGGCGCTGGTGGGTGCTGCGAGGAGTAGGCCACCTATCAGCGCCCCAGACGCCGCGAGCGCCCCCGTCGCTGCGATACCCGCCCGGTTACCGCTTCGAACCCGCCGCACGTCTCCCCCTCTGCTCCACGACAGGCATCGTTCCCGACATCATTGGAGATGCCTGTGGTGGTGCACCGTTGACGGGGCATGAAATTGCTGCACGTCTCCTGAGATCAGGTGGCCGAGCGCGAGACCCGGATGGCCTTCGTGCGGATTGAATCCTGCGAGCCTGGCTCACCGACAACGACATACAGGCGCGCGGTCTTTCCGCGGAAAGACTGCTGCCAGCTGAATGTGCCGTCAGCCCGGACCTTCGCTGTCATCTTCTGTGCGACGTACTTCTTGCCTGTGCGCACGTGGATGGTGACCTTGGTGCCAGGGGCGACAGACGTCGTGACACCGGTGACGCGCAGCTTCTTCTTCGCGATTCGGGCCGTGGCCTCGACGGTGGGAACGATCTCGTCACCGGTCGCAAGGAGTTCCACACCCGGCCCAACCTGGAGGGAAACATCACCACCGAGGGCCAGCCAACCCCCGGCGCGATCGGTCGCGACGGCTGAAGCATTGAGGGGGCTTGGAGTCAGCGGCTCGGGGGTTCCGAAAGTTCCCGACATGAAGGGCACCACAGCGGTGGAGTACTCCACCCCTTCGAACGCCCAATTCAATGCCCACGTTGCGTACACCCGAGAAGCACTGGCCGCGATCTGGAATTGCGCGAAGAGTTGAGGATCGGTGACCTCGAGGTCGACGCTGTCGAGCACATCGAGGGTACGTGCATCAAAGGCCACCAGTCGAGCATCGACCGGAGTTCCCGATGTCACCGCCGCCACTACCGCGCCACCCACCACGGCAAGGGAATCGGTGTACCCATCCGGGATGCGCCCGGTGGCGATGACGGATGCCGACTTCACATCGATGGCATGAAGGAAGGGACTACCTCCGACATACGCGATGCCGTTCGCGACCGCCAGACCGAGGGGCTGAGACGGCACAGTCACCCGGGCACGGACCTCATCGGAGGCGGTATCGATCAGCACCACCTCCTGATCTCCGGGTGAAGCGACCACGAGAGTGGCGTCGTCGGCGGTCAGTTGAACATCGGTAACCCAGGTCCCAAGACCGGCGAGGGCGGCGACCTCCCCTGTGCGCAGGTCGACGCGCTCGATACTCCCCTCCAGATCCGGGCTGGGGGAGGTGCGGCTGACATAGGCGGTGGCACCATCGGCGGTGACCGCGATGTCGAAGGGTTTGGCAGTGCCGGGCAATTCGATGATCCGCCCGAGATCACCGGGAACCCCGCGCGGCTCGATTGCGATGGCGATCTCCGTCGGCAGTGTCGCGTAGATCGTGCCATCGGCTCCGACGTCCATCCGTGCGGGCCGCTCCGGCAGCGCGTGCGAGGAATCCACCGGCAGGGTGAGGGCGTGCGCGGAGCCACCCTGCGCTCCAAGCAGCAGCCCGGCGATCAGGCTGGCGGCCAGCGCCCCCGCACCCCACGAGCGCCACCCTGATCGAATCGACCCCACCGTCAACGCACCGTTCATGGAAGCACCGTGCGCGTTCACACCCGGTGGAGTCAACCCGTATCGCGCAATTCGTGGGATATTCACCTCGTGGGTGAGGCGTGACATCCTGGAGTCATGACGTCAGCGCGGGCCACCGGCAACCTCGCCGCAGCAGCCGAGCAGCAGGAGTGGATGCGCGACACCCGTCGCCACCTGCACGCTCACCCCGAGGTCGGGCTTCAACTCCCCGCGACCGCCGATGTGGTGCGCGAGGTGCTCACCGGGCTCGGCCTGGACATCGAGACCGATGCGGTCTCCAGCGGAATCAGTGCCCGCATGACCGGCACCACCGGGCAGACCGTCGTGCTGCGCGCCGATATGGACGCCCTGCCGCTGGCGGAGCACACCGACCTGGAATTCGCATCGGTCAACCCCGGCTCGATGCACGCCTGCGGTCACGACATGCACACCACCATGCTGCTGGCGACCGCCCGCGCACTAGCCACGATGCCCGAGCGTCATGACGTGGTCTTCGCCTTCCAAGCCGGGGAGGAATTCGACCGCGGTGCGTTGCCTCTGCTGGACCACCGCAACCTGCGCGAGGTCGGCCAGGCGCGCACGTTCGCCCTGCACATGCACGCCCAACGGCCGGTCAGCACCTTCCATTGGCGGCGCGGGTCCTTCATGGGATTCGGGGACTGGTTTCGCATCACGATCACCGGCTCGAGCGGACACGCTAGTTCACCGCAACTGGCACGCAGCCCCATTCCAGCCCTGGCGTTCCTGGCCGAGCGCATCGATGCGATCACCGATCTGACCGAGCAACCCTGGCCGACCAGTGTCGCAACCGTGACCGAGACGCGTGCGGGCAACTCCGTCAACGTCATCCCCGACAGCGCAACGTTGCGCGGCACTCTGCGCGGGCGCGATGAGGCCACCATCATCACGGTGCGCGAGCAGTTGGCTGACCTGTGCGCAACGGCCCGGAGGCAATTCGGCATCGAGGTCGACCTCGACCTGCAGATCGGCTACCCCGCGGTGATCAACGATGCAGGAGTCACCGATGAGGGGATCGGCTTCGTCGAGCGGCTGGCTTCCGTGCCGGGAATGTCCGGCATCGGTGCGGTGGCGATGCCCGAGGCGTCGATGGTGATCGAGGACTACTCCTACTTCCTCCAGCGTTGGCCGGGGACGATGATGTACCTCGGTGCGCAGGTCGACGGCTGCACGTCGTTCAACCATTCCGCCGACGTGCTCTTCGACGAGTCGGCCATGACCGTCGGCTGCGCCTACCTGCTCACCGCGGCAACCTCATAGCCCGGGAGTAGCTGAAATCCGCAACTCCTTAGGGGCGACAACGTGCGGATTGTTGCGGATTTCGGTTCAACCGAGGGAGTCGAGGGTGGTGATCATCAGGTCCCAGTAGCGATCGACATCGAGGGTCATCGCGACCTTCGCATTCGCGCGCTGCTCGGGCCACCGGTCGAATAGATCCACCGAGGTAGCCCCGCGCGTCCACTTACCGTCCAACTCCACGGCGACGAACGAGTCGACCCACTCGATCATGTCCGGATCGATGAGCGCGGCGATCGTGCAAGGATCATGCAGCGGCGGGGCATCGAACCGCCACACCCGGTTGTAGGACGAGCCGAAGAAACCCATCCACGCCGCGGCTGTCTCGCCGACGTGATGCTGCAGCGCCCGCATGCGCTCCACGACCTCCGGGGTCGCGAGCGCCTGATGAGTCAGGTTCAAGCCCACCATCCAGATCGGTAGACCGCTGTGCAGCAGGACGTCGAGAGCTTCAGGGTCGGCGAAGACGTTGAACTCCGCGTACGGGGTGTGGTTACCGCGATCGGTGGATCCACCCATCAGGATGATGCCCTCGACATTCGTCGCGACCTCGGGATGCTCCTGCAGAAGTCGCGCGGCGTTCGTGCTCGGCCCGGTCACCACCACCGTCACCGGAGTCGGTGACGAGGTGATCACCGAGCGCAGGAGCTCCACCGCCCCGCGCGGGTCATCCTCCATCGCCGCATCAGGCATCGGCGGCCCATCCAGCCCACTGGCACCGTGCACGTAATTGCCCAGGTGGGCATCACCGACCAGTGGCCCTTCGGCGCCGCGGGCGACCGGGATGCCCCGTGCGCCGGCGAGGGTGAGCACCTGTCGGGCATTGCGGCTGGCATCCTCGACCGCGCAGTTGCCGAAGCAGGTCGTCACCGCGAGCAGATCGATGCGCGGGCTGCCCACCGCGAGCAGGATCGCCATCGCATCGTCATGCCCGGGATCGCAGTCCAGCACGATCGGGCGCGGTGCCACACCGAAATCGGTCATGGCACTCAGCGCTTGCCCAGCCAGCGCACGAGATTGCCCATCAGCGTGGGGAATCCCTCCCACTGCACGAAGGGTTCCGGGCACCAATGCGGCCCGATGTCCGACGACCACACGGCAGCGCGGCCATTGCCGATCTCGTGGGCGGCGATGAGGACATCACCATCGACGCGGGCGATGACGTCGCCGTCGGCGCGCTCGGTGATGCGGTTGTAGCCGAGCAGCGCCGGCCATTGCGCCGGCACCCCGGCGACGATCGGGTGATCGGCCACGACCATCGGGGTAG
This sequence comes from Actinomycetes bacterium, assembly GCA_965657825.1. GTDB lineage: Bacteria > Actinomycetota > Actinomycetes > S36-B12 > S36-B12 > M55B157. Next base: position 7,364 of record CBFHQG010000052.1, on the reverse strand, counting down.
CGCCCTGCGGCGCCTCGACCCGGTCGTCGCAGGTGTCGATCGTGACCGGCAGCACGTCCTCCACGGGTGTGCGGTGGAAGTGCGCCTTCGCCTCGAATCCGGAGAAGCTCAAGTAGCCACCGGCCATGAGCAGACCACCGCCACCTCGCACCCAGTCGGCGATCACCTGCAGTCGGTTCGGCTTGGTCTGACCCTGCAGCCAGGTCTCCGGCGGGAGGAGGAAGGAGTTGGCACCGATATCCGACAGCACCACGACGTCGTAGGTGTCCAGAGCATCAGCGTCGAATGGGAACGAGCCGGGTACGTCGTGAGCCATCATCTGCGTCACCCGGATGCCGCTTTCCATGAGCGCATCGATGAACCAGTCGCCTCCGGTGTGGAAGGTGACCGAGGTGAAGGAATCGAATCCTTTGTAGTGGGTCGCCTCCGACACCCACGACTCGCCAACCAGCAGCACGTTCATTGTCACGGACTCGCTTTCTTCTCGGAATGATTCGATGCATCGGTGCGGTCGAACAGACGTCGGGGGTTATCGGTCACCAGCGACAGAGCCTGAGCATGCGTCAGCCCGTGGCGCTGCAGCCGAGGCAGGAAGTACTCGAAGACATGCGCGTATCCCGGTCCACCGAAGCAGCGCAGGAGGGACTTCAAGAAGATGTCCGAGGACACCAGGATCTGCTCACCCCACCCGCGTTGCACCAGTCGCGCGATGTGGCGTGCGTTGTCCTCGTCACTCGGGCATTGCACGCCCTGATCGGCGTAGAACACCTCCATGCCCACCATGTCGTACTGCAGCCACGCACCCCGGCGCGCCAGGCGCTCCTGGTATTCGAGGTCCTCACCGGAGGGGTTCATGTGGCACAGCACGATCGAGTGCGGATCGGCACCAGCTTGCTCGGCCACGTCGAGGACCTCGTCACCGCGACGGAACCAGCCCGGAAGGTGCACCTGCATCGGTAGGCCCGACCGAGCCTGCGCCATCGCCGCTCCGGCCAGGCTGACTCGCTCACGCTCGGTGAAGTCCGCACTGACGCCGATCTCACCGATGAACCCGGCGCGGATGCCGTCGACGCCGATCTCGAGATCGGCCAGGATCGCCTCGCACACCTGCTCGGCGCTCCACGACCTGGTCTCCTCCGGCATCGAGGAATCCAGGTACAGCCCAGCCCCCATCACGATGGCGACCCCGGTGCGTTCGCTGATGCGCGCGAGGCCCGCCGGATCGCGGCCGATGCTCGCGCTGGTCGCCTCCAGGATGCTGCACCCACCGAGGTCGACGAACCGGGTCAATTCGTCAACTGCACGATCCTCATCATCAAGGCGACAGTTGTCACGGTTGGCGAAAGGGTCCTGGCGCAACTCCCACAGGATGTCCATCGTCACCGGCGCATCGACCAGGAAGGCGTGCCGATCCTGCGTTGGTGGGGTCCACCAGGAGGTGACGTCATTGAGCAGATGCTCGTGGCTCAGGCACATCCCAAGATCTGCGGAGTCGATCACTCCGGTCACCGTGGTGACGGCCGCCATCAGCCGGCTCTCACGAACCGACCGAGCAGTCGGGTGTTCGCCAGGATCGCCACGAGCAGAATGGCACCCTGCATGATCGGCACCCAGTAGACATCGACGCGCATCAGCACCAGACCGTTGGCGAGAACTCCGAGGACGAGGGCACCGATGACGGAGCCGATCACGGTGCCGCGACCTCCCATCAGGCTGGTACCACCGAGCACGACCGCGGTGATCGCCTCGAGTTCGAAGGCCACACCGGAGTTGGAACTGCCGCTGGCTAGTCGGGCAGCGATCAGCACACCGGCCAGCGCGCCAGCGAAACCGGTCATCACCAGCACCAGCAACTTGATGCGGCGAATATCGATGCCGGCTCGCCGGATCGCCTCGCCATTGGAGCCGACCGCGGTGACGTAGCGACCGAAGCGGGTCATGTTGAACAGGTACAGGCCGATGAGGGCCACGATCAGGGCAATCCAGGTGGGCATGTAGATGCCCAGGAACTGCCCCTGCCCGAGGAAGAGCAGGGTCGGGTCCTCGATCGGGGTGCTGTAGCCCTGGGTGATGAGCAAAGCGATACCGCGGATCGCGGTGAGACCCGCCAGGGTGACGATGAAGGACGGAAGGGCCTGATAAGCCGAGAAGTAACCGTTGACGACACCGAAGAAGACACCGATCAACAGGGCGAGCGATAACGCGATGATCCAGGAATTGGATTCGGCCATGATCGCGATGGCCGAGGCGCTCAACGCGAGGATCGACCCGACCGACAGGTCGATCTGCCCGGTCGTGATGACGAAGGTCATCGCCACGGCCACGATCACCGTCGGTGCGATCTGGCGGCCGACGTTGACGAGGTTCTCCGGGGTGATGAACGCATCGGTGGAGATGGAGAAGAAGGTGAACAGCACGATGAGGATGCCGGCGATGGACAGCACCTGGACGTTGCGACGCAGCCAGCGGCGCGTCTCATGCCCGCGGCTCGTGGTGGGGGTTGCGGTCTCGGTGCTCATCAGCGCTTCACCTGGCCCATCATCGCCATGACGAGTGTCTCGATCGAGGTGTCATCGGGGGCGAGCTCCGCATCGATGATGCCCTCGTACAAGACGATGAAGCGGTCAGCGACCTCGTAGAGATCCTGCAACCGGTGGGTGATCAGAATGACCGAGACACCGCGCTTGGAGATATTGCGGATCAACTCCAGCACGGTGGCGACTTCTTTAGCCGCAAGTGCGGCGGTGGGTTCGTCGAGGATGAGGACCTTGGGGTCGAAGGTGACTGCACGGGCGATCGCGATCGCCTGGCGCTGACCACCGGAGAGCTGACCGACGAGCTGATGGGTGTCGGTGACCCGGATGTGCAGTTTGCGCAGATGCTCTGCGGCTTCGCTGTGCATCCGGTTCTTATCCAACCGCCGTGTGAAGGGGTGGTACTCCTCACGACCGAGGAAGAGATTGGCTGCGACATCGAGGTCATCGCACAGGGCGAGATCCTGGTACACCATCTCGATGCCCAAATCGCGCGAGTCGCGCGGGCCCTCCAACTTGGCTTCGACCCCGTCGATGCGGATCACTCCGGAGTCCTTGATCACGGCGCCGGAGAGCACCTTCATCAGGGTGGATTTGCCGGCGGCGTTGTCACCGACGAGGCCGATGACCTCGCCGGGTTGCAGTTGGAGGCTGACCCCCTTCAGCACCTCGAGAACCCCGTACTTCTTGCGGATGTCGATCATCTCCACCCGCATGGGTGTGTCCGTCGGTGTCGTCAAGGGGTCAGCCTCCCACTACCTACTCGCTGTCGTGTTTACGGGAAGATAGCCCGGAACTCATCGACGTTGGCCTTGGTCACAATCGCGATCGGCACGTCGATGAAGCCCTTCGGTGTCGCGCCATCGATGATCGCCTTGATCTCGTTGACGGCCTCGACACCCTCCTGCTTCGGATCCTGCTGCACGATCGCGACCGCAAGACCCGAATCCACCGCTGCGATGACCTCCTTGGTGAGGTCCCAGCCGATGATCTTGGTGGTGGTGTTGCTGGCCAGCGCTGCCACCGCACCCACGGTTGCCGGCTCACCGGTCGTGTAGATGAAGTTCAGATCCGGCTGCGCCGTCACCAGATCCTCAGCGGCCTTGGCGGCCTTCTCCTGCACGTTGTCACCGCTGACAGCCTGGGTGAACACCGCACCGGCCCCATCGACGACGGCTCGGAAGGAGTCCTCGCGCTGATTCTGGATGAACGAGTTACGGGCGTCGACTGCGCCGTAGGTGGCACCGTCGGACAGACCGTTCTCCGTAGCCCAAGCACCGATCTGCTCGCCGGCCTTGAAGTTGTCGACACCCACGAACGTCTCAACCGCGCCATCCTCGAGCGTGGCGTCGATCGCGACGACCGTGATGCCGGCCTCGCGGGCCTTCGCCACTGCCGGGAGCACACCTTCGACGTCGATCGCGACGACGATGAGACCGGTGACGCCCTGCGCGACGAAGTTCTCGATGTCGCTGCTCTGCTTGGCAGCGTCGTTATTCGCGTTAGCGATGGTCAGCGTGCAGCCATTGGCGGCTGCTGCTTCTTGGGCGCCTTCGTTCATCTGGGTGAAGAAGACCGCCGTCTGGTTGATCTGCACCATGCCGATGTCGCACTTCGCGCCATCGCCCCCACCATCATCGGAACCACCACATGCTGCGAGGACCAGTGCACTGGCCGCCAACGCAGCGGTGGCGATTCCAAGTCGTCTCTTACTCGTCTTCATGGACACTCCTTGTCTGAAAACCTGGCGTGTCAGCCTGGGCACGCTCATGGTCAGGTTATGGCAGAAATCGGCGTCGTAAACCTCTGTGGCGCAACAGATGGTCACAACATGATCACGGTGGCGGTGATCTACGTCACGACAGCAGGTTCAGCCGATACCTGCGTCAAAGACATCTGAAATCGGTAGGGTCTCCTCATGCCTCGTCAGTCAAGGACGCGTACGCCTGACGTGTGGGCCCATTTCGACCGTTACTTCGCCACCGCTGAGGTGCGCGGTTCGGGAGCCGACGCCATCTCGCTCATCTGCGTCTCACGGTGGTCCCCCCGCCACGACTGGCAGGTGATCAAGGTGGAGATCCGCGACCTGGAGGCTGCGAAGTACGAGCGTCTGGCGCCACCCGCCCAGCGCATCGAGCGCCGGCCCAAGGCCGCACTCCCCACACCGCGGCGGGTGAAGCTGACGTGGTTCCCCTCCGAGACCGAACTCGATGGCCTGCGCCCGATCTCGATCCACACCCTGTCCACCTTCGGCCCGGAGATCCGCGCTGTGGTGACCCAGCACATCCTGGCCTACGGCTTGATCGAGGACACCTCTGAACACAGTGCCGACCAGGTCGTCGCCCTCACCGCTCGCCGCTACCGGCAGTTGACCAACATCGGCGAGACCTCACCGGCCGCGGCCATCGCTGAGGCAACCGATACCTCTGTGCGCACCATTCACAATCGGATCCGACTCGCCCGCGAGCGCGGCCTGCTGCCGGCGGCGGGATCAGGGCGACGCCGCATCGAGCCACTGGAACCCTCCGCCCAGGACATGCGATTGGTCAGCAGCCTGATCGATCCCGTGCTCGACCTCCGGCCCTCTCGCACCGGGCCCGCACGACCGGCTCGAAGAGTCCGACCACGCGGTCGAGCCCCGCTGTCGCGCGTACGCTGAACGCCACCATGTCTGCCATCACGAATCCTCGGGTCCTGGTCATCGGCAGTCTCAACGCCGACCTCGTCGTGCGGTGCGCGCGGATGCCCGAGACCGGTGAGACGCTCATCGGTCGCAGTCTCACCCGCACCCCCGGCGGCAAGGGCCTCAATCAGGCCATCGCCGCGGCGCGCGACGGTGCGGCGGTCGACATGTGCGGATGCGTCGGCTACGACGAGACCGGTGGGTGGCTGCGCGAGGAACTCGATAGCGAGAAGGTCGACGACGCCTTCATCACCCAGGTCGATGACACCTCGGGTACCGCGTTGATCGAGGTGGATGACGAAGGGCGCAACCGGATCGTGGTCGTGCCGGGCGCCAACAGCCTGCTCACCGCTGCGCACGCTGTCGCCGCGGTCGCGGCCCAACCGGAGGGCAGCGTGGTGCTCGCCTCCCTGGAGGTTCCGATCGACACCGTGACAGCGGGCATCATCGCCGCCCGCGAGCGTTGGCTGACCACGATCGTCAACCCCGCACCGGCGGCACCCCTTACACCCGAGTTGCTCGCCGCCACCGACGTGCTCATCCCCAATGAGCATGAGGTTCTCGAACTGACCGGGGCCGCGACGATCGATGATGCGATCACCGAACTGCTCAGCGCCGGCGTCGGCACGGTGATCGTCACCCTCGGCGACAAAGGGGTGCGCTGGTCGGGCGCATTCGGAACCGGGGCCTTCCCCAGCCTCGAGGTGCAGGCGGTCGACACAGTTGCTGCCGGTGATGCCTTCTGCGGGGTGACCGCGGCGGCCTGGGCCAGGGGATGGGAAGGCGAGGCCGCACTCACCCGGGGTCTGGTCGCCGGGGCGATCACCGTCACGCGACCGGGGGCCGTGGCCTCGTTGCCGCGCAAAGCCGAGATCGACGCAGCCATCGACCAAGCCGTCCAGGACCCCACCCACCGCTTCCCCCCGAACTGAAATCCGCAACAATCCGCACGTTGTCGCCCCTAGGAAGTTGCGGATTTCGATTCGGCGGGCAGTTTGGCTCCATCCGTCGGGGTGGCGCGACCCGCACCGGTGCCTACCCGTGACAGGGTGATCCCCATGACTTACGACGGCAACGTGGTTCTGGAAAGCGACAAGTCCCGACTGGCCTGCCTGCTTCTGGCGATCTTCCTCGGCTTCCTGGGCATCCACCGGTTCTACGTCGGAAAGATCGGCACCGGCATCATCTGGCTGCTCACCGGCGGCCTGCTGGGCATTGGTGTGATCATCGACATCATCCTCATTGCGGTCGGCACCTTCCGGGACAAGTCCGGCCGCCTCGTCCTGCGCTGGTAACCCCCTCGAGGAGCTCCCTCCTGGTCAGACCACGGGAAGATGTTCGGGAATTAGTCGTTCGGGGTGCATGAAGAGCGCCGAGGAGTCAAGATGACTAGGCCGGCCCGCGCGTCGGCGACGGGACGCGACACGCGCGGACCGCACCACTCCCACGGAGGACGAATGAGTATCCGAACCAAGATCCTGGGCCTGACCACCGCGGTCGCCCTGGTCGCAGGTGCCAGCCTTGCCGCTGCCGCCCCCGCCACCGCCGCTACCCCGAAGGTCAAGGGCTCCACGACCATCACCCTCGACGCCACCGTCGCGGGCCTGCTCGCATCGCTGGGCGCGAGCCTCGGCGCCGGTGAAGGCGCCAAGGTGAAGAACGGCAAGCTGGTCTTCCCCGTCGATGGCGCGGGTGACGGCTTCATCTCGCACAAGGGACAGCTGCAGATCACAACCGGGACTGGTACGACCGTGGCCAACAACCCGCTCGTGGGCTGGCCGACCGATCAGCCGCTGGTGAACGCGACCATGGTCGTGGACGTGCCCGGCATCGGTGAGACCTCTCTGTTCACCCTTTCCGACATCAAGGCCGGCAAGGCCAAGGTGAAGGTCAACAAGAAGAAGAAGACCCGCACATCCACCCAGATCATCCGCGCCACGCTGACCGTCGATGCGGCTCAGGCCGGTTTGCTGAGCCTCGTGCTCGGTACCGACCTCATCACCGACGGCACCGTGATCGGCAAGACCAGCACCAAGGTCGTCACCGTGGCCAAGTGCCAGAACAAGAAGTGCACCAAGTAACCACGTAACTCACGTCCGCTCGACGGCGGCGATCGATGGTCCTGCGAGGCCACGGTCGCCGCCGTC
>CBFHQG010000051.1:0-14620 GCA_965657825.1 Actinomycetes bacterium | reverse complement strand
CCGGACTTCCGCTCGATCATCTCCCCGAGCACATGGTGAGTCACCAGGAAGACTCCGGTGAGATCCACCGCGAGGGTCTCGTTCCACATATCGAGGGGCATCTGTTCGACCGGAGCCTGTGTGGCGATGCCGGCGGAGTTCACCAGGATGTCGATGCGTCCCAGGGATTCGCGTGCAGCCGCTACACCGGCGATGACCGACTCCTCATCGGTGACGTCGATCACGATGCCGCTCGATGCCCCGATGTCCGCCGCCTCGCGCTCTACGGCCTGCACAGACCGATCGGCGATCGCAACGGACGCGCCCTCGACGATGAATGCGGCCGCGATGGCCTTGCCGATTCCGCCGGCCCCCCCGACGACGAGTGCGGTGCGGCCGGTGAGTTGACCAGTTGTCGACATGGATTCTCCTGATGGTGGGACGAGACGGATGGGGAGGAGTCAGACAGGAAGCCGCACGGTGTACCCACCGTCGACGATGATGGACTGACCGGTGACGTAGCGAGCGCCGGGCGAGGCGAGGAAGTCGATCATCGAGGCGATGTCCTCAGGCACCCCCACCCGGCCGGCAGGAATCGATGCGGTGATGGCTTTCAAGCCCTCTGGTCCGAGCGAATTGACCGGATCGAGGGACTGCGGGGTCTCGATGATTCCCGGCACGACCGCATTGACGGTGATATCGGGAGCGAGTTCGATCGCAAGGGACCGCACCAGTCCGATCAGGCCGGCCTTGGCCGTCGCGTAGTGGGCGTGATCGGGCCAGCCGTACACCGCGCCGGCGATGGAGGACACAGCGATCATCGACCCACCCGGTCCCATGTGGGGGCGTGCGGAACGCAGGGTGCGTAGGACCCCGGTCAGGTCGACCTGGAGCATGTCGTCCCAGCGCTCATCGGTCATGTCCAGCAGCGGTGAATCCCGCAGGATGCCCGCATTGGCCACGACGACCTCGATGCCTGCGAATCTGCTGGCCGCCTCACCCATGAGCGCGTCGACCTGGCTGCTGTCGCGCACATCGACCTCGATGATGACCGCGTCACCCCCGACGGCCTCGACTGCGGCGACGGTCTGGTTGGGGTCGTGTGGATCACCGGGATAGGTGGCCACCACGACGGGGATCCCTCGACTGGCCAGCGCGACGCAGGTCGCGCGTCCGATCCCGCTTGCAGCCCCTGTGATGACGCCAGCACCCACGATGAGTCTCCTCTCGGATGCGGGCCTCGCGGCAAGGCTGCCGTCGAGTGATCCCGCTGGATATTGTCCGATGATAGAAACTCGGCCCAGGCCGCGGGCGGTTTTGCCCAGAACGCTTCAGGCCTCGGTTGCCGGATGGGGACCGTCGGGAGGATTCGGGATCGAAACTCGTGCCCCGGCGAGGACGCCGACCAGGCGAAGACCGTATCCCACGGATGGTCCGATCAGCAGGGCGAACATGACGGTGCCGATCCCGACCGTCCCCCCCAGGAGCCAGCCGATGGCCAGCACGGTGATCTCGATACTGAAGCGCACCGGGGTGACCGCGATCCCGGTGCGGTGGTGCAGGCCGGTCATCAGGCCGTCGCGAGGACCGGGGCCCAGGTTCGTCGTGAGGTAGAGACCGCTGCCGATACCGATGGAGGCGATGCCGGCGAGGACGAGGGCGATCTGCCAGCCCAGCCCGGTCGGGGTCGGCAGTACCTCGATCATCACCTGCAGGGCGGTCGCGATCACGATCGCGTTCGCGATGGTGCCGAGTCCCAGCCGCTCCCGCAGAGGGATCCACAGCAGGAGTATCACCAGGCTGGTCAGGAAGTACGTCGTCCCGATCGCCAGGGGCAACTGCACCGACAGGCCTTCGGCGAACACCGTCCACGGGCTCACCCCGATCCCGGCGTTGACCAGCATCGCCTCACCGGTGCCGAAGAACCACAGTCCGACGACGAGGACGACCAGGGTCGAGGGTTTCGCTCGCCATCGGCGCTCGGAGCGCCAGCGGGTGAGCGGAACAGAGCGCGAGGGCAGGAGGCGGCGGAGGGACCCGCCCGTCACTCGATCACCGCGCGGCGCGGGCCGATCCCCCAGGCCAGGTAGTTCCAGCCCCAGTCGGCGATGACGCTCACCCGGTTGCGGCCTCCCGCGAGGTAGCCGACGTGCAGGGCCAGCCACGCCAACCACGCCGGGGTGCCGTGCAGGCGGATCCCCTGCGGGGTCTCGGCAACAGCCCGGCGCCGACCGATCGTGGCCATCTGACCCTTGTCGGTATAGGAGAAGGGTGTCAGCGGCACCCCATCGATCGATTCGATGATCTCCTTTGCGACATGGCGCCCCATCTGCATCGCCACGGGCGCGACCATGGGCAGGATCGTGCCATCGTCGTCATAGGCCGCGGAGTCGCCGATCGCCCAGACTCCGTCGACACCCGGCACACGCAGGTAGTCGTCGACGAGCAGGCGCCGCCCCGGACCAGTAACCCCGACCTCGCTGAGTTTCTCCGGTGCGGCGACGCCAGCAGCCCAGATCACGGTGCCGGCGGGCAGGATCTCACCGTTCTTCAGGTGCACGTCGCGCTCGTACATCCGGTCCACGGCCGCGTCGAGTTTCACCGTCACTCCGAGGTCGGTGAGTTCCTCGCGCGCATGCTCGCTGGATTCCGGTGAGAACGAGGGCAGCAGGCGCGGGCCCGCCTCGACGAGAGTGACGCGGGCGTGATCGGCGATGGTCGGATACTCCCGGCTCATGCTGCGCTGAAGTTCGGCGACCGCACCGGCCACCTCGACGCCGGTCGGTCCGCCACCCACGACGACCACCCACAGGGATTCGCGCGGCAGACGTGACTCCTGCACCTCCTCGTAGGTGCCGAGCAGCCGCTGCTTGATCACCCGCGCATCCGCGATGGACTTCATCTGCAGGGCGTGCTGCTCGACCCCGGGAATTCCGAACGTGGTGCCGACGCTGCCGGTTGCGATGACGAGTTGGTCGTAGTCGATCTCCTGGGCGTCAGCCAGGCGGATGCGGCGACGTTCGGTGTCCATCCGCACGACTTCACCGCGGATGAACGTCACACCTGGCAGAGCAGCGCGCACCGGGTAGGCGATGTCGTCCTCGGGTAATCCACCGGTGGCGACCTGGTAGAGCAGGGGGGAGAACAGCTGATAGGGATGCTTGTCGATGAGGATCGCCTCGATGCGCGGATCCTTGCGCAGAGCCTTGACCGCCGCCAGGCCGGCGAATCCGGCGCCGACGACCACCACCCGTGACTTCATACGCGCATCCTCGCATGATCCGCCGCGTGCAGTAGCGTCACCGGCATGTCGAGCATGACCGGGATGGAGCAGCGAACGATCGGCGACCGGCGGGTGTCAGTGATGGGGCTGGGGTGCATGCCGGTGTCCTTCCCCGAGCATTCCGGTGACCGAGAGCGTGGTCTCGCGGTCATCCACCGTGCCCTCGATGTGGGCATCACCCTGCTGGATACGGCGAATATCTACGCCCCCTCCTGGGACGCCATGGGACACAACGAGGAACTGGTCGGGGCGGCGGTGCGGTCCTACACCGGAGACGCTCCACTCGACAGCGTGCTCATCGCCACCAAGGGCGGGATCCTGCGTGGACCGGGAGAGACCTGGGGGCGCGACTCCAGCCGAGACGGACTCCTCGCCGCCGCCGAGACAAGCCGTCGGATCCTCGGAGTCCAGACGATGGACCTGTACCAACTGCACCGACATGATCCGGCGCTGACGTATGCCGAGCAGGTGCGTTCCCTTGCCGCGGTCCGTGACGAGGGACTCGCCCGCATGATCGGGCTGTCCAACGCCACCCTGGCCGAATTGCAGGTCGCCCTAGATGAGGTCGGCGGCCCTGAGGATGGCGGCATCGTGTCGGTGCAGAACGAGTTCTCACCGCGCTTCAGAGGAGATGCCGAGGTCCTCCAGGCCTGTACGGAGCGCGGCATCGCGTTCCTGCCCTGGTCACCCCTCGGTGGGGTCGATCAGGCCCGCACGATCGGCGACCGATACGCCGCATTCGCCGAGGTGGGATCGCAGGTCGATGCGACCGCCCACGAGGTCGTGCTCGCCTGGCTCGCCGCACTGTCCCCGGTGATGATCCCCATCCCCGGAGCGTCGCGGCCGCAGACGGTCGACTCGATCGCCCGGGCCGGATCGCTGGCCTTGAGCACTGAGCAGATCCAGCGACTGAGTGCGACGGTTCCCGAGGCAACCTCCATGTACCCCGAGGACCAGCCTCGAGCCCGGCTACGCTGATCACATAGCCCCGCGAGTATCCGCGGACCCGCACTGATCAGGAGCCCCCATGCACCCCATCGATATGTACACCATCGATCACTGGATCTCCGGCGCACGCGTGCCCTCCACCTCCGGGCGCATGGGCCCGATCTTCCAACCCGCGACCGGCGAGCAGCAGGGTCAGGTCGGGCTGGCATCGGTCGAGGAGATCGATGCGGCTGTCGCCTCGGCAGCCGAGGCCTTCGTGTCCTGGCGGTCGTCGTCGCTGTCGCGACGCGCGGAGATCATGTTCCGCTTCCGCCAGATCGTGGACTCCCGACGCGATGACATCATCGCGGCGATCTCCACCGAGCACGGCAAGGTGCCCTCTGATGCGGCGGGCGAACTCGCTCGCGGTATCGAGAACCTCGAGTTCGCCTGCGGGATCCCGCAGATGCTGAAGGGCTCCTACTCCGAGCAGGTGTCCACCGGGGTCGACGTGTACTCCCTGCGTCAGCCACTCGGGGTCGTCGCTGGCATCACGCCGTTCAACTTCCCGGCCATGGTGCCGATGTGGATGTTCGTCAATGCGATCGCATGCGGCAACACCTTCGTGTTGAAGCCCAGCGAGAAGGATCCCTCGCCGTCCATGCTTCTCGCCGAGATGTTCGCTGAAGCAGGTCTTCCCGAGGGTGTGTTCACGGTCGTGCACGGCGACAAGGTCGCCGTCGACCGGATCCTCGAGCATCCGGATATCGCTGCGGTGAGCTTCGTCGGGTCGACGCCGATCGCGAAGTACATCTACTCGACCGGCACCGCCAACGGCAAGCGTGTTCAGGCTCTCGGTGGCGCGAAGAACCACATGGTCGTACTACCCGACGCGGACATCGAGATGGCCGCCGATGCCGCCGTGAGTGCCGGGTACGGATCCGCCGGTGAGCGATGCATGGCGATCTCGGTCGTCGTGGCGGTCGGTGAGGCGGCCGATCCGCTGGTCAAGGCGATCGAGGATCGCCTACCGCAGGTCAAGGTCGGCCCGGGTACCGATCCCGAAGCGATGATGGGCCCCCTGATCACCGCCGAGCACCGCGACAAGGTGGCCGGATACCTGGAGGGTGCACCGAACGAGGGTGCGCGAGTCGTCGTCGACGGCCGTACCGCGGACCTGCCGGATAAGGGGTTCTTCCTCGGCGTCTCGCTCGTCGATGAGGTCAAGCCCGGCATGCGGGTTTACGACGATGAGATCTTCGGACCGGTGCTGTCCGTGGTGCGCGTGGACTCCTATGAGGATGCGGTGTCGTTGATCAATGACCACCCCTTCGGTAACGGCACCGCGATCTTCACGCGCGACGGCGGTGCGGCTCGTCAGTTCCAGTTCGACATCCAGGTGGGCATGGTCGGCATCAACGTGCCGATTCCCGTCCCGGTGTCCTACTACTCCTTCGGTGGCTGGAAGGCCTCGCTGTTCGGTGACGCCAACATGTACGGCCCGGCAGGTGTGGACTTCTACACCCGCACCAAGACGGTCACCTCGAGGTGGCCGGATCCGTCCACCTCGAAGGTCGATCTCGGCTTCCCTCAGACCAAGTAGAGCCGAGCCCCTCGGTCGACACAGTGGCCGTCAGCGTGTGATCCTCTGGGTATGAACGCAAGCCTGTCGCGCCCGCTGGTGCTGGTTGCCGCCGGCATCGCACTGGCGTGTGCGGGGTTCGTGGCCATCCTGCTTGCCTCGTCGTGGTTCACCCAGGATTCCGAGGCGGTCGACGATCTACCCACGGTGGCCGAGGTCATCGTGGCGCAGGCTCATCGCCACGGCATCGAACTGCCGGAACTGACCGACGAGCAACTCGCGGCCTTGGCCTCCGATTCCCGTTCGGCCACCGATGCCTCGGCGTACGAGCAGTTGTCCACGCAGCTGCTCGGTGTCCTGGGAGTCGATGGTCTCGACCAGGCGGTGTTCCTGCTCGGTGAGGTGGCCGCGGTCAGCCCGGATGCAGCCCAGTTGTGCCCGCAGCTGTTCGACGAACTCGTGGCCTCAGCACCCTCCTCATCTTCCCCCGCCAGCCCCTGCTGATCGCGGCTCCGCCAGCAGCCCTCGCCGGCTCGCCGGGTAGCGCCAGCATCGGTAGTGTCTGCAACCGCCGGGCCGCTGGGGTCCGCTGACTGCTCGGGAGGACCCTGTGACCATTTCTGTCGGAGACCGCATCCCTGACATTGCCGTACGCGTCACCGTCGATGGCGCGCCGTCGCCGACGACCACCGGTGAGCTGCTCGGCACTGGTCGGGTAGTGCTGTTCGCCGTTCCCGGTGCGTTCACCCCGACCTGTTCGCGTCAGCACCTGCCCTCCTATGTGGAGTCGGCCGCCGAACTATCTGCGGCCGGTGTGGACCGCATCGCATGCATCGCGGTGAACGACCCCTTCGTCATGGAGGCATGGGGAGCCTCGCAGGGCGTCGATGGCGAGATCACCATGGTGTCGGACGGCAATGGTGAGTTCGCCGAGGCGATCGGGATGGCCGTCGATGCGAGTGGATTCGGCCTGGGCACGCGATCCAAGCGCTACGCGATGGTGATCGAGGACGGCGTCGTCACGACGTTCCTGCCCGAGGACGACGGCTTCTCGGCGGTGGCGAGCCTCGGCAGTTGCGTGGTCGACGCCTTGAAGTCCTGACCAATGCGGAGTGATCAGCGCGGGCCGAGCCACTCCGGTGTGGTCGCCGCGATGATCAGGCGCCGTGTCGCGCGGGTCAACGCCACGTAGAGATCGCGACCCGGTTGCGCGCTCGCGATGGCGATGGCCTCGGGTTCGACGATGACCACCACGTCGAACTCCAGACCCTTGGCTTCGGCGACACTGAGGATGCTGACCGGGGAGTCCAGTCGGTCGGCCCCGCGACCGATGGTGCCCGGTGGGGTGCGCTCGACGAGCGCCTCCGTCAATCCTGCCGCCGCACCCTGCGCGCAGATCACCGCTAGTCGACCGAGATCCTCATCGCGTAGTTCATCGAGCACCACGTCGACGATGCCTCGAATCGGATCGGAGCCCAAGGGGACCCACTGCGGCGGTTCGCCCTCGCGAATCGAGGTGACCTCAGCCGGGGTACGACCGAAGTCCTCGAGCACCTGCTGGGCGACTTCCATGAACGGGCGCGGGGTGCGGTAGTTGATGCTCAACCGCTCCACCCGCCACCGTTGCTCACCCTTGGTGCGCGGCTTGGCCAGGCGGGTCAGCACATCGGCCCACTGTGCGGGCGCGGCGGCCGTGGCGGCCTGGTCGAGGTCGCCGACCACGGTCATCGACAGCGAGGGGCATCTGCGCGCGAGCAGCCGCCAGGCCATCGGTGACAGTTCCTGGGCCTCGTCGACCACGACGTGACCGAACACCCATTCCCGATCGGTCGAAGCGCGCTCGGCAACGGTCATCGACGAGGTTTGCTCGGCATAGCGGTCGATCAACTGCTCGGCGGAGACCCCACGCGTGCCGGTCATCTCGAGCACCGCCTGGGCGTACTCGGCTTCCTGGGCGCGCTCGATGTTGGCGCGCGCCTCAGCGCGACGGTCGGCTTCGTCGTCTGCTCCCAGGCATTCGGCGGCCTCATCGAGCAGCGGTACATCCGCGGGCGTCCAGGGATAGTCGGCGGGGCGCAGCAGGAGGGCCCGCTCGTCTTGTGTCAGCGATCCCGCAGCCTCGGCCAGGCGTAACGGGTCACTCAGCAGATCGGTGATCACCTGCTGAGGAGACAGTGGCATCCAGGCGAGGTTCACCTCGCGGCGCACATCGGGACTGTCGCGCAGATCGGCGATCAGGTCAGGGCGGCGCGTTTGGACATCGAGGCCGCGCGCGGTAGCCAGTTGCTCAGCCAGGAGATCGAGCATGGCCAGGGCATAGGAACGTCGGGCGACATTGTGCGGACGTCGACTAGCGCGGCCGCGGTCGATCGCGGTTGCGAATACCTCGGGTGCCACCGTGAGGATGGTGCCTCCGACATCGAGCACCACCGCATCCTGGGGAACACGCTGACGAGCGCGAACCGCCCGTGCGACAACATCGGCCATCCGCAGGTCGCCCTTGAGCGCGGCGATGGGATCAGGCTCGCTGCCCTGGGCATCGATCCCGGGGAACAACTGCCCGGGGGTCGCGAGGACAGCGGCGGTTTCACCGAGAGCCGGCAGGACCTGCTCGATGTAATGCAGGAAGATCGGGTTCGGTCCGACGATGAGCACGCCGCTTCGAGCGAGGCGGTCTCGGTGCGTGTAGAGCAGGTAGGCCGCGCGATGCAGGGCCACGACTGTCTTGCCGCAACCCGGACCGCCCTCGACGACCAGGATGCCCTGCATCGGAGAGCGCACGATGGCGTCCTGCTCGGCCTGCAAGGTGGCGACGATGTCGTGCATCCTCCCGGTGCGCTTGCGCGCCAGCGCCGCCATCAGTACCCCGCCACCTTGGACATCCTCCTCGGCGATGACCCCGTCACCGAGGGCGTCGAGATCGAGGACGTCGTCCTCCAGGGAGGTGACCTCTCGGCCCTCGGTCATGATGTGTCGGCGGCGTACGACGTCACGCGGATCAGCACTCGTGGCCTGGTAGAAGCCTTCCGCGGCCGGAGCACGCCAATCGGTCAGCATCGGCTGCTGGTCATCATCGGTCAGGCCGATGCGTCCGATGTACCGGTGCGATCCGTCGATCAGATCCAGGCGTCCGAAGCACAATCGATGCTCGGCGGCGTTGAGTGAGCCGAGTCGTTCGGTATAGAGCCGGACGAAAGCCTCCTGCTCGGTCTGCGCTCCCGGGGTGCCGGCGGTCTGCCCGTGCCGAGCTCGGCGCAGGTCATGTTCGGCGCGCTCGCGAACCGTGTCCAGCCGGTCGTAGAGCTCCTGGACAGCCTTGCGTTCATGGGCGAGTTCTCGATCGCGGGTCGTCGTCATCGCCACAGATCCGGATCGTGGAGGAAGGCCTCGAGGAGTGCCCGGGCTGGTGCTGATGCGGCGGGGTCATCGTGGGAGAGCGCCTCGAGGAGTTCACCTGCCCGCAGGGCTTGAGCGGGGGCGCCCTGGCTCGCGACGAGTCGAAGCCCCTCGACCAAATCCACGGTGCGCCCCTCCTTCACCGGTTTCGCGGGAAGAATTGATCATGCCGCATGCCGGGGTCGTCGGCGCGCGGAGGGCGGCTAGGGGAGTGCGGCGGCGCTGGCCTGCCAGTCCGACCAGTCGATGTTCCAGGAGGCGCCGGGGCCTTGATCCCAGGCGACATCGCGGCCGGTGCCGTGGGTGATCACCGGATCACCCTCGTAGGCGTTCTCGAAGAACCATCGGCCGTCCTCCATGCTCATGTTGGTGCAGCCGTGAGAGGTCGGTGCCCGGCCGAGGTTGTAGAGGTTCCAGGGGGCAGCGTGCAGGAATTCGCCATTGGGCGTGATGCGCAGCGCGTAGGGCACCTGGACGTCGTAGGGCTCGCGGGGCCCGGGGTTGACCATACGCTTGACCTCGTAGCGCTCCATGACCGTCTTGATACCGGATGCGGTTTCCCAGGTCGGCTTGCCCAGTGATACCGGGATCTCGCGGATCAACCTGCCGTTGCGGAACAGGGTGGCGACCTGGGTGCTCTGACGGATGCTCAGGATCTGCTCCCGACCGATGGTGATCGTGCGACTGGGGTCGAAGGTCGCCAGCCCGTCTTCGACCCAGCTCGACGTCAACGTCACCGTCGTGTGCGCGGGCCAGAACTCCTCGGGTCGATAGATCATCGTGTAGTCGTCGGGCCACGACCAGGTGCCCAGGCCGATCGGTTTGCTCGTCGTGACGATCGCCGTGCGTTCGAGAACCGGGCGCATCTCGGCCGGGACGGGAGCGGTGAACATGATGCGGATGACGATGCCGACCCCGAACTTCTCCTCGGTTTCACGCGGGTAGACGCTCGCGACGTCGACGGCGTACATGCCGTCAGGCAGGGTGTCGTCGCGGGGGACCGAGGGTGCCGGGGGTGGTTCCTCCTCGACGACCGGCTCAGGATTCGCCTCGGCAGTCGGGGTGGGGGTGGGCTCGGGGCTCGGCTCGGCCGAGAGGAGATCGGCACGCAGGGGGGTGAACTGACCGAGGGCGGCACCGCTGCCAAGGGCCACAGCGCCCAGGACGACGATGCCGGTCCAGACGACGATGGCGCGAGCCGCGCTGCGCCATGATTCTGCACGCCCCCGCGGGCGGGCATGCTGCCCCATGCTCATGCTCCTATGAAAGACCAGTGACGTGGGGTAACGCTAGTGACGTAATCCCGAAATGTCCGTTTAGACAGGTCATGCCCGGCTTCCGGTCACTGAATCGTGATCAGTCCGTGATCTGGGAGTCACACCTTCGCCATCTCGGTCGCGACATCGGCCAGGAAGGCGTTGACGTCGCCCGCCTCGGTGTCCCAGGCGCACATCAGCCGCACCTCCCCGGTCAGGTGGTCCCAGACGTAGAAGTGGTGGCGCTGCTGGAGTCGAACGGTGACCTCGGCGGGCAGCACCGCGAACACCGCATTGGCCTGCGTGGGCTGGGTGATGCGCACCCCGTCGATCGCGGCGAGTCCCTCGGATAGGCGGGCGGCCATCGCATTGGCGTGGTCGGCGCTGCGCCGCCACAGATCACCGTCGAACAGCGCGATCAACTGGGCACTGGTGAAGCGCATCTTGGAGGACAACTGCATGAACGTCTTGCGGACGAAGGGCACGGCATCGGCCAGATCGGGATTCAACACCACGACTGCTTCGGCGGCGAGTGCCCCGTTCTTGGTGCCACCGAGTGACACTAGGTCGACCGCGGCATCTGTGGTGAAGTCGCGCAGAGACGAACCTAGACTCGACGCCGCGTTGCTGATGCGCGCACCATCAAGGTGCACAACTAATCCATGGTTGTGCGCGTGCGTCGTGATCGCACGGATCTCATCGGCGGTGTACACCGTGCCGAGTTCAGTCGACTGCGTGATGCTCACGACGCGTGGTTGCGCACGATGAACGACACCGAAACCCCAGGCTTGCGCGTCGATCAACTCGGGGGTGAGTTTGCCATCGGTGGTTGCGATGGTGTGCAGTTTGATGCCCGCCACCCGTTCCGGTGCTCCGCCCTCGTCAGCATCGATGTGGGCGTTGCGCGCGCAGATGACCGCCTCCCATGGTCGGCAGGCACTCTGCAGGGCCACGACATTCGCTCCGGTGCCGTTGAACACGCAGAACACCTGCGCCTGTTCCCCGAACTGCCCGCGGATGACCTCCCCTAGTCGAGCGGTGACGGCGTCGTCGCCGTAGGCCGGTTGATGCCCGGAGTTGACCTCGGTCAGTGCGGTGAGGATCTCCGGATGGATCCCGGCATAGTTGTCGCTGGCGAATCCGCGGTCGCTCACCCTTCGCCTCCCGGGCGCAGTTCGAAGGCGCGAGGCAGCACGATCGCCGGTACATCGCTGTTGCGCAGGATCTTGTGGGTCATGTCACCGAGGACCACGCGGTGCAGCGGGCCCTCGATGCTCGACGCCAGGCACAGAAGATCCCCCTCATGCCAATCGAAACGGGAGAGTGCCCGACCGGTCGTGTCACCGCGCACGACACGGCCGGGAATCTGCGACAGATCGAGGGAGGCCAGGCAGTCTCGCTGTTCTTGATCGGCACGCTGCATCATCAACTCGACCAGTGCCTGCTCGGCGTCCTTCCTCCTACGCGCACCGACGAGACGGGTGGGTCGCAGGACGAGGGTGAGTAGTTCGACGGTCGGCTGGCCTCCCTCGCCAGCGAGGCGCAGCGCGGTGCGGACAGCCTGTTCTGATTCCTCGCCCGTGCGGAATCCCACGACGATCCGGTCCAGATCATCGGGTGCAGAATCGCGGTAGCCCTCGGGTGCGAGTGCGACTGCGGCCGAGGACCCATGCAGGAGTCGGTCGGAGATCGACCCGAGGCTGATCTGGCCTTTCTCGCTCCCTGGTGCGGGGCCGATGACGACGATGCGGGCATCGACCTGCTCGATGAGTGCGAGTAGCCCGCGGCCACGTGAGGTGTGTGCGGCCACCACCGAGTCGACATCGACGATGCCCCACTCGCGGGCCAGGACCTCCCGGGCTCGTTCCAGGATGATCTCGGCTCGCTCCTCGATGAAGGCTCGCCATTCGGCATCGACAGCGGTCAGGCTGGGGAACTCATACGGTGGTGGATACACGTGGCCGAGGATCACTCGGGCGCCGGTCAGTCGGGCGAGGACGGCGGCGAGGGCCAGGGCATCGTCACCAGCGTCGTCGGGAGCAACCCCTACGAGGATGTTCATCGCGATGCCCTCCCGGGTATTGCGTATCGGGCCGGTCCGGTGGTGGTGGCCGCTACGGTAGCCGCCCGCTCGGGTGAACACCGGGAGGACCCGGGATGACGGCTTCGGCCGACCTCCACCGAAAACCTCCGCGGACGTGTGATTCTTCGCTACGGTCGGCCCGTGATGTTCCTCATCTTCGTCCTGTGGGCGGTGACGTACGTCGGGATCTTCCTGCACAAGCGGTGGACGATCCCGATGGCACTGGTGTCGATCGTGTACACCCTTGCGATGCTGCGATTCCACATGACCGACCCGATCCCGTTGAGCTTCTGAGTGGGTTGAGGGAGGAAACGACGATGACGATGACGTCTACCGAACGAGCCAGCGACCCGGGCACGATCCGCATGGTCCAGATCATGCGGCTGATCAACCTCGTCGCCCTGGTCGGATTGCTCGGTGTCCTGGCCGGCTCGTTGTTCTTGCAGTTCGGTATCGGTGAGCAGCCGTGTCCGCTGTGCCTGGTGCAGCGCTCGGGCATGATCGGTCTGGCTGTCGGCCCGATCATGAACCTGATGTGGGGGCTGCGCCCTGCGCACTACGCGATCAGCATCCTCGCCGCTCTGATGGGCAGCGCTGGTTCGGTGCGCCAGATCCTGCTGCATATCCAACCTGATGATCCCGGTTACGGTCCCCCTGTCCTCGGCCTGCACCTGTACACCTGGGCGCTGATCACCTTCGTCATCGGTATCGCCGGAATCTCGGTACTGCTGCTGTTCCCGCGGCAGTTCTCGGCCGGCGATGAGGGGATCTTGAAGACTCCGTACGGCACACCCTGGTGGATCCTGGGCATCTCAATGGGTGTCGTCATCTGGGTGGTGCTCGACTCACTGGTGATCGCCGCGTCTGTGCCCTTCGAATGCGGCCTCGGTCCGTGCCCGGATGATCCACCGGATATCGACGGAGCCGGCGTCATCGGTGGTGGCCTCTACCTGCTCGGGCTCGCGGTGATCGCGATGGTCATCGGCTTCTGGGTGGTCTCGCGTCAGCGCCGTCGCGTTCGCTGACACTCCTGACACACGTCTTACCGCGGGGCGATTGATGAACGGTCTTTAGTCGGTCGCATGGTGAATAAGAGATGATCGTGAGCCGGTCACTGTAGGGCGCGAGTCGCCTGAAAGACGTGATGAGCACGCATGGTCGAAGGGCACCACACCTTCGATGCACGAGGAGCGTGCCATGACACAGGACAACCCTGCAGGTCGATTCCGACGACGTCGGACAGGTCGGCGATCGGCCCTTGTGACGAGTACGACGGGTTTCGCGACGGCGATGGCCATCTCGGCCTTCATGCTCGTACCGACGACAGCCTCGGCGGATGAGGCGGAGGCACGGAACGGTTGCTGCCCACCTAAGCCGACGGTGACTGTCACCAAGACAGTGACGGCTACAGCTACGGCCACCGAGACCCAGACGGCAACAGCCACAGCTACCGAGACCCAGACGGCAACAGCCACAGCTACCGAGACGGTGACGAGTGAGCCGACCTTGACTCCGACGGTGACCCAGACTGCCACCGAGACCCAGACGGCTACGGCTACCGAGACTCAGACTGTCACCGCAACCCCCACGGTCACAGAGACGGTGACAACCGATCCGACGGCGACACCGACCGTGACGCAGACGGTCACGAACGTCATTGTCGTGCCGGGCCCGGGTATCACTGTGACGTCGACGGCAACGGAGACCGTCACCGGTGAACCCACCGCAACGCCGACGGTCACTGAGACGGTCACGGTGACGCCTTCACCGGGCACGACATCACCGACGCCGACGGAAACCACGGTGACACCATCCCCGGGAACAACGTCCGCGACCCCGACGGAGTCGCCCACGGAGACGACGCTGACGCCTTCCCCGGGCGAGACCACCACGACACCGGGCACCGTCATCATCACACCTGCTGCGGGCACGGTTCCGACGGGTGTTGCCGCTGGTGGTGGTCCGCTGCCCGAGCCCGGCAAGCCGCTCATCGGCTGGCTGGCCGCTGTGGGTGCTTTCGCGGTCGGTGCCCTCGGCCTGCGATCCGCTCTCGCCTCTCGATCCTGATCACCCGATCCTGATCACGCGATAAGGAGTACCTTCGATGATTCGCC
>CBFHQG010000050.1:14470-14718 GCA_965657825.1 Actinomycetes bacterium | reverse complement strand
CTGTTCGGCCCGCTTCGACGGATTGCCACTGCGCGATTTCTTCGACTTGGCCGGAGACTTCCCCGATCGCCCCTTCGATTTCTTGCCGCCCCCCATGCCCGGTCCCATACCCGGACCCATTCCGCCCCCCATACCGCCGCCCATGCCTGGCATACCCGGCATGCCGCCCTTGCCGCCGCGCATGCTGCGCATCATCTTCTGGGCTTCACCGAAGCGCTCGACCAGGGAGTTGACGTCGGAGACCTGTG